>JBGTHC010000106.1:0-49920 GCA_041746375.1 Woeseiaceae bacterium
CAACGCAAGCGGCTGGTGGTTAATGGCTGTTTGAGCGCGACATGCGCGCGAATTTGAATAGGTTCGGCGCTTGCGCATTCGCGCGCATCGCGCGCTCCAACAGCAATTGATGCCCTGTACTAGTCCAAGCGCTGCCGGCGCCGCACCAGGTACACTGCCAGCACGTACAACCAGCCTGCGATAAGAGTCCACGCGTCGAGCGCTCCACCACCGTCTTCGACCACTACCACCGTATCGCCGCCACCTGGATCGTCCCGCTGGAAGTCCTCAAGCGGCAGGTTGGCCAGAGCCGAGGTATCGGCGGGCCCGTAGCTGGCAACAAGCTGCCCATCGTAGGTATCGTAGAGGTCGATCAGCAGGTCGTAACTGCCGCGGGGGTAACCGGTCTTGAGTTCGGTAACGACCACGTACTCGTCGTCACTGGTTGCACCGAAGATCGCGAACGTGTCGGTGACCGCGTACTCGTTCCACGGACCCCCTTCGTAGCTCAGATACAGCACGGCGTAAACATCGGCAACCTCGTAGATTGTGTCGGCATCAAGGAGTACGTCGATACCGTGATAGTAACCGTCGTGGTCATCGTCGTTAAACAATTGCACATCGGCGTAGTAAATCCAGAAGTCGTTGTTGACATTCTGCGCAACGGCTGAATTCCCGGACAACTTGTCGTGTCCTGTGACCTCGCCGGGCTTCGAGCGCTCACCCGAGATTACGAGCGGTGCATAGCGATCTTCCGTCGTCGTTTGCGCTGTCGACGAGTCGCGTCCACCGTCTGTATGTTGCCGCGACGTCGAGTGTCGCGTCTCGTCATCAGGAACATCGCTTGCCACTGCGAGGCCGGCTGTAACGAGAACAGCGGCAAAACCGGTCATCAGGTGGTTTATTACCTTTTTGGAAGTCGCTTCGGTGGACATTTTGACAACCCCTCCCGCACAATTCGCGGAAATTCGTTTTCGGGTAAGTGTCATTTAAAGCCAATAACCATGAATCGCTGCTGAATCGCTACCGTTTTTGTGAACGGAGCCTGAACGAGGATCCTACGTGTCAGGGACGATGCCCGGTCTACCGGAAAGCGAGACTGCCGCTAAATTGCAGTTGACGGCGGTATCGGATGCAGCACCGGGCCCGGCTATGGCGTACTTGCTGTTCGGGGTCGTAGCGGGACTGTGTCTCGACCTTTGCGCCAAGTGGTTGTTGGCCGACTACGCGTTGTCCCAGTTCGTTTTGTTGAGAAGCCTGTTTGGCCTGGCGGTCTTCATATTGATCGCGCGTTGGTACGGGGGCAGTAAAAGCCTCGTCACCCGCAAGTGGCCTTGGCACCTCCTTCGTACGGCACTCGCGACCGGAGCGATGTTCGGCTTTTTCTACGGGCTGGCGAAAATGCCGCTGGTCAACGCCCTGACTCTCGCTTTCACGGCGCCGCTCATCCTGACGGCATTGTCCGGTCCGGTGCTCGGCGAGAAGGTCGGGATGTACCGCTGGCTGGCTGTGAACGCTGGATTCATCGGCGTGCTGATCGTGTTGCGGCCAGGTACGGGTATGGTGACACCGGCTGCACTGGCGGTGCTGGCGGCCGCGATCTGTTACGCGGGACTGGCACTGACGGCCCGCAAGCTGGCCGATACCGAAAGCAGTCTTGCGTTGTCCGTCTATGTGATCAGCGGACCGTTGATCGTGTCTGCATTTTTCGTTGCCGATGATTACCGGGCCCCGCCTCCCGCGGACTGGGCCATGTTTGCGCTTGCGGGCCTGTGTTCTGCCGCTGCGTGGGTTGGCATCGTTGGCGGCTATCGGCGCGCATCACCTGCCCTTCTCGCCCCGTTCGAGTACCTCGCACTGATAGGCGGTGCCGTCGCCGGTTACCTGATCTGGAACGAGGTCCCGGACCGCTGGGTGGTGGTCGGCGGCCTGCTGATCATCGCCAGCGGTCTCACGGTCGTATACCGCGAAGTAGCACGTCGCCGCTGAACGACCAACCACCGCCTAGGGCCTTGGCCGGGGGTGTCCTTTGGCGCAAATAAAGCGGGCCGAAGGGAGCCATTGCGTCAAGGGGCACCCGCCGGCCAAGACCGAATCGCGCGACATCGCCGCAGTACTCGCCGTTGGCCCTAGAAAGCAGCAAGATCCGCCTCCGCGGCAATCACCCCGAACGCCGCCCAGCCGTCGCTTGCTGCCAGCGCTTCGAGACGCCTCACAGCTTCGGCTTCGTCACCGTTGTACCAGAACCAGTTGGCGACACCGTAGTCGCCGGCAGCGCCGGTAGGGCTGTCCGGATCGTCAGCCAGCATTTCTTCGAGGGGCACCTCGCCTTTGTAAAAGAGACACAGGCGGTGATAGACATCGTTCTCGATCACTTGCATGTCGGCACTGATGTCATCGAGAACCCGAGCTGCAGGTTCGGGTTTGCCTTGCCGCCGGAGGATCATATAACGCCAGTGGGTGGTCGACACCTGATTGTCATCGTTGCCGCCGATTTCAAACCCGGCCTGGAAAGCACGCCATGCGTTGTTCCAGTCGTGTTGCAGATAGTAGGCAAGGCCCAGGTGATACCAGATATTGCTGTGCAGCGTACTGATCGGAATGTTCTGCGCGTTCGGCAATCCGTCGGGCTCGATTTCGTCTTCGGTTCCCGCGATCAGGCTTGCGGCCTGCTCGAGATCCCGGATTGCGCGATCGAACTCGCGAATGGAAATGTAGCGATGGCCGCGGTGTCGATACATGCGGGCGTCGTCCGGATGCTGCTGGATGCCCAGGGTGAATACGCGAATGGCTTCGCGATAGTCGCCGGCGTAGGCGATTCGGCGTCCGTACCAGATGATGTTGTCGGCATCCGCAGGGTCGCGGTCATAGTCCATCTTTGCCGCTTGCAGCTTATCCAGTGTGTCCGCAACTGCCTGCGGCGATACGAGCGGTTTGCCGAGCAGGGAAATCGCCTGAACACCTGTTGGAACGTCGGGCAGCACGCTGCTATCCACAGTGGCACAGCCGGGAACGGCAAGAATTGCTGTGCAAACGGCGAGCAAAATCGAAACCGGTGTGTGCATTTTCATCATTGACATTTTCCTCAGCCTGCCAACGCGGGAACGATTCGATTGGCAATTTGAACTGCGGAAGATCCTGGAAGCCTGGCTAGACGATCAAGGTGCGTAGCTCGCGCAGCTTTTGCTTGACCTCGGCAGCATGCTTGGAGCCCATGCGTAACAAGAGCTTCTGGCCGCTCGACAGCTTTTCCAACTCCGGATCGGCGTACTCGAACAACACGTTCGGCCGAACCAGTGCCGGCGGCTCGGCAATTTCCGGCGCTTCCAGCAGGTGGTCGATAACCTCGACTGCCCGATCGTTGAAGTAACCGTCGGGATAGCCGAGCTCAACGTAGGCCTTTTGCAGCAACGGGTAAAAGCGGCGATACATTTCGGCGATCCGGGCGGAATCTGCATTTACCAGCTGCGCCACGAGCGCATCGTAACGCGCGTAATTCTCCGGATCCAGTGTCAGTTCCCCGCTGTCGTCCTGGCCGCTCGCCAGAAACGTGCCGTCGATGCTGCCAATCGGGCGGATGCGCTCTGCAACATGCTCACGCGGCAAACTGTCGACGGTTGCGACGATGCGCTCGATGAGCCGCGAATCGACCAGCAACGATGTCAGGGTTTCGCCAAACAGGTCGCGTAGTTCGAGTTCAAGAAACTCGTCACTCTGGTTTAATGGTGGAAGCGGCTGCAGCGCCGGCCTCTGAACGCTCATTTCGCCGGGATCGCGCAACGGGTACAGCGGTTCCGTCGTTGCTGCAGGTTCAGGGACAGCTTCTTCCGGCAAAGCAGGCGTCGCGTCGCTGCCGCGATTCGTCGACGCCCAGTAAAACCACAGTGACAACGCGACGCCGACAGCGAGCAGTACAGGTACCAACCATTGCAGCGTATCTTTGTGCATCGAAGTGCTTGCCCGGGGGGCGAAGATTTCCTCGCTTGGCCAGCATTTATCGTAACAGGTTTGTGGTTTGCAAAAGCCACGTCAAGGACTGGTATTCTCTCCAGTCTGATCCGACAGGAACGTTTACATGAGATATACACAGCTTGTCGCTGTCGCCGGCCTCGCCCTCGGGGCCTGCCAACCGCAGGCGCCAGCCGAACGTAGCAACCTCGACGCAGTCGCACGCGATTACCTTGTGCTGGAACTCGCTATGGGGCTGCATGACGACAACCATGTCGACGCCTGGTTCGGTCCGCAGGAACTCGAGCAGGCCGCGAAGGAGAAGCGCCTGTCGCTGGCCGCCATTCACGATCGGGCCGCCGTAATGGCCGAGCGGCTCTACAACTGGCCGGACGCTGAGGAAGAGTCCGGGGAGGCCATGCGCATTGCCAGTTTGCTCGGCCGGCTGCGCTCCCTGATGACCCGAATAGAAATCAACCAGGGTCAAACGGTTTCGTTCGATGAAGAATCGCGACGGCTGTTCGGTGCGGCGGCGCCTGATTACGATGCGGCGCATTTCGTCGAAATTCTCGAGAGGATCGACGAGCTGCTACCGGGCGGCGGCGATCTTTCCGAACGTGTCAATGATTTTCAGAGCCGCTTCATCATTCCGGCCGATCGAATTTCAGATGTTTTCGATGCGGCAATTGCCGAGTGTCGGCGACGTACGCTCGAGCATATCGAGTTACCGGAGAACGAAGCCTTTCGTCTCGAGTACGTGAGCGACAAGCCCTGGTCAGGCTACAACTGGTACGAGGGCAATGCGCAAAGCCTGATTCAGATCAACACGGGCTTGCCGATATTCATCCACCGCGCCGTTGACCTCGGCTGTCACGAAGGCTATCCGGGGCACCACACCTATAACACGCTGATCGAGCGCGATCTTGTCGAGGCAAAAGGCTGGAGCGAGTTCTCACTGTATCCGCTGTTCAGCCCGCAGTCGCTCATTGCAGAAGGCAGCGGCAACTACGGCATTCAGCTGGCGTTTCCCGGCGACGAGCGCATAGAGTTCGAAAAGCGCGTCCTGTTTCCGCTGGCGGGACTGGATGCCACGGACGCCGAACGTTATTACGCATTGCAGGCGTTTCTGGAACAGCTGGGCTATGCGGGAAACGAAGCGGCCAGAGATTATCTCAACGGTGATATTGATCGCGAAGCGGCAGCACAATGGCTGGCTGACTATACGCTTTCGTCTCCCGAGCGCGCTCGCCAGCGCGTAGATTTTTTTGATACTTACCGCAGCTATGTCATTAATTACAATCTCGGCGAAGACCTCGTACGCGATTACATAGAGCGTGACTCATCTTCGCACGCAGAGCGATGGCAACGCTTTTCAGGCCTGTTGTCGTCGCCGTTGCAGCCGTCGGATCTCGATTGAATGAACGATACTGCGGAAGTCGGCAAGAAAGCTGACGAACTGTGTCGACTCGGACGGCTGTTCGGTGAACGGCAGTGGTGCCTTGCCACGAGCGGAAATTTTTCTGTGCGCGTCGATGCCGGTCGCTGTCTTATCACCCGATCGGGAACCGACAAGGCGCGGTTGTCGCACGAAGACCTGATGATCTGCAATCTCGACGGCGTGCCCGCTGACCCGACCCTGCATCCCTCCGCGGAAACACCCCTGCACACCTGCCTGTATCGTCATGACCCGGCCATACGGGCGGTGCTTCACACGCACTCGGTGACCACGACGGTATTATCGCGCGCATCGAACTCGAGCCTTCCACTGCGCGGATTCGAAATGCAAAAAGCCTTCGATGGAGTGCGTTCGCACGATGTGCCGCTCGCCATCGCAGTTTTCGACAACAGCCAGGACATGCAGGCGTTAGCAGCAGCTGTCGACCGGCAATTGAAAGACGATTCGCTGGCTGTCCCCGGCTTCCTGGTACGCGGTCACGGCATGTACGCCTGGGGCAAGGATCTCGCCGCAGCGCAGCGGCATGTAGAGGGCCTCGAGTTTTTGTTGGGTTGCATTTGGCAGGAACGGCTGGCAAGGCAATGAACAGGCCGACAGCCATTGTCACCGATATCGAGGGCACAACCAGTTCGATCGAGTTTGTACATCAAGTGCTTTTCCCCTATGCACGCAAGGCGCTGCCGGATTTTCTGCGCCAGCACCAGCATGAACCCGGTATTGCCCGGTTGCTGCGCCAGGTGGACGTGGAAAGCGGCGCAACTGCCGACGGCATCGAACAGCGTATTGCCACGTTGTTACGCTGGATAGTCGAGGACCGCAAGGCGACGCCACTGAAAGCGTTGCAAGGCTTGGTTTGGGAGCATGGTTACCAAAGCGGCGACTTCACCGGACATGTGTACGAAGATGCCGTGCGCCGTCTTCGTGAGTGGCATGACGCCGGAATCGCACTTTATGTGTATTCAAGCGGCTCGGTAAAGGCACAGCAACTACTGTTCGGCAACAGCGACGCCGGTGATCTGCGGCCGCTGTTCAAAGGCTATTTCGATACACGCATCGGCCACAAGCGTGAGCCGGCGGCCTACGCCGCCATCCTGCAGGCCATTGCCCTGCCGGCCGACGACGTACTGTTTCTGTCCGACGTGCCCGAAGAACTGGCTGCTGCCACCTCGGCAGGAATGCGCACGATTCTGGTAGCGCGGAATGGTTTTATCGGCAGCGGACAGTATGCGTGCGTGCATGATTTCGACGGCATAATCTTTTAGACTCGGATTGCCAGGCGTTCACATTTCACGCCCCCATGAGTCGCACATAAGTCATCAATGAGTCACCGATGAGTCACCTGACCGTCTACAACGAAGATCAGCCGGCAACAGCCATTGTCGATACAAGCGATGCCGCCCGCATTACCGGGGAACTTGCCAGTGCGGGCATCCGCTTCGAGCGTTGGCGTGCCGCACACGATCTCGCGGACGACGCAGACAACGATTCGATCATCGCAGCGTATCGCGACGAGATCGACCGCCTGATCGCCGAGCGCGGTTACCAGACATTCGATGTCGTCAGCATGCATCCGCGGCACCCGGACAAGGACTCGTTTCGTCGCAAGTTCCTGGACGAACACACCCACGGGGAAGACGAAGTGCGATTCTTCGTTCGCGGACAGGGCCTGTTCGTTATTCACGCGAATAATCGTATCTTTTCCATGCTGTGCGAAAAGGACGACCTGATTTCAGTGCCGGCAAACACACGGCACTGGTTCGATATGGGCCCCAATCCGTCGTTTACCGCAATCCGCCTGTTCAACAATCCGCAAGGCTGGGTGGCGAAATTCACGGGTGACCGGATCGCGGAAAGATTTCCGATGCTGGAGAATTGAAGTTGCTGGTGTAGGAGCCCGTATCACGGGCGATCATCGTAACGATGCCAGCACGCGGTTTGTATCGCCCGTAGCACGGGCTCCTACCGGCAATAGTCAGGCGTGGGTGTGGATCATGCCGCGCCGATTGCCTCTGCCACCGCATGGCCGGTGGCACACGCGAGCGTCCAGCCGAGCATGCCGTGCCCGGTATTGAGGTACAGCCCTTTGACCCGGGTCGGTCCGACCAGCGGTCGGCTGTCCGGCGTCATCGGTCGATAGGCTCCCCAGGCTTGCACGTCGCTGGCATCATACTGTGCTGCCGCTGGTGCGATTCGTCTCGCCAACTCCAGCAACGTGTTGACTCTTGCCGGGTCGTCGAGCGAATGCCCATCGACAAAATCCGCAAAGCCGGCGATGCGCATCTGCTGGCCGATGCGGCTGAATACCATGCGATGCCGGGTGTGTGAGATGCTGGTCGACGGCGCTTGCTCGCCAGGCGGCAATGTAAGGCTGTAGCCCCTCACCGGCCAGATGTTTGCAGGGATGCGGAGCCGACGCAGCAGCGCCGTGCTGCCACAGCCAAGACTGACAACCACCGCATCGGCATCATGTTCGCCTTTGCTGGTGGCGACGCCTGTTACCGTGCGTTTGCTGGTACGTATCGCGGTCACTTTCTCGCCTAGCCGACATGTCACCGGGGCGTTGTGCTCCATCCACGCAGCGAGATTTGCTGTAAAAGCATGCGCATCGCCCACCTGATCGCCTGCGGACCAGATTGCGCCTTTTATGTCGTTTTGCAGGTACGCCAGGGTGGGCTCGACCCGCAGTGCTTCCTGCGGTGTAAGTATCTCCGTCAGGCAGCCATGCTGTTGCTTCAGTTTTGCGGACCTCCGAGCAGCCAGCAGTTCCTTGTCGCTCGACAATAGAACGAGTTTCCCCGCCGCCCTGAACGAAAACTCCAGCGGCACCTCCTTCAACAGTTCGTCCATAAGCTTCGATGAGCGCATCGCGAGCTGCAGTACGGCGACAGTATTCTCGCGCGAACGAGCAGGCGTACATTGACGCAGGAAACCGAGGCCCCATTGCATGAAGTCCCGGCCAGGCCGGACCTGAAAGCGGATGGCCAGGTCGCGATTGCGCATCAGCGCAGGGAGTTTGCTGAGGAATCCCGGTCTCGCCAGCGCATCGGTGAAGCTGTAGGAAAGCTGTCCGGCATTCGCAAAACTGGTACCGCTGGCGACGAGGCCCGCCTGATCGATAATCGATACAGTATGACCCGCCTGCGACAGGTACCACGCCGTCGTTACTCCGACTACACCGGCGCCAAGGACGATTACCCGCATCGTGTCGGCCGCTCGACCGGATCAGTCTGCGGGCGTTGCATGCAGCAACCCATTCAGTACAACTGCTCGTCGAGATCGCTTATCGGCGGCTTCCAGGAAGCAACACCGGGCACACGCCTGCCCCAGACATTGCCGCGATACGCCGCACGAAAATGCTTTGTTACCAGTCGTTGCACCAGGTTGACTCGGGGCAACAACCCATGCAGACCGCCGAACTCCACCAGCAGGCGATCGCGAAATTCCATGAACGCAAGATCATCGTCAGTCACACAAACGACATTTGCTGCGGGCAGGAAAGGGGGGATGGCGCTGGCAAGGGGCACCGTCCCGTCTCCGGTACGAAGCGACCCAGGCATTTCGGCCGACAGTTCGTTCACGAACTGATGCTCGGATATGACAAACCGCGGCCCCGCGCGGTTGCGCTCCACGGTCACTTGCAGACGCGTTTTCTTGCCGACGCCTGCGATGACGAGCCAGTCAGACTGTGTCATCGATGCGGCCGAAATTTTAAATCGATGCATCGCATCGCGGTGGCGCTTCGCCGACTGCAGCATGTCCTTGAGGATCGCCTCTGCTCGTTTGCGGCGTTCGGCAGCCCTGGTATCCACCGAGTAGATCCGCACGAACTCCGTCAGGCTGTTGATAATACTGGCCTGCATATTGGCCGGATCGTAAAGGTCTATGTCGTTACCGGTTGCATCGACCGTGGCGCCCGCGTAATGGGGAAAGAGTTGATAAATTGCGGGCGTAACGCGCGCCGCCTCCCGCTCGCGCTCCTGCGGGTCGCTCCCTGTCAGGAGGCTCATCCCGGTTGCGATCTTCACAATGGCCTCGATCGATCCGTGCCAGGGCGTTCCTATGGTAACGACTTTGCCAACGTGGGCCGCCCGCCCGAATTCGGCCAGGAGCTCGCCGATGATGAGACCGCCCATTGAATGGCCGACCAGGTCGACGCGCAACGCGGATACCGCGGCGTAGTGCCGCAGGAGTCGGGTCCGGGCGATGACCTCGTCAATGAATTCCCGGAGTCGCAGCGCGTTCTGCCGCATATCCATGCGCCAGTCGTAGGGAAAGGCGAACACCGGCGTTGGCTGATCCGCGCGCGGCGACAACTCGTGGCGCAATGCCTTGATCAGGTCGTCGTAGACGGGAATCAGTCGTCCAACGGCAACATCCGCCGGGCCGATAGCCTCGAAACGCAGATCGTCCGGATGCAATGCAAGTCGTTCGTAGTCCCTGTTGAAAATCATGGACCAGATTTCGTCTGCGTCCAGCGGATAGCGATCGACGAGCCCGCTGCCGGTAATGCCGGGGATGACGATAACCGGATTCTGTTGCGTCATACTTTCTTCCAGACGTTCGAATGCGCATGCGACACCAACCGGGCTGGTTGGTCAACGATTTTCGCGCTTGCGGTCGGCATCATTGCGTATCCTGCAGGGAAACGGTTTTCCTGTCACCGGGCCTGCGGTATCCTTGCGGTCGCACTGCCGGTGCCGAAAAACGATAACAACAAGGCGCGCTGACGGCGCGATTGCCGACAGAGAGTGCACAACGAGTGAATACCAGTCCAACGGGGGGGCGACCGAATGTGGGATTCGAAGCGAGTGCCGGAACGCTGCCGGCTGCCGGCCATCGTCTGTGTGGCCATGACCCTGGCACTGGCCGGCTGCAAGCCGGAGGCCGGCTCTCCGGAGGCCGGCTCACCGGAGGCCGGATTACCGGGCGCCTGGGCGGAAGGGCCGGGCACGGCGGACGGGCAGTGGCAGTACCTGGGCGGTGACGCCGCGCATACGCGCTATTCGCCGGCCAGGGCGATCGATGGCGAGAATTTCGCGGACCTCGAGGAGGCCTGGGTGTGGGACGGCGCCAGCTTCGGCGCGCAAAGCGGTCGTTCGACCCCGAGTTACGTCAACGGGCGGCTCTATACAGTCGCCGGCCCGCGACGCTATGTCGTCGCGCTCGACCCGGCGTCGGGCGAACTGATCTGGTCATACCGCGAACCGCACACCGCCCGCTGGGAATACTCGATGCGCCAGGATTACGGCAAGGGTGTGGCGTATGCCGAGATTGACGGACGAGGCGTTATCTACATCATTTCCCCGGCATTTTTCCTGACCGCGCTCGATGCAGAAACCGGCCGGCCACTGGAGGGTTTCGGCAAGCCGGTGCCGATCGAGGGCTTTCCGCAATCCGGCGTCGTGGATCTGCTGGCGGACCTGGGGCACGAGTACGATCCCTACGACGGCGTGCCCCTCGAGAAAGGCTACATTACGTCGTCATCGCCACCGATTGTGGTAAACGGTGTCGTTGTCGTCGGCAATTCGGCGGAGCAGGGTTACTACCAGTCGCGCGTCGAGAACGTAGCGGGTGACATCCTCGGTTACGACGCGAAGACCGGCGAGTTCCTGTGGAAGTTCAACGTCATACCGCAGCCGGGCGAGGTCGGCCACGAAACCTGGGAAAACGATGCATGGCAATGGACCGGCGATATTTCGTCCTGGGCACCGCTATCGGCCGACCAGGAACGCGGCATTGTCTATATACCGACCAATGGCGCCACCATCGACTATTACGGCGGCTTCCGGCCGGGCGACAACCTGTTCAGTACCAGCCTCATTGCACTCGACGTCAAAACCGGTAAGCGCATCTGGCATTACCAGCTGGTGCGCCACGACATCTGGAATTACGACACGCCGACCGCGCCTGTGCTCCTGGACGTCGAGTTCGAAGGCGAGACAGTACCGATGCTGGCGCAGGCAACCAAGCAGAATTTCCTGTATGTCTTCAACCGCGTCACCGGTGAGCCGATCTGGCCGATCGAGGACCGTCCGGTCCCGGAATCGCTGATCCCTGGCGAGAAGCTGGCGACAACGCAGCCGTTTCCGACGAAACCGGCTGCCTACGATATGCAGGGTCTGACTCACGACGACCTGATCGACTTTACGCCGGAACTGCGCCAGGCAGCGATCGACAATCTGCGGGAGTACCAGATCGGGCCCCTGTTCCATCCGCCACTCCACCGGGACAACGATCTTGGTTTCAAGGCGGCGTTCTGGTGTCCGGGTGACGGTGGCGGCTCCAATATCGACGGCCCGACCGTTGCGGATCCCGAAACCGGCATTGTGTATGTCACGTCGCGCAAGGGCTGCACGGCGCGCATCATCGCCTCAGGTGAGGAGCGCGACGCGACGATTGCCAAGCCGACCGGCGCGACCTTTGCAGACTACGCCGCGTTGCGTCCGGACGGCGTTCGCGGGCCCGACGACCTGCCGCTTTTCAAGCCACCCTACAGCCGCATTACGGCCATCGACTTGAAGTCCGGTGAGCACCTGTGGTGGATTCCAGTCGGCGAGACGCCCGAGCGTGTGGTGAATCACCCGGACCTCGAAGACAGCGACATCCCCAACACCGGTACCGGGCAGAATGCACCGATGATCGTAACGAAGACTTTGTTGATGTACGCCGCAGAAGCCAGCGACGGCACGCCGCACCTGTACGCGGTGGACAAGTCCAGTGGCGAACAAATTGCAAAGGTCGAGATACCGGCGCAAACCCGCTATGGCGCGATGACCTACGTCCACGATGGCAAACAATATGTCATCCTGCAGACCGGACCGAGCCTGACTGCCATGGCATTGGCCGACTGGTAGAAGTACCCGACGCAATATCCCGCACGTTAACGGCACCTGCAGCGCGATCGCGCAGGCTGACTCCCTCAGGAGATTTTATGACGTATCGATGCCAACCGACGACCTGGTTCAACTGCCTGCTGTTCGTTACCGGCATTGTACTGGCGGCCACTGCCTCTGCCGACGCGCCGGGCACAAAGGACGGCGAGTGGCACTATCTCGGCGGTGACTCGGCCCACACGCGTTTCTCACCGGCAAGCCAGATCGATGCCGGGAACTTTGCCGATCTCGAAGAGGAGTGGGTGTGGGATGGCGCCAGTTTCCAGGCACAAAGTGGCCGCTCTACGCCGAGTTACATCAACGGCAAGCTGTACACGGTAGCCGGACCCCGGCGGCACGTCGTCGCAATCGACCCGGCGAACGGTGAAACCCTTTGGTCTTACCGGGAGCCAAACACGAGGCGCTGGGAGTACTCCATGCGCCAGGACTACGGTAAGGGTGTTGCACATGCCTCGATCGACGGCCGCGATATCATTTACATCATCTCGCCGGCGTTCTTTCTAACGGCGCTGGATGCAGAGACCGGCGCACCCCTGGAGGGATTCGGCAAACCGGTACCAATCGCCGGTTTCCCGAAGACAGGTGTCGTCGATTTGCTCGCCGATCTCGGTCACGACTACGACCCCTACGAAGGCATTGATCTGGAAACCGGCTACATTACTTCGTCATCGCCACCGATCGTGGTGAACGGAGTTGTTGTCGTCGGTAACTCCGCCGAACAGGGCTACAACCAGTCGCGCATCGAAAACATCCCGGGCGACATTCTCGGCTATGACGCGAAAACCGGTGAATTCCTGTGGAAATTCAATGTCCTTCCGGGACCAGGCGAGTTCGGGCACGAAACCTGGGAGAACGATGCGTGGAAATGGACCGGTGACATCTCATCGTGGGCGCCGTTGTCCGCGGACCAGGAGCGCGGCATTGTCTATATTCCGACCAACGGTGCGACGCTCGATTTCTACGGCGGCTTCCGTCCCGGCGACAACCTGTTCAGCACCAGCCTGATTGCGCTGGACGTCAAGACCGGCAAGCGCCTCTGGCATTACCAGCTGGTGCGCCACGACATCTGGAATTACGACACGCCGACGGCGCCGATACTGCTCGACGTTACTGTCAATGGAAAGCAAGTTCCCATTGTCGTGCAGGCCACGAAGCAGTCTTTCCTTTACACGTTCAATCGCGAGACCGGTGAGCCGATCTGGCCGATCGAAGACCGGCCGGTACCGGCATCGAAGATGCCCGGCGAGAAGTTGGCCAAGACACAGCCCTTCCCGACCCGGCCGGCGCCTTTCGACATTCAGGGGCTGACCCACGACGACCTGATCGATTTCACGCCCGAACTTCGCCAGGCAGCAATCGATATTGTCTCGGAATACGCGATCGGACCGTTGTTCAATCCGCCTTTGCACCGCGACAATGAGCAGGGCCTTAAGGGCGCATTGTGGTGTCCCGGCGATATTGGCGGGGTCAACATCGACGCACCGCCGGTAGCCGATCCGACCAGCGGAATTTTGTATGTGACGTCTCGCAAGCACTGCTCGACACGCATCATGGCGCCGGGCTCTGAACGAGATAGCCTGATCGAGGAGCCTACCGGCACGACCATTGCCGATTACGCTGTCCTCAGTGGCTTCGGCGTGCGCGGCCCGGACGACCTCAACATGTTCAAGCCGCCTTACAGTCGCATCACCGCCGTCGACATGAACACCGGTGAGCATTTATGGTGGATCCCGGTTGGCGAAACGCCGGAGCTGGTATTGGACCACCCGCAACTGAAGGATATCGACATCCAGAACACCGGCACTGGCCGCGCCGCACCGATGGTCGTTACAGGCACGTTACTGATGTACGCCGGTGATGCTACGGATGGAACACCGCATTTGTACGCAATCGACAAGGCCACCGGCAAACAATTAGGTAAAGTCGAAGTACCCGCCACCAGTTCGTACGGCATGATGACCTACCTGCATGGCAGCAGACAGTACGTAATACTGCAGACCGGCAGTAAACTTACCGCCCTTGCATTGGTCGAATGAGTCGACCCGGGTATTTTCATGAACTTATCAGTACGACAGCTTCTTGCCACTCTTTCGCTGCTGGTCAGCGCTGGCGTCCTTGCCGACCCGCGCACGATCAACGATGGCATATACACCGAAGAACAGGCGAAGGCCGGTGAAAAGCTGTATGAGCAGCATTGCCTCACCTGCCACGACAAGAAATATTTCCGGCCGGTACTGAAAGTCTGGGACGGGCAGCCGCTCGGCATTCTGTACACCATCATGAGTGCATCCATGCCGGAAAGTAACCCCGGCGCACTGCCGCGCAAGGAATACGTCGACATCCTTGCGTATATCCTGTCGCTGAATCGCTACCCGTCCGGTGACACCGAACTCGCGTACGAAGACGGCGTGCTCGACAACATCACGATCGCAAGTCGTACAGCGAATTAACGGCGGACTAAGGGCGGCGGCGCCAGCCGCCCCGGATCAGGCGAGAATCAGCCTGCCATCCTGATTGATGTCGAGCGTCTTGTCGGCACAGATCTCGGCGCAGCTTTCAGGTACAGCAAGCACAGTTCGCCCTGCGTATTCGTAGGTCGTATCGTCTTCCTGTGGCGTCTGCAACTTGAGTGCGAGCCCGCTCTGCTCGCCTCGCACGAGTCGCACGCATTTGCTTTCTGTCTCAGGTCCATCGGCCTTCGCAATGGCCTTGTCGAGTTGTTGAAGTACCGGTTCTGTAACGGTAAGCATATCTATCTCCTCTTCTTCACTGTTGAAAGTAAAAATCATTTTGCGGCGTGCTGTTTAGCGAAAAGTCTCTGCGATATTGCACGTTACCGCTCTTGGGCCAGCGGCAAAGCACTCCCTTGCCTGCGCCGCACTCCCTGCGACATCGCCATGGCCACCATCGTGCCGGCAAGGATTCCCGGCATGCCTTCGTAAACCATGGTGTGCCAGTCGAGCAGCCGCCAGCTGATCGCGGTCGCAACCCCCGCCGCCATAGCAGCGATCGCTCCTGCCTCGCTTATTCGCCGGTCAAGCGCGTAAATCGTCAGCAGCGGCGCGAAGGCCGACGCCAGCGTTGACCAGGAAAGGATCACCAGTTGGAACACACTGCGTGTTTCGCTCATGGCGATCAGCAGTGCAAGTACCGTGACGGCCGCCGTTGCCAGTTTCGCGTGAAAGGTGCTGTCGGTGCGCTTTGGTAGCAAGTCATGGGTGATTGCCGCCGAGCAGCTCAGCACGAGCGAGTCGGCGGTCGACATGGTCGCGGCAAAAATGCCGGCCAGGATCATGCCGACGAAAACTGCAGGCAATAATTCAAGCGCCATGGTCGGCAGCGCAAGTTCCGGATCCATGTCGCCCAGTTCGGGCAAGTAAAGGCGCGACAACATGCCAACGCCGGTTGCAAGCGCATAAAACAACGTGAAATAACTGTAATACCACATGCGTGCACGAACGAGGTTTGCCGTATTGTCCAGTGCCATGAATCGCACCATGACGTGCGGCTGTCCGACCACCGAAAAGCCGGCAAACATCCAGCCAAGCACGAACAGCCCCATACCGAGTGCGCCCGGGAACAGCAGCGAGGACGGGAACAGGTCGAGGAAGCCGGGTACGGCCGCCATCCTGTCGATTGCTACTGACACGCCACCCTGCCCGAGAACACCGACGACGAATAACAGCGAGATCGCGGCCAGCATGACGGTCGACTGTGCTGCATCGGTCCAGATCGATGCACGAATGCCGCCGGCAACGCTATAGGCCAGGATCATGGCGGCTACCGCTACCGCGCCGGTGGCCGGGTGCCAGCCGAGTACGCCTTGCAGCGCTTTTCCGCCGGCACTGATCTGGGCGGCCGCATAGGCGCCGAGAAACAACAGCATGACCAGCGCCGCAATGCGCCGCCACAGGCAGAATTCCCCGCCGTGCCAGTGCGCCAGCACGGCTGCGAACGAAGCTTCATTCGTTCGCTCTGTAACCTCACGCAATTTTCGGTGAATGAACAGCGAACCGATGAAGTCGCCGACGATCCAGCCGACCATGAGCCAGATTGCGGCCAGGCCCGTGGTATAGGTAAAGCCGATAACGCCGATGAACATATAGCCGGAATTGTTGGTGGCTACCGCGGATAGTCCGGTCAGCCATGGCGATACGGAACGGCTCGCGAGGTAGTAATCGTTGCGTGACTTTTTTGCACGCCAGGCCGACGACAAGCCGACGGCGACGAAAAACAACAGGAACAGTATGAAGCTCAGTTCAATCATGCAAAGCCACCGTAGTGACGGCCACCGTAGTGACGGCCACCATAGTGACGGCCACCGTAGTGACGGCCGTCGTGATCACGAGCTTGCTGACGCGGCGGTCCTGGTCACGCCGCTTTCCTGGAATCCTTCCTGAGCGAGTCCTCCT
Source organism: Woeseiaceae bacterium (assembly GCA_041746375.1). Classification (GTDB taxonomy): domain Bacteria; phylum Pseudomonadota; class Gammaproteobacteria; order Steroidobacterales; family Woeseiaceae; genus IDS-8. The sequence goes on from JBGTHC010000106.1 coordinate 16,689, forward strand.
GGCGCCGTTCCTCGATCAACGCCAAGTGCAAGGCAATAACAGCCTTGTCATAGTCTTCCTCGGAGAGGATAAACAGGATATCGACGTTGCGAATGAGCTGGTGCAGCCCCAGTACTTCGATTCCCACTTTGGAAAGCGCGGATACTGCAATTGCGGTGAATCCGCGCACGTTCAGGTCGCTGCCGATCGCAGTAACGATCGCTACCTTGCGCACACTGATACTTGCCGACGGGAAGGAACTGCGCAGATCATTAGTTACGCGCTTGACGGCCTTGAGCGAGCCGGCAAGATAGTGCGCAATGGTATTCGCATTAGACGTCTTCGTAACAACCCTTACCCTGTGACGCCGCAACGATTCCAGTATAGCGGCATCAAAACCCTTTGTGCCGACCATATCCTGTTCGAAAAACTCGAGCGCAACAACGCTCTTCATTCCCGTAATGATTTCTGCTCGCGGCTGCTTCGAGACATAGTCTCCGCGAATCTCTGCGCCGGCATCGTCAGGCTCAAAGGTGTTGCGAATTCTCAACGGAATGCCGGCCTGCCGCAGTCCTTTGGCGGCGCCCGGATGGATTGCCTCCATGCCCATGTTCGATAGCTGGTCGGCGACATCGTAATTCGTTCGGTCAATCTTTCGTACCCTGTCTTTACCGATGAGCAAAGGATCACCGCTGGACAGGTGGAACTCCTTGTGAATGATGGCCTCGCCAGCGCCGGTCAGAACTGCGATACGCGATAGCGTAACTTCGCTGTAGCCACGACCGTATTTTTGCATGATGCCGTCGCGACAGTGCGCATAGCCCGTGACGATGGGTAGCGTATTGCTGAGATTCACGTCGGCAAGAGCGTTCCTGATGCGGTCATCCAGGCTTTGATCCGAGTCATCGCGCCAGCCGGTCAGATCAACGAAAGTCGCGTTGATGCCGTGTTGCTTCAACAGGAGACTCGTATTGTGCGCGCTGTGCGCTTCACCCAGCGCCGCCAACATCTCGCGCACGGTGCTGAGGTGCTCGTTCAGGCTGAAGTGGCCGTAAGAGCACAGGCGATGCAAATCCAGCAGGCAACTCCGAACGCCCTCGATTCGATCCTGCACAAAACTGTCTGCGACGCGCCGACTCGCCGGATCACTGAACACATCGCGGTTGATCTCCCGCATATCACGGCGGACATTGCTGATTGCGTCGCCCCAGGCCCACTCGGATTCCGAACTCGCAGATTCCGAGCTGGAAAACAACGAGTGCACGCCTGCTTCGCCGGTCTTTTTGTGCTCCAAAAGCTTGTTCGTAATTCCGGCATAGGCCGACACGACGAAAATGCGCTGGTAGAGTTCCGGACCCTTCCGGTTAGCGAGGAAAATATTCTCGAGAACGGCTTTCGTGTCAGCAATCGATGTGCCGCCGATCTTCTCGACTGTGTGCGCAGAAAGCGGCTCTGCTGGCAGCAATTTTTCTTCCTCAGGCTGCATCGCGCATCAACCGGCCAACTTGTGGCTGGACTGCCGCAAGATCTTCTCGAGCGGCAATGAAATCCGGTCTCGGCGTTGCCGGCCCGAACGGGGTTTCAAGCCGGTTCGAAACGGCGTTGTAGACGACGAAGGCATTGCTGCGCGGAAACGGCGTGATGTTGCTGGATGATCCATGCATGGTGTTGCAATCAAATAGCACGACGGTCCCGGCCGGTCCGGTTGCGGCAGCGATGCCACCTCGCTCAGCCAGCGTAGTCAGCGACTCGTCGTTCGGCACACCGTATTCCTGGCGTCGCAGCGACTGTTTGTAGTGCTCGTCCGGCGTCTCGCCCACGCAGCTCACAAAATACCGGTGCGACCCGGGAATCAGCATCAGCGGACCGTTACAGGGTGTGTTCTCCGTCAGCAGGATTGTCATCGACAATGCGCGCATCCGCGGCATGCCGTCCTCGACGTGCCAGGTCTCGAAGTCCGAATGCCAGTAAAATTCCTTGCCTTGAAAGCCCGGTTTGTAGTTCATGCGCGTCTGGTGAATGTAGACGTCATCGTTCAAGAGAAATTGCGCGACTCGCACAAGGCGCTCGTCTTTGACAAGCCGGCTGAAGACGGCGCTTTGTATGTGTACCTTGAAAACAGAACGCACTGCACCGGAATTTGGTTCGGCAATCACAGTTTGTGGATCCAGATTTCCAGGCGACTGGCGCAATCGTGTGGCTTCATCGCAAAGTAGTCGTATTTCGTCGTCCTGGAACAGGTCGCGCAGGACGATGAAGCCGTCACGTGAGTACGTGCTCGCTTGTGCCTCGGAAATCGGTGCATCCGGCGTCCATTCCCCATAAACGATTTCGTCATGCCGCCCTACCATTTCCGGCTGGTCCGCCCGCCGTGAGAGGTAGGCGTCCTTTCTCTCGCGCGCTGCACCCTGGAAGCGATTGGCATCGTTGGCACTCATAGCACTCACACGGCTTCTGCCTGCAACGGATACGCGCCGCTTTCGTCATGTACTTCGAGGCCATTCAGGGGCGGATTGAATACGCAGGCCAGTACCAGTTCGGATTCGGCCCGCAGGACATGCGGATCGTTCTGGTCCAGCGCATACATTACTCCGGGCTCAATGGCGAAAGTCTCACCGGTCTGGCTGTTCTGGATAGTCCCTTTCCCGGATATGCAGTACACGGACTCCAGATGATTCTTATAGTGCATCGATAACTCGGCACCGGAATAGATCGTGGTGATGTGAAACGAGAAGCCCATGACGTCATCCTTGAGCAGCAGCCTGACGCTGTCCCAGCCGTTACTCTTCACAAGCCGCTTACTACGCAGGGCTTCGTTCAGGTTACGCACGATCATTGTTGATCTCCTTCAAGCCGCTTTGCGGTCGGAATTGGCAAGAACGTCCTGCACGGCGTTAGCAAGAATATTCAGGCCCTGGTTGAACTCTTCGTCCGGGATGGTCAACGCGGCGAGGCACTTTATGACTTCGTCTCGTGGGCCACTCGTTTCGATGACCAGGCCCTGGGCAAAGGCCGCTTGCACGACTTTGGCAGCGATATCGCCGGAGGGCATTGCCAGACCGCGCATCATGCCGCGACCCCTAACCGTCACTTGCCCAGCACCCATGTTTGCAGCGATGTCGGTCAGCCGGTCCCTCAGCACGTCGCCCTTGTCATAAACGCTCGACTCCAGAGTCCTGTCCCGCCAATACTCCGCCAGCGCTGCTCTTGCCGTGACAAAGGCGTGGCAATTGCCGCGAAACGTGCCGTTGTGTTCACCCGGCAGCCACTTGTCAAACTTGCGATCGATCAACACCAGCGCCAGGGGCAAGCCGTAGCCGGACACCGATTTCGCCAGGGTCACAATGTCGGGCTTGATGCCGGCCGGCTCGAAGCTGAAGAAAGTTCCGGTCCGCCCGATCCCCGCCTGAATATCGTCAACGATAAACAGTGCGCCGTGTTTGCGCGCAACTTCGCCGATTTTTTGCAGCCAGCCGTAGTCGGCGACATTAAGCCCGCCCTCGCCCTGCACGGTTTCAACGATGACTGCGGCCGCAGGATCGACGCCGCTGGATGGATCTGACAACAAGGTATCGAGATACTCGGCTGTATCGACTTTCGGTCCCATGTAGCCGTCATAGGGAAGGCGCGTTACCCCGTCGAGACCTGCGCCTGCGCCATCGCGATGATGAGAGCTTCCGGTACACGCAAGTGCCCCGAGCGTCACGCCGTGGAAACCGTTGGTAAACGCGACGACATTGCGCCGGCCGGTTACTTTGCGCGCCAGCTTGAGTGCCGCTTCAACAGCATTGGCGCCGGTGGGTCCGGGAAACTGTACGACGTAGTCGAGACCTCGCGGGTGCAGAATGGTTTTCGAAAACTCATTGAGAAACTGCTCTTTGCTCTCGCTGTACATATCGAGGCTATGCGTCAGACCGTTACCGCCTATATAGTCGAGCAGGGCCGTCTTGAGCGGTTCCGGGTTGTGACCGTAGTTTAGCGTCGAGCAACCCATGAGGAAGTCGAGGTACCGGGAGCCATCAGCCGCGGTCAGCCACGATCCCTTGGCACTCTTGAAGATCACCGGGAAGTTTCGCGAGTAGCTGCGAACCTCTGATTCGAGATGCTCGAATGTAGCTACATTGGGTTTTCTAGACGCCGTTTGGTCTTGCCTGGTCATGGTAGTCCTCGTTCCTGAATCAGGCGGCCGAAGCGGCTTGCCTGGTTGTGGGTGCTTGCTGGGGTAACGGCCCGATCGTGATCAGTCGCTCACTGTCGTGGCGTCCGCGAAAGTGCGCGTCTTCATCGAAACCCGGTGATTCCTGAAGTGGTGCGTCCTGTTGGTCGGCGAATGACTGAAACAACGCACGCGATGCATTGTTGTCCGGCGTGATCGTCGTTTTCAGATAGTCGACGCTTGAACAGTTTCTGCGCTCGAGCAGGCGGGCCAGCATTTTCTTGGCGAGCCCCATTCCGCGCGCATCCTCGTGCACCGCAACCTGCCACACGAACAGGGTGTCGTCATCGCTCGGCGGCCGGTACGCTGAGATCCAGCCGACAACACGCCCGCGCATTTCCGCGAGGATGCAGGTATCCGCAAAATCGCTGCACTGCAGAAGGTTGCAGTACATCGAGTTGCGATCCAGCGGGGGGCATTCGGCGATGAGTTGCCATATGCGGGCACCGTCGCGCGGCTGCGGTTTTCGCAGAAGCGGGTAATCAGCGCGCTGGCTGCCGGCATCTGGAGGCTGTTCTAGCGTTTCAGTGACCATAGGAAATTATTTTGTTATTTTAACTAAATATCAATTAATATCAAGGCTAACGTAAGTGGCTTGGACGAAAGCGCTCTTGAGAATTTGTAACTTTCGTTTTTCAAATAAGAAATGTAAACTTGTGAAGAGCGGGTCATGGGCCGGGTCGGATTATTTAATTTATCAAACTAATAATTCCGAACAGGTAGGCGATGATTTTGCTGGCAGGGAACCGGCAAATCTGCCAGTAATCAGCGTTTACCGCAGCGGGCGATGCAGCCATGAATGACCGCTCCGATACAGCCCTGGTGGCGTTGCGCCGCATTCTGCGCGCTACGGAACTGAATTCTCGCGAGTTGGCCCGCGAAACCGGGTTGACCACGTCGCAATTCATCATCCTGCAGATTATCGGTCGCACGGGTAGTGCCATGCCCAGTTCCGTGGCCCGCTCGGCGCGCCTTACGCCGGCGACCGTGACGGTAATCGTGGCCAAGCTGGAGAACGCCGGCCTTGTAACCCGGCGTCGCGGGACGGAAGATCGGCGTCGCAACTGGGTCGAGATCACACCAGCTGGTCGCAGAATGCTCGAAAATTCGCCCGACCTCCTGCAAGATCGCTTTCAGGCAGCCTTTACGCTGCTCGATGACTGGGAACAGGCGATGATCATTGCCGGACTGGAGCGCGTATCTGCGTTACTGAATGCCGGTACGATCGATGCGGCGCCGTTACTCGATGTCGGTGACGTGGATCGACTGCTGAACTCGTGACTCTTTTACTTAGTCGGCACCAGTCCGCCCGAGGTTGGCGCGGACGAAATCCCAGTTTATAAGGTCATCGAGGAATGCGTCGATGTAAGTAGCTCGCTCGTTCTGGTAATCCAGGTAATAGGCGTGCTCCCATACATCCAGCGTCAGCAGTGGCACCTGATTGTCCGTCAGCGGATTTTCGGCATCCGTGCTGCTTTTGACCCGCAGCTTGCCTTTGTCCGCCACGAGCCATGCCCAGCCGGAGCCGAATTCACCTTTGGCTGCCTCCGCAAATAATTGCCTGAACTTGTCGACACTGCCGAAGTCGCGGACCAGGAGTTCCGCAACTTTGCCGTCGGGCTTGCCGCCACCGGTCGGCGACATGCTTTGCCAATAGAAGTCGTGGTTCCACACCTGGGCGGCAAAATTGAACGTGGAGCCTTCCGTCTTGCGAACGATAGCCTCCAGGCTCTCCTCAGCAAGTGGCTTGCCGCCTATGGCTTTCTCCAGTTTGTCCAGGTAGCCCTGGTGGTGCTTGCCATGGTGTATTTTCAAGGTGCGCGCACTGACGTGCGGCTCCAGAGCGGCGTAATCGTAAGGTAGCGGCTTTAGCTTGAATTGCATGTTCTATTGCCTTTGTTGTCGCGTTGTGTCTGCATCAGGGAATGCAACATACGTGCCGAGGCGGCAGCCCACTCAACGTGCGCAACGACGCGTGGTCAATGAAGTCGCGGGCAATATTTGCAGAGCGATCGGCAATTCTTGCACGCTCCGCGGCAATGAATCAGGGGAGTGATGCAGATTGGGTCCTGGCAGGTGCAGCCGCTCGTGCGCCCGTGCTCAGCCAACCGCCCGCACTTTCGTTCTCCCGCGCCTGGCGATTTTGCGCGGCGCGCAAGATGCAGGCATGGATTTCCTCATGGGCGTCGCCGCGGGGCGACCGATGTAATAGCCTTGTGCATAATCGACACCGAGACCACCCAGCATTCGAAAGGTCTTGTAGTCCTGCACATACTCCGCGACGGTCTTCATACCAGCTTCCCTGCCAATCTCGCAGATCATCTGGACCATCTTCTGGTCTACCGGATTCCTGACGATGTCCTTGATGAAGGCGCCGTCGATCTTGATGTAGTCCACCGATAATTGTTGCAAATAGCTGAATGAACTGTAGCCGGTACCGAAATCGTCGAGCGCTACTTCGCATCCAAGTTCGCGAAAGCTGGCTATCTGCTTCTCGACATGATTCAAGTGTCTTGCCGCAAGGCTCTCGGTTATCTCGAACATGACGGCGTGGGCCGGCACATTGTGTCGATCCAGCTCTGCGCGCACGAAAGCGGAGAGGTTTTCAGCTTCGAACGCGTTGGCGGACAGGTTCAGTGCGAATCGCAAGTCCGGCGCGTCCTTTCGATATCGGGCCAGTTCGAAAATCGCCCTCTCGATCAGCCAGGAATCGATCTCGGCCATGAGTCCAAACCGGACCGCGGCGGGGAGAAAAGCATCGGGGCCTATCAGTTTGCCATTGTCGCCCTTCATGCGCAGCAGTACTTCATGGTGGCTCGTGTTGCCTGTCGCAACGCTCACGATCGGCTGATACCGCAACACCAGGGATTCTGTGTCTATGGCTTCCCGGAGCCTGCTGATCCAATTGACGTCAGCGACCATTTGCTCAGCTTCACGCTCAGACACGCTGTGAAATGCCAGTCTGTTTCTGCCGGAGACTTTCGCCTGGCGGCAAGCTATATCCACGCGGGCAATCAGTTCATCGGTATCGCATTTTCCGGACCCGATCATTGCTATGCCGATACTGCAATGCACATGAATTACCTGTTCTTCCTCGATGTGGGCAAGGCGGCGCATGTCATCAAGAATGGACTCGGCGAGCGCCCGTGTTTCGCGTCGCGAAATATTTTTCAGCAAGACGGTGAACTCATCACCGCCAAACCGTGCAACCGTGCCCTGTTCGCCGACCGTATGCAGCAATTGATCGGCAACCTTTATGATCAGTCGATCACCGGCCGGATGCCCGCAGGTATCGTTCACATACTTGAACTGATCGAGGTCGACAAACAGCAATGCGCCGCGGCTCTTGCCGGTCGTAGTCTGCAGGTGCTGCCGTAGCTCATCGATGAAGCGGCGTCGATTGAATAGTCCGGTCAGCGTGTCGTGATTGGCTAGTTGCGACAGTCTTTCGTTGCGTTCGCCCAGGGCCGAGGCGGTTGACTCGAGCGCCTCGACGATTTCGGAAATCTCGCGATGCCGTGCAGGCTTGAACACGACCGCCAGATTTCCTTTCGCGAGCTCGGCGATAGGCTTCTGCAGATCGGATATCGCCATCAAGGCTCGCTGCAGCGTGCGTCGGCCAAGAAACCCGGAGATGATGAGCAGGACCAACAAGACAGTGATTGCCACCATTATATTGTTTACAAGGCGGTTGTGAAAAACGCCGAAGTCGAGCTCGAGTCCTACGTAGCCCGCCAGGTTTCTGACGGCGGAATCCTGGGCTCCGGTGGGATCAAAACTGAACAGGCCATCACTGACAATCGCCTCCGTCCAGATCGGCGCATAAATTCTGAACGAGCGCGCGTCGAAGAAAGGACTGTCGATCACGTACGGCCTTTCGGTCCCTGTGAGGGCCGCAAGTTCGGCCAGGCGGGAGGCTGGCAGCGGCTGAATTGGATCCGATTGGCCGTCGTTGTTTGCAATCGCGCGAAGTACCGTCCCACCTTCGTAGTAAAAAACCACCCGATCGATTTCCGGATACTTGTCGATGAAACTCTCGAGCCGGATGATGGCCTCGTTGTCCTGCAGGTAAAGCGGTGCCCCGAGTTCATTCAGGTCCTCGGTCCATTGCAACGCCCAGCGACTGTAGTTGTCCTGCAGTACCCATTGACCGCCCCAGTACAGACCCGCAATCGCCAGGATGCCGATAACTGCCGTGATGATTAGCTGCAGAGAGAGGATTTCATGAACCAGCACGCGCTGCCCGTTGCGGCCGGCCGTCGCGTTACCTGACGGTTTCTGGCGCAAACGTGCCAGTACCTGCGCGATTGCGGGAATCACGGGCTCCGGCCTGCGTTGCTGCGCGGGCCGGACGTGAGCCGTATCCCCGACTGCTCTACGGGAGTTGTTTGTATTTCGATTTCGCTCAAGGGAGTCAGGAACGGGATGCGGTCGGCATCACCGCGTGCAATGAGTTTGGCAACTGACAGCGCTGTTGCAGCAACGTCGGAGTAGACCGACATGGAGCTCAATGTCGCGCCCATCTCCAGCAACGCTGCGTTAAAGACTGCCATTTCAACCTGATGGCGGGACGCGTAGGCAAGCATTTCATGCAGGATGGCAACGCTTAGTATCCGGTTGTCGGGAAACAGCCAGAAGCCATCTATGTCCGCTGCCATGCGCTGAAATATGAACAGGGTTTCGCGGTCCGATTCCGCGATGCGCAGGTCCAGCCGAATACCATGCTCGGCGGTGACACGCCGCGCTTCCGCAATAAGGCTTTCATGTCCGTCGCCCAGTATCGCGCCAATAGTGCGAAGGTCCGGATTTCGCTCTTTCCACGCTTCGATCTGCAACGACAACGGCGGTGTGGAAGCCACGCCTTTCACCTCTACTCCCGCCCGGCTGGTTGTACCAATGTTGAATACCTGGCAGAAAACCACCGGCACCGTTGAACGATCGATCGATTCGCGAGCGGCATGCAATCCAATGGCGATGACAACCTGCGCCCCGGCTTTCTCAATGCTGGAGAAAACACCCTGAGCACCAAGGCTCTTGTCCGACAGGTTGTACAGCAGATAGTCATCGTGCTGCTGGCTGATTGCGTTGGCAACACTCTCAAAGGCTGGTGTCCGGTCGCTCAGTACTATCGCGATCGTCCCGACCGACGGCACTGGCTCTGCCGGTTGCTTGGGTTCAGCCCTTACCGGCGGCGGGATTGGTGGCGGTTGCGCTGGCGCTGGCGAAACTTCGACCGGCGGCGCGGTCTCTGGAACGACGTCGTCCGGTACCTCGGGTGATTCCGTCTGCAACGATGCGCAGCCGCTAACGAGCGCGATGATGCACACGATCAGTGCGCGCGACACCACAGCCGGTAGCCGGGCGTTGAAAGCGGCAGTAGTGTGATTCGTCGCCATTGCTTTCGTGCGAATCCTGAGCAGCTGTTACTTCACAGCTGCGACATCTGCTTGGCATCTCAACATACCGGACCTGCGCAACAAGGTCAGGATTTGCGTCTCAAATCGGCAAGTTTCGCCTTTCGTTATCGAGAATTCGCCGGGCATTATGTCGAATGGAAACACACCATCAGACAGTGGGCTTCACAACAGGAAGGGTACAGGGCCAGGGCCGGGTAACGTCGCTCCGCTATTTACGCCCGACTGAGACGCGATCGCGACCGTCGCGCTTGCTCTTGTAAAGAGCCTCGTCAGCCATCGCAATAAGGCGCTCGGATGAAATCGGATCGCCACGGCCGCGAACTGCGACACCGACACTGATCGTCGCCGGCACCGAGCCATTACGCGTATTGATGGTCATGTTTCGCATACCGTCACAGATGCGCTCGCCGATCGCCATGCAGCCCTTTTCATCGACGTCGTGGACAATGACGAGAAATTCCTCACCACCATAACGACACACGATATCCTGCGGTCTCACTGAAGCAACAATCGAACTGGCGACTCGTCGCAATACCTGGTCACCCACCGGGTGCCCGAACTGATCATTGACTTGTTTGAAATTATCGATATCGGCGAGACAGACGCCGATCATGTGGTTGTGTTTTACCGCTTCCTTAAGTGCGGAGTTCAACAGGTCTGTCGCACCACGGCGATTCCAGAGACGCGTCAGGGGATCAAACATTGCCTGACGGCGTGCTTCGCCAAGCTTGGCCACCAGCGCCGATTGCGCATTGCTGAGCTCGACCGTGAACAGCTCCCGCTGCGCCATGTCACCGAGATCTGTCAACGTTGTTGCAAAAGCAGGGTCCGGTTCTCTCGCCTTGACGTCCATGACACAAAAGGTACCGATGGTCCTCTTGTCCGAATCGCGAATGGGATAGCCGGCATAAAAGCGGATTTTCGGCTTTTTGCAAACGAGCGGGTTGCTCATCAGATACAGGTCGTTGAGAGTATCCGGGACTATCTTCTGCTTGCCTTCTTTGATTACCTCGGCGCAAAGACTCGTTTCCAGCGGCAACTCCGTGACCTGCCAGCCGGAAACGGATTTGAACCACTGCCGATCTCCCTGGACGACAGTAATAGCGGCAATAGGAACGTTCAGTGCGCGACGGGCCAGGCGCGTTATGCGCTCAAAGCGCTCTTCCAGAGGTGTATAGAAGGGATCAAGAGAATGCAGATTCGCCAACTTGAGAGTCGCAGTACTGGCGACTGTGCGGCTCAGGCCGGTCTCGTCGTCGGTCGAACTCACGTTGACCACCTCGGCAAAAAAGCACTCATGGACTAATCATCACTGTGTCTGCGATCTTGTTTTGCCAGCAAGCGGAACCGGCAAATTGTGGCCGATTCCGCAGAAATAGTCACTGACTGCGGACCGCGTGGCAGGTCAATCAAGACCACCCGGACTGCTGATCAGTGACGAAATATCCCAGTGATCAATGGTAGCGTCCACAGGGGTCGCACATTGTGTACTGGTTCCCAATTCCCTGAAATCGGGCTTCGCGTTAAGCTAGTCGCATGCAGGATCCTTTGGAACAGAGTTCGCTTCGCTACCACAGCCAGCTTCCTCCCGGAAAACTGGCCGTTGTGCCTACCAAACCACTCGCCAACCAGCTTGACCTGGCGCAGGCATATTCGCCGGGAGTCGCCTACCCTTGCCTGCGCATACGAGACAATCCCGGCGACGCTGCGCTGTATACGGCGCGCGCCAACCTGGTTGCCGTCATATCCAACGGGACCGCTGTGCTTGGCCTTGGCGCTATCGGGCCGCTGGCGGCAAAACCGGTGATGGAAGGCAAGGCGGTTCTGTTCAAGAAGTTTGCAGGCATCGATGTCTTCGACCTTGAGATCGACGAAGCGGACCCCGACATGCTGGTCGAGGTCATCGCGCGACTCGAACCAACATTCGGTGGCATAAATCTTGAAGACATCAAGGCACCGGAGTGCTTCGAGGTAGAACGACAGCTTCGCGAACGTATGAATATTCCGGTTTTTCACGACGACCAGCACGGCACCGCCATTGTGGCCGCGGCAGCGATCAGGAACGGCCTGCGGTTGGTCGGCAAGCGAATTGAAACGATAAAGCTCGTCTCTACCGGTGGCGGGGCTGCCAGCCTGGCGTGTCTCGACCTTCTCGTCAGTATCGGACTGCCCGCGGAGAACATCACGCTGGTCGATTTACAGGGTGTCGTTTACAAGGGCCGCGAAGCCGACATGAATGCCTACAAGAGCCGGTACGCACGCGAAACGAAATTGCGAACGCTCGCTGACTCTATGGACGGATGCGATGTATTTCTCGGATTGTCGGCGCCAGACATACTGAGTGCCGACATGATTCGCAAAATGGCAGACAAGCCACTGATACTCGCACTCGCCAATCCGAACCCGGAAATATCGCCGGACGTGGCGATAGCCGCCCGCCCGGATGCGATTCTTGCCACAGGCCGTTCGGACTATCCGAATCAGGTAAACAACGTACTGTGCTTTCCGTTTCTGTTTCGCGGCGCGCTCGATGTCGGAGCAACAACCATCAATGAGGCAATGAAACTGGCCTGTGTCGATGCAATCGCTGACCTGGCGATGCGCGAGTCCACCGATGAAGTTGCCAACGCCTACGAGGGCCAGGCACTACGCTTCGGTCCTTCGTACGTCATTCCGAAGCCGTTCGATCCGCGACTGATGGTGGATGTCTCTTGCGCAGTGGCACAAGCTGCAATGGACTCCGGTGTGGCAACTCGACCGATCGCCGATATGGACGGCTACCGGCGGAAGCTCACGAATTTCAGCCATCGCACGGCGATGTTCATGCAACCGATGATCGATGTTGCAAGGCGGGACCGCGAGCGACTGGCGTTTGCCGAAGGTGAAAACGAGGTTGTTCTACGCACAATACAGGCGGTTGTCGACGAGAACATCGCGAGCCCGATCGTTGTCGGCCGTGCCGCGGTGGTCGCCAACAAGATTCAGCAACTCGGCCTGCGTCTTAAGCCGGGCGTGGATTTTGAACTGGTCGATCCGCAGGACGACCCACGCTATCGGGACTATTGGCAGTTTTATCACCGGCTGGTAGCGCGGCGCGGCGTATCGGTGAACGCCGCCAAGGAGGCGATGCGCACCAACAGTACGGTGATCGCAGCGTGCCTGGTGGCCAAAAAAGATGCTGACGCCATGATATGTGGCACCGTCGGGCGATTCGATCACCACCTGCAGAATATTATCGAGATAATCGGGCCGGAATCCGCCGATCAGAAAATATCTTCGATGAGCGTCCTTATCATGCCGCAAGGACCGTTGTTCATTGCGGATGCGCATATCGAGATCGATCCTACGGCAGCTCAGATCGCGCATACCACGCTTGCATGTGCAGAGCGCATAACAGACTTCGGTATCAAACCGAAGGTGGCGTTGCTTTCGCATTCCAATTTCGGTTCGTCACGCGCTCCGGGTGCGAAAAAAATGCGCGACGCGGTACTCATGCTGCACGACCTGGCGCCGCATCTGGAGGTCGATGGCGAGATGCACGCGATAACCGCCATGAACGAATCGATCCGCAACACGATTAATCCGTATTCGACGTTATCCGGAACTGCCAACTTGCTGATAATGCCGAATCTGGATACCGCCAATATCGCGCTGGAATTGCTTCGCTCGGTCACTGATGCCCTGCTCATTGGTCCGGTACTTTCCGGCACCGCGCAGCCCGTCCACATCGTCACTCCGTCAGTAACCGCAAAAGGGATATTCAACATGAGTGCCCTGGCGGTTGCCGATGCTTGGCGCCGGAAGAACGCGCAACGTCAACTCCCTGCGCGCTAGCGGCCTGTCGGATTCAGGGAATCAACGCCAGGCGCGCGCCACGGCGAGTCAGGTAATGAGTCGCGCACCGCGATCGAAAGTCAGGTACGACCACAGCCAATGAATGGCAACGATCAATCGGCTTCGCAGATTAATCAGAAAAAAGATGTGGACGATGCCCCAGAACCACCAGGCTAGCCAGCCCTTGAAACGTATCCGCCCGAAATCGACAACCCCGGCCCTCCGGCCGATGGTCGCTAATTGTCCGGCGTCGCGATAGCGAAACGGACCGGGATCTTTCCGACCACGGGCTCGCGCATCGATCAACAGGCCTGCAAACTGACCTTGTTGCTTCGCCACCGGTGCTACACCCGGTAACGCTATACCCTGGTCGTTCTTGCACAGGGCTGCATCGCCAATGACGAATACGCCCGCAAGTCCGGGCACCTCAAGATGCGGACTGACCTCGATTCGACCTGCGCGATCCGCTGACACATTCAGCCAGGTTGCGACCGGCGATGCAGCCACTCCGGCTGCCCAAACGATGGTGCCGGCAGCAATGTGCGCTCCATCGAAAGATACGCCGCTCGCTGCGCAATCCGTAACCGCTGAGCCGAGCCGCACCTCGACGCCGAGTTTCTCCAGCGCCAGTCTTGCATAGTCACTCAGGGGTTCAGGAAACGACGGTAGCAATTTCGGTCCGGCCTCCACAAGCGTGACTCGTGTTCGCCGAGGATCGATGTGCCGAAAATCTGTCGCCAGCGCGCGGCGTGCCAGTTCTGCAATAGATCCGGCCATTTCAACGCCGGTCGGCCCGCCACCCACGATTACAAATGTCAGAAGACGATCCCGTTCTGTGGGGTTGTCCTCCATCTCCGCATTTTCGAACGCCATCAGGATGCGGCGACGCATTTCCACAGCATCGGCAATGGTTTTCAGTCCTGGTGCGTGCGGCGCCCATTCATCGTGTCCGAACCAGGAATGTGTTGCTCCGCTGGCAAGAACCAGTGTATCGAACGGTATACGCTTCTCACCCACAATCACTTCCCGACGGTCGCTGTCGACGCCGGTTACCTCGCCAAGGAGAATTTGCACGTTTTCTTGACGGCGAAGAATCCGGCGGATCGGCCAGGCAATATCCGCCGGGGAAAGGGCGGCAGTAGCGACCTGATACAGCAACGGCTGGAATAGATGGTGATTCTTGCGGTCAATTATCGTGACGTTGACCGGCGATCGAGACAGCGCCGCAGCGGTTTCAAGGCCGCCGAAGCCCGCGCCTACGATTACCACGCGCAATACCCCGTTCAGCTTCGTTTCTGGCTCGTCGCCCATCCGGCTCAATTCCGATAAGTGCTTGAATTTAAAAAAGTGTACTCGATTTAAGCCACTCGCGAGCAAGCGAGCGACGCGACGTGCTACACGGCGAACTCTGGAGTATTCTAGTTCGTTCCGCGATTCGACGGAGCGTCACGGGTTGCACGCACAGAATCGCGACAATCCGGTAATGAAGGAGAGTAATACATGTTCAGGAAGCCCCAAGACGAAGAAGCACCGCAGGTATCCAAGCCGCCGACAGTTGGCGAACAAAGTGCCGTTCGGACCCGCAGCGTGTCGGTGATCGGCCCGACACTTGTTTTCAAGGGCGAACTTTCGGCTGATGAGGACCTGGTCATCCAGGGCACGATTGAAGGCACTATCGCTCATCACAAGAAAAACCTGACGGTGGGTAAGGAAGGCAGGGTCAAGGCAGATATCAATGCGGCGGCAGTTGTCATTGAAGGCCAGGTCGACGGCGACATTCATGGCGATGACTACGTGGAGTTGGCAAAAAGCGCTGTTGTAAACGGCAATATTTTCAGCCCTCGTATCAAAATGGCAGATGGCGCCCAGTTCAATGGCAGTATCAATATGGGGAAACCCGCAAAGCTGTCAGTTGCCGAGGATGCGTCCAGAGCGCACAAGATTGGAGCCTGATATTTACAACGACGGTGACTCGTCAACCAGTGGCGGTTCCGATTCACATGGCGCGCGGCCCGGGGCATCGATATTCGGCGCGACAATGGTATTGAAAGGCGATTTGTCGCTCGCAGAGGATTTAATTATCGAAGGGTCTTTCGACGGCAGTATCACCCAGGGCGATCAGCGATTATCGATTGGCGTGCACGCGCGTGTGAAGGCGAATATTCGAACAGGATCGGCAATTATCGCCGGCGACGTTGACGGGGATGTCCGTGGCAGCAGGACAGTTATTGTCAAAAAGACAGCCCGATTGCATGGTGCGCTTACCGCAGAGCGACTTTGCCTCGAAACGGGCGCCAATTTGGAGGATGTTGTCCTCTCGGGCAATATCGCCCGCACACGCGGTGCTGAGGGCTGACCACGCCACCGCACATAAATGTTGCAACCTGCCGGTAAGCTTTACCCGTAGTCTCCGTTTCAGCACTTACGCAGCCCTGACGCAATCAGGTTGCCATTGTTGGCACGGCAATTGCTTCCGTGTTTAGTAAGAACGATCTACAGGCTACCCTTGTGAATTCGCCGGATCCTGGCTGTCCCAAGCTCCCCCCAAGCGACCCAGTCAACTCCGGAGTCCTGCAAGGGTGGCCTTTTTTCTACCTGCTCACACAATCCCGATCAAACAAACGTGGCGCCCAATATCTGCGATAGCAGCAAGCGGTTGCACGCCTGTCAATATAGAAATAATCGATGCTCCGGCATGTTGGCAACGACACATTGGCGCGGACTCGACACTTCTTGATCTGCAGAACAGGGAATTATTTACGTGGAATTGTAAGAAGGGCCGCGTGAGATTGATGAATCTGCAGGCTCGGACACCGTGGTTGGTGGGGTGAATGTCGTTGGCATGGCCTTTGCATCATTGGAGCTGAGTGTGTTGCCGATTTGGCAACCAATTTTATAATTGTCGGGAGAAGTATCATGATTGGTTTAGCCGTAACATTTTTGATCGTTGCATTGATTGCCGGTGTCCTCGGACTCAGCGGAGTCGCTGGTACCGCGGCCAACATTGCCTGGATCCTGTTTGTCGTCGGTCTGATACTGGCAGTGGTCACTTTCGCTTTCGGTCGCCGACCGAATATTTGACGGTACAGTCAGGCAAAATGGACGAGGGCCTTGCATAAGTAACGGCCCTCCTACAACAACAAACAGGGAGATAAATAAATGAACATTGCCAAACTCGTTCTTTTGCTTATGGTGGGATCCTTCGCCATCGTGGGATGCGACACCGATGATGGAGCTGCCGAGGAGGCCGGGGAAAGCCTTGACGAAGCTGGCGAAGAGCTGCAGCAAGCCGGAAGGGACGCGGGCAACGCAGTAGAAGACGCATGCGAAGACGTCAAGGAAGGCGCCGGTGCGGAAGACACCGATTGCTGATCTCTCCCGAGTCGGGCCGTAACGGCGCGACGCTGTAACGGCCCGGCGGTGGCCCGTCTCAACGACGGGCTATTGCTCATGCAAATAAGGCGAAATGCATCCGGTCACCGGGAGTGCCGGTGGCCGGATGCAGTGACCGCCGCGATCCGCAGCTACCTCTCAATCAGTGCTGGTTAGTCAGTGCCGGTCGACAAATCGTCGTATTCGCGAAGCCTGTTATAAAGCGTCTTGAGGCTGACTCCGAGCGCCTCGGCCGTCATCTTTTTGTTGCCGTCATAATGCTCAAGCGTTTTTTCGATCAGGTTTTTTTCGACGTCCCGGATGGACATTCCGGCCCTTAAATTGTCGGCGCCGGACGCCCACTTCGGCGGCCTGTCGAAATTCTCCGGTAGAACCTCAACCCGATCCCTGCCTCGATTGAGAATAGCAGCCCGCAAGACCGTGTGTTTTAGCTCACGCACATTCCCCGGCCACTGATATCGCGCCAGCTTTTCCACCGCTTCAGGAGAGAACTCCGCGGGCGTGCCATGTTCGGCTGCGTATTGGGTGAGAAAGTGTCGTGCCAGCAATTCGATATCCCCTTCCCGATCACGAAGTGGGGGCACCTTGAGTGTCAAAACGTTGAGTCGATAAAAAAGATCCTCCCGGAACTCGCCGTCACTGACTTCCTTTTCAAGATCCTTGTTGGTTGCCGCTACTATTCGCGGCGTCACAGGAATCTCCTTCTCGCCGCCAACGCGCTGGACGGTGCGGGTCTCAATGACCCGCAGCAATGCGATCTGTTGCTGCAACGGCAATTCCCCGATCTCGTCGAGAAAAACCGTACCCTTGCCGGCTCGTTCGAACAGCCCTTTTCGCTGAGCTGCCGCACCCGTGAAGCTACCTTTTTCGTGCCCGAATAATTCGCTCGAAATCAGATCCTGGGGAATGGCTCCGCAGTTCAGCGCCACGAACGGCTCACTGGAATCCCGCGCATTGTGCAAGGCCTGCGCCACCAGCTCCTTGCCCGTCCCGCTCTCGCCGGAGACCAGTACCGTGACGTCGGTGGAAGCATAGTCACCGATGTTCACCAGCAAGGTGCGGATTGCCGGCGATTCACCGACAATGCTGCTGTCTCCCTCGGCACGGCGGTTTGTTCGGGAACGCGGCGATGACTTTTCGCCCTCGTCCGTATATGCCGCTTCGATACTTCTGATCAGCTGCGATTTGTCCAGTGGTTTTACGAGGTAGTCGACCACCTTGCCACGTACCGCACGGATCGCCGATTCGATCGACGGGTGGCCGGTAATGACGATTGCTTTCGGACCGTTATCGCTGATCAGTTCGAGACCGCTGCCATCCGGCAGCGAAAGGTCGACAAACAGCATGTCAAACGTCGCACTATCCAGTGCATCCCTGGCTTCTTTCAAAGAACCGGCGACCTGCACATCGTGCATCTCGGCCTTGAGCAGCACCTGGGTTGCCGCCGTGAAGTCCGGGTCATCATCAACAAAAAGTAGGCGTGCCATCAGTAGAATCGTTACTCAAAGATCAATTAGAATTCCGCCGCCGGACTCATGTCCTGTGTGCGGCAATACACCCGAATAAGCCTGTCGTCAGTGTTTGGGGTAGCGATTGCCTTATCTTGTTGATGTGGACATCGCCACAGCGTGGTCACCGTCATTATACGGCAGGCACCGCCTTTGCGCGCTAATTCCGGCAGCGCTCAATGGGCAAGCTGCATGCCGGCGGTATCGAATACCTGGTCCAGGCGGGATTGGTACATGACCCACCTGCTCTTGCCTTCCCGCTTGGCGGCGTATAGCGCTGCGTCAGAAAGCCCCCCGATTGCACCGGACTATCCGCCACACTCTACGAAATGCCGGAACCGGGCCCTTTTCAATGTCGATTTACTATCCGAATTCTGCAAATCCTGTGCCAACAGTTTCGCGGGTCACGATCGGGTTATCCGGTCTGAATTGCGTGGCTGCTATGCAACCAGTGCCGATCTCTCTATGATTTCGGCTCGATAACGTTTACACCTGAAACGCAAGAATTACACGGGGCCTGTCTTTTGTCGCTATGCTGCGACCACGCATTCGTCGGACTCCAGGCTCTCGAGCAAGCCAAAATTTGTTTTATCGATTTTTCACCGCAGCTATCGTCACGTTGTTATTCGGGTTCCTGACCTATCAGGTCTGGATGTTCCTGCGTGACACCGATGCCTCGAAAACTGCGCTGCTTGCTGAATCGGAGTCGTATGCGGCACGCAGCCAACTCATTCGCAACATCGAAACAATGCTGCAGTCCCTGCGTAATGTGCGGACGTATTGGACAAGATACGGAAGTCTGCCTCGAGACAAGTGGGCTGACGACGCTGGAATTGAATTCGAACATTTCGAAGGCATCCAGGCGATTATCTGGAGCGACAGTGCACGTGACATACGTTATATGCTTACCGCGCAGAAGCCGGTTTTCGACTATCGGCCCAGTAACGAAGAATGGCAAAGCCGCAGCGATTTGCTTGCCGAAGCCAGGCTGGTCGAAGGCGAGGCCATCCTGGGACCGTATGCCAGCGACTCGGAACTGCACATCCATGTGGTCCTGAATGGTGCGTCCGATGAAGGCTCACTGATCGCCGTATTCGACGCCGGCAAAACCTTTGCCAGCCTTCTGCGCGACCAATCTCCCGGTTAT
This sequence comes from Woeseiaceae bacterium, assembly GCA_041746375.1. Classification (GTDB taxonomy): domain Bacteria; phylum Pseudomonadota; class Gammaproteobacteria; order Steroidobacterales; family Woeseiaceae; genus IDS-8. Next base: position 36,183 of record JBGTHC010000106.1, read on the forward strand.
GCGATCACTGTCCGCTGGAACGACGCGACTTTGTATCAGCGAGATCGCGGGGCAACCGATGTACCGCAGAACTGGACCCGTGAAGGCAGAATACGGACATCGACAGGTACGACCTGGACAGTCGTCCACACACCGACCGTGGCCCTGGCGGATTCACTGGCAACTCCGACCATCGATGCGGTACTACCGCTTGGCTTCATAATAGCGGTGCTGCTCGGTTTGATCATCCTGGAGAATGGTCGAGCGCGATCTCGCGCCCTGGCGGCGGAGAAGGCGGAGCGCCGTATCGCTCAATTGAACAAGAACCTTGAACAGGAAGTAGCAGACCGAACTGAGGAACTCGCGAATCGCACCTTCGATCTCGTCACCATCACGGACTCTGTCGCACACGACCTGCGGAATCCTTTGAACTCGATATCGGTTAACACACAGGTACTGGAGCAGCAGTTTGCATCGACTCTCGGCCAGGAGGGACTGGCAGCACTCGGGCGCACAGCCTCCGGCATTCGCCGCATGACCGAAATCCTCGATCGGCTGGTTGGCCTCTCGGTCGCATCGCATTCGACCTTTCGGCGAGAGCGTATTGATATGCAAGCCCTGGTTACGCAGGTGTTCGAGGCAATACGCCTCGCCGAGCCTCCGCCACCGGTCGCGTTCGTCCTTGGAAACCTGCCGGACGTCGATGCAGACCGGACGCTCGTACAGACGCTCGTGCTGAATCTGCTGAGTAATGCCCTCAAGTACACACGCACCAAGCCCTACCGTCGGATTGACGTTTCCAGCTCGACAGCAAACGGTATCAGCACCTACTGTATAAGAGATAACGGTGTCGGATTCGACTCGCAGCATGCGGACCGGATGTTCCAGGCTTTCGAGAGGCTACCCGGCGAGCAGAAATCCGATGGCCTGGGGCTGGGCCTGATGATTGCAGCCCGGGTTGTCAAACGGCACCGCGGACTCATCTGGGCTGAAGGCGCAATAGGCGAAGGGGCAACTTTCTGCTTCACCCTCCAGCACAAGCAGGATACTGAAACCGCCGCTTAAGCTGTGTCCAGCTCCGCCGCCTGGTCCGAACTTCCCTCACCCGGCCCGATAGAATTCATCAATGTATTGACGAGCGAGGCCGTTGCAAGGCGCACGGCGATATCCCCGACCGGACCGGACATCGTTCGTCGGAACCACCCGTCGCGATTGTGTTCGGATTGCTCGGATGATTGCTCAACCCGGCGGCGCGCGCCGTAACCTGTCAGGGCGCCCGCACCGAAGCAAATCGCCAGGCCGGTCGGCGAAGCAATACGCTGGCGAGCGATATCCAGCGCTCGTGCTGCATGACAGTTGCGCGAGTGACGTTGTTCCTCGGCCTCGCGAAGCAACTGGTCCGCCCATGCTTTTTTCCTGCGAATGCTCATGCGAATATTCGTGGCATTGGCCTTTCCCGGTTAACCGAAAAGCAGCTTGCGAGTTCGGGAAAAGCCGATATTTTTTCCAAGGCGCGCATACCAGAAGCGACAGGCCAGGGCTGCAAGGATGTTCATGACAGCCGCAGCTCCGAGGGCCACGCTCACGGACCAGCCCGCGGAAACAGCAAGCCAGACTCCGAGCCCAACCACGCAGACCCAGGCGACGATGACAAAAGCAACGCTCAACATGGTCGCCGACGCCATCGCTACGGCGGACGCAATGCTTATTTGCACTTCGCCAGCGGCCGTTGCTGCGACTTTGCCCAAATGGGCCGCCGCTGCATCGCGAGCAGCCTGGATTTCTCCAAACAGGGATTCCGTGTTTGCAGCGACGTTGTCGTTAGCGGCATTCTCCGGGGGCTCGCCGCGACCGGCGCCGTTCGTATCCCGGGGATCCGAAGGTCCGGCCGCGGCGGCTGATGTACTGCGCATGCCTGGTGATTCCGCGGCCAACGTTTACCGGCTCAGGAGTCGTGACACCACGAGACCCGCTGCAAAGGCAATTCCTGCAGACATCATCGGATTATCGCGGGTGTACTGGCGAAACTGCTCGAGAGACTGTTCCGCGGATTGGCGCGCCTCGGCCGTCTTCTCACGGAGTTGCTCCTCACCGGTCGCAGCCATGCGCCGCACCTTGTCCTCGGCTTTTGCCGCGCCGCCGGCCGCCCGGTCGACTGCTTCATGCGCAGCTTGTGCTACGTTCTCGGTGACTTTTGCATCCCGGCTTGGCGCCCGGGCTCCTGCCGTAGAATCATTCGTACTGGCGTAGTCTGTCTTCGCTACCATGATTGCGTCGCTCCTGTAGGTTTGTGATAGTAGAGTCCTGCAACAGAGTAAAGCAAGTTGCGTGCCATGGACCCGGCTTTCAGTAATGGCGGGAAGCGCATGCTGCATCTAAAGCCGCAGACCCTGCAATTTTTGCCGATCAATTGTGAAAGTTGCAGCCGCTTCTGCGGGTGTGCGATAGCTGTCAGTGGCGCACTTCGAGCGATTCGATGACTTCGGCCAGGGACGCAAGAGAAACCGGTTTTCGCCGGTAGGCGTTGACCGTGAGCCCGACGCGCCTGGCCTTCGCCTTGACGTCGTCCAGTTGATGGGCCGTGATGAGGATTACCGCAACGTCGTAACGTCGTTGCAGAGTGCGCGCGACGTCGACGCCATCGATACTGCCATTGAGCTTCCAGTCACACAGCAGCACATCCGGTTCATGGCGCAGCGCCTGATCCATAGCCTCTATCGCGGAACCGGCAACAGTGACGGTGTGGCCGCGAAACTCGAGGTAGTGCTTCACGGCTTCGCGAGCGATCGACTCGTCTTCAATTACCAACACACGCATCAGGCCGCGACGATTCATCGTTATCGTGTCTGTCTGTCGATCTTCCAATCGCTGGTCCTGCAATAACTGCGTACAACCCTTGAATATCACATTGGAAGGCTCGCGTCGCGTAGCCGTTCACTGTTAAGACAACAGTGCGGCCGGGGACAGGTAAACAATTGTCTGGGACCGGGTCCCGGCTTACCCCAATGCGTGCGACAACCGGCCCGATTAACGCGTCCCTGCGTTACCGGGCTTGATCGGCGGTTCTTATTCCATGTCTTCCTCGTAATCCGAAGGTTCGTACTCCGGCATTGACTCCAGCACGTCTGACGTGACTTCGCTCTGGATTTGTCCGTCAGCGCTCATCTGCAGATTCTGGACATCGATTGCGACTTGCTTACCGCCGATACCAAGGAAGTCCCCGACGTCGACGACGATGAACTTGCTCTCGCCGTTGTCGTCCGCGACGACGCTGGCAACTGTACCTATTTCCTCACCGTCCTGGTTGTAGACGGTCTGGCCTTCCATATCTACGCCAGCCATGTTGTTCACCTGACTGTCAGCGGAATCCCAGGATTGCTCAGTACTTTGGCCAGGTTGAGCATACGACGAATCGGCAGCAGTCGTAGTCGTACGGTCCATCGGGCGCGATTCAGTCGTATCGGCTACCGACTGGTCGTCCTGCGGTGACATCTCTTGTGCCGGTTGCTCCGCAAAGGAATCCCGATCGTCAGCCGTGTCGCAGCCTGCAATTGCCGTCAGCGTAAGCAGTGGCGCAGCCGCCATCATCTTCCATAGTGATTTGGTGTTCATTTTTGATCCTCCAGACAGCCAATGGCTGTTACTTTGTTTGCCTTCAGGCTGGAGAATGCAAAATGCGTGCCGGAGCGTCCTGGCGCCACCAAAGTCCTTATTCACTGGAGCCTGCCTGGGCAATGGGACACACTGGCCGGGCAACAGGCGCGTAACGGCGGTCAGAATGCCGCGTGATCGGTAATTCCTGCACTCGAACGGACACCGGGCTCATGGGCGATGCGGACAGACGCCAAAGCAAAAGCTTGGAAAACACAGATGCTGCGTGGGGATCTTTACTCAGCCGCACTCGATCCGTGTGTCGCGCCGCGCGCACATCGCGGGCCACCCGAACTGATCCCAGTAGCGGTCCAGTCCGATGGCGGCTAGCAACTCGCCGAATCGGGGATGCCGGCGCAATTCAGCCGTTTCCTGCGTGAAAAGAAATTCCACATCGAAGTTGACCTTGTCCGCCAACAGTTCAAAAGCAATTTCCATGGCTGCGTCCGCATCGCCGAGGTAGGTCAGGGTTCCGAACAGCAACCTCGGTGGAATGCTGCGCTCTCGCGCCGCACGATCCAGCGCATCTCTGGCGGCGAGCCGTGCATCCGGGTTCCGCAGCGCGGCGATAAAGGGTTCCACCCAGCCCCCCCGCAATCCGTACAGGCTCTGCAGATCGATCAGCACGTCGCGCGCCTTGTCGTACTCGCCTTGACGGAATAGCAGCACCGCGTAAACGTCCGGGTTTGCCCTGGCGCCCATCCCGAGCTCTTCGGCCAGTTCGAACTGCTGCCGGGCCAATTCGTTTTCATTGACCCACAGATAGGCGACCGCCAGTCGCTGGTTGATCACCGGCGACAGAACATCGAGCTTCTTTGCTTCCAGGATGTATTGCAGGGATTCGTGTGCCTTGCCGGTAGCCGCGAGGTGTTGCGAGTACCATTGCTGTACCGTCGGGTCGTTCGGCGACACCGCCATAGCCAGTCGGAAGTCTTCTTCGGCTTCGATCCATTCCCATCGGGACAAATGCAGAAAAGCGCGCACATCGTGCGCCTTGTCGGCCAGCGGTGGGTCACTGGCGATGCCGCGTTCGAGCGTGGCCGCCGCGAGTGCAAACATGCTTTCGGCGTTCTCGCCGGAATAATTGGGCAAAAGGGCATAGGCGCGGGCCAGTTCCCTGTATACGTCACCGAATCCCGGATCCATCTCGATCGCATGCTGGAACAGTTCAATGCTGCGGCGGATCGGCGCTTCCTCGCGCCGTTTCAGGTGAAAGCGACCCTGCAGCAACAGTTCGTAAGCCGGCATGACTTCGGTCGGTCGCGCGGGACTGGCAGGCGCGGCACTGCCGGCAAGTCGGGGCCGCAGTTCGGCCACGATGCCATTGGCAATCTGGTCCTGCACGGCGAAAATATCGCTGAGATTACTGTCGTAGCGTTCGGACCAGACGCGGAATCCGCGCCCAGCCTCGACCAGTTTTGCGGTAATTCGCACGCGATCCTCTTCCTTGCGCACGGTGCCCTCGAGCACGTAGAGCACGCCGAGCCGCTGCGCTATCTCGCGCACGTCTTCGCGATGATTCTTGAATGCGAAAGCGGAGGTACTGGCAACCACCTGCAGTCCCTGCACTCGCGCCAACCGGTCAATCAGCTCCTCGGTCAATCCGTCACTGAAATACTCGTTCCCGCGGTCGTCGCTCTGGTTGATGAACGGGAGCACGACAATGCTCGATTCATTCCGGACGACCGGAGCGTCCCCCACAAACCGTGGCAGCAGTAGCCATGCGGCAAGTCCGACAAGCGCCACCATTGCCACCACAGCAACGGTTCGTGGACGCGACGAGGTGAGGGCGGCATAGCTTACACCGGCGCCATTGCCAGGCTTTACCAATGCAACGGCCGCTGGAGTCACTCCGTGAGCTGCCACTAGAGCGATCAGCCGGTAGCCGATCTTCGGCACGGTCTGGATGAAGCGGGGCTCACGCGGGTTGTCGCCGAGGCGCGTACGCAAGACGGAGATGCAGCGCGAAAGTACTTCGTCGGAGACGATGCGTCCCTGCCAAACATGATCGACGAACTGATCACGCGTGACGACATCACCGGCTCGCTCGGCCAGGCAAACCAGCACGCCCATAACTTTCGGCTCGACGTGGACCTCGCCATCCGGGCCACTGAGCGTGCCGAGCTGGGGTCTGACGTCCCATGGCCCGAGCGTGAATCCCGATTCCAACCCCGTGGTCATCGTGCCTCCCGCGGAAACGAGCCGGAGTATTTTACGTGACGATCTTGCGAATTATGTAGCCGCCGGACTTTTCGTCCAGCTCAAGTTGCAGAAGGTTGCGCGCTTGCGCCTCTTCAAGGAGATCGCTGAATGAGCTGAAGCCGAAAGAGGATTCATTGAAACCGGGTCTGCGCCGCTTAAGAGTCTGCTTGACCATGGAGCCCCACAACTTGGTGCTATCCCCGCGCTCCGCATATAACGCCTCGATCGTTTCAAGGACCAGGTTAATCGCTTCCTGGGCCTTGTCGTCCGGTGGTTTGAGTGTGTCGGCTTTCTTTTCTTCCGTGACGATTCGTTTGGATCGTTTTGTGCGCGGCTTGCTGCGCTGCCGCTTCTTTGATGCATCCCTGTTTGCGACCAGTTCGTCGTAAAAAATGAACTCGTCGCAATTGCTTATGAGAAGCTCGGAAGTGGAATTCTTGACGCCGACACCGATGACGGTCTTGGCATTTTCTCGCAATTTACTGACTAATGGAGAAAAATCCGAGTCACCTGAGATGATCACAAAGGTGTCGATGTGATCCTTGGTATAGCACAGGTCGAGCGCATCGACGACCATGCGAATATCCGCCGAATTCTTGCCGGACATGCTGACGTGCGGAATCTCGATCAGCTCGAACGCCGCTTCATGCATGGGCGATTTGAATTCCTTGTACCGATCCCAGTCGCAATAGGCTTTTTTGGCCACTATGCTTCCCTTGAGCAATAGGCGCTCAAGTACAGGTTGGATATCGAATTTAACATGCTTGGTGTCACGGACGCCGAGTGCGATATTCTCAAAATCGCAAAAGAGCGCGAGGCTGCTGTCTTCGTTCAACGATTGTCTCCGAATCGGTTCTAATTATTTGCGGCTGCGAAACCTGTGCAGATGCACCGCAGAGTACGCCTTCCCGCAGCAACTTTCATTCATTCGGCTTGCCGGGCGGTTTCTACCGCAGCACGAATGGCCTCGGACCGGTCGGTGAAACGCCGTGCTTCGGGTACCCGTTCCAGAACTCCCAGGCCTTCGAGCGCTCGAAGTGGGTGACCGGCGAGACCCGCGACGAACACGGGCTGATCCCGCGATTGCGAAAGCTCGATCATCTGATCAACCGCTAAAGCTGCGCTGGTATCCATATAGGCGACGTTGGAGAAATCGTAGACCGCCACCCGATAGCTGGCCACCTTGGGCGAAGACTGCCTCGCCAGCTCGCGTGCGGATGCATAGGAAAAGGAACCGTGTAACAGCGTAACCAGCACTTTGCCGGTAACCGAGCGCAACATTGCTCGTTCGTCGTCACTCAGCTGGTCGAGTTCGTCGGCGTCGATTGACTGTTTCAGTCCCTTGAGCTGTTCCTGAGCCAGTCCGCGAGAGTTGACGAAACTCGCCAGGATGATGCCGACGGCAACTGCAACGATGAGATCGACGAAGACCGTGAGGAAGAATGTCACCAGCATTATGACGAATTTCTCGCGCGGCGCGCGACGCATGCGCTTGAGGTAACCCCAGTCGATAATGTCCCATCCGACCTTTATAAGAATCGCAGCGAGCACTGCGTGCGGCACATTGGCGACGACCGGGCCGAGTCCGAGTGCCAGTCCGAGCAGCACCAACGCATGCAGCATGCCGGAAACCGGCGTGCGCCCGCCGGCGCGCACGTTGACGACAGTCCGCATGGTTGCGCCGGCGCCCGGCAGTCCACCGAACAATCCTGCGACGCAGTTGCCGATGCCCTGGCCGACCAGTTCCTTATCGGCATCATGACGTGTGCGAGTAATCGAATCGGCTACCAGAGACGTCAGGAGCGTGTCGATCGACCCCAACAATGCGAGTATGAACGCCGCCTGCACTAACTGCGGCAACTCCCCTATCGTCATCGAGGGCGGAACAAGCGACGGCAGACCGCCCGGCACGGCACCGATTTCAGGTAGTCCACCTATGACGAACGTCGCTGCCAGCGTGCCGAGGACCAAAACGCCAAGCGGCGCGGGCAGCCGGGTGTGCAGCGACTTGGGCCATAAAATGATCAGTAACAGCGCCACGGAAGCGAACAGGAAAGCACGAATGTCGATCGTCGCAATATCCAGCGTGCGCAAGGTGTCGAGGGTTCCCAGGACACCCTGCGTCGATGACGGCAGACCAAGAAACGGCAAACTCTGGATGATCAGGATTATCACGCCAATGCCGGTCATGAAACCGGATACCACCGAGTAAGGCGTGTATTCGACGTACTTGCCGATGCGTAACAGACCGAACAGTACTTGCAATAAGCCGCCCAGCATTACGATTGTGAAAGCTTCGCCAAGACTATGGGCGTGGCTGGCAATCACGGCACCCATGACCACAGTCATGGGTCCGGTCGGGCCGGAAATCTGCGCCGGCGTGCCGCCGAACAGAGAAGCAAAGAAGCCGACTGCTATGGCACCGTAGAGACCGGCTATGGGCCCTGCGCCCGACGCCACGCCGAAGGCAAGCGCCAACGGAAGTGCAATTACCGCGGCTGTCAGACCGCCGAAAAGATCGCTGCGAAATTTGGCGGCGCCGTAACTATCCTGCAGGATAAAATGCAGGTTCGGAACGAAAAGACGCCATCGGTTGCCGGCGCTCGGGTCGTCAGCATCTGCCGATGATTCCTGGCCGCGATTATTCAATCCGGCTCTCCTGTGCGGTGTAAACGATCAGTTCTGCAGGCACGCCCGCAGGTTGGTCAATGACCGATGCCGAATTCCAGGTACGCGTCGGCGATTTTTTCCAACGCCAGCACGAATGCCGCGGTTCGGTAGTCCGGAATATTCTCGCGCGACCGCCGCAGGTCGCGAATATTGTTGTAACCGATACGCATGGTGTCTTCCAGGCCCGAACGTACGAGGTCTATTTCTCTCGCTCCGGCGCTCAACGGTCCGGCCAGTTCGTCGGGTACCTTCTTGCCTGTCATCTGTTCAATGACGTGAATGACCTGCCGCCCGCGGGTTTCATCGAAGCGCCGGTCCAGTCGTCCGAAACGAATGTGCGACACGTTTTTGACCCATTCGAAATACGATACGGTCACGCCGCCCGCATTGATGAATGCGTCGGGTAATACGATCTTGCCGTTCTTTCGCAAGATCTGGTCGCCCTCGTAGCTGGTTGGTCCGTTGGCCGCTTCGACGATCAGACGCGCCTGGATCCGGCTGGCGTTTTCCGCGGTGATCTGGTTCTCGAGTGCTGCAGGAATAAGGATGTCACAGTCGAGTTCCAGCGCTTTTGAGCTGTCTGCAATAAACCTGGCTCCGGCGTAATTGGCAACACCACCGGTTTGCCGCATCCATGCATGTACCTTGTCGACATTCAGTCCGTCATCCGAAAGCAAAGCGCCATCACGCTCGACAATAGCAACAATAACAACGCCGTCCTCCTCCTGCAGAAACTTCGCCGCGTGGTATCCAACGTTGCCGAGGCCCTGCACGACGACGCGCTTGCCCGCAAGTCCGCCTTCGAGGCCGGCCTCGCTGACGTCTTCAGGATGACGAAAGAACTCCTGCAATGCATACTGCAGGCCGCGACCGGTTGCCTCGGTACGACCTGCAATGCCGCCCTGGGAAACAGGTTTTCCGGTCACGCAGGCGATGGCGTTAATATCGTTGGGATAATTCATGCGATACGCGTCGGCGATCCACGCCATCTCGCGCTCGCCGGTCCCCATATCCGGCGCCGGCACGTTCTCGCTTGGGCTGATGTAGCCTTTCTTGGCCAGTTCGTACGCGAAGCGCTGCGTAATTCTGCGCAGGTCGCCCTCTTCGTAGTTGGCAGGCTCGATGCAGAGTCCGCCTTTTGAGCCACCGAATGGAACGTCGACAATCGCGCACTTGTACGACATGAGCGCCGCCAGCGCTTCGATTTCGTCTTCGTTGACCAGCGTCGAATAGCGGATGCCTCCTTTGACGGGCAGACGGTGTTCGCTGTGCACGGCACGCCATCCGGTAAAGACCTGCACCTTGCCGTCAATCTCGACGGGAAAATTAACCTTGTAGACAGAATTGGAAGCCTTGATCTGCTCCGGCAATCCCGGCGGCAAGTCGAGCGTAGCGAGTGCATGATCAACCATGCGGTTGACGTTTTGCAGAAAGGTGCCGTGTTGCATATTAACGATTCTGGACTGACCTAGCCGGGATGACCACCTTGCCACTTCAGGAGATTCAGGAACTCGCGTCTCGTTCGCGGCCCGTAAGTGAGATACCTCGGATCACGGGCATTGTTGTAGTTCTCGCGCTGGCGCGTTAGCGGATCGTTAGCCGCGCGCAAAGTGACTTCATCCAGATTTATTTTGTAGGGACGAGTCGCGTTCAAGCCGAATACCTTGGCGCGCAATGAGGATGTCATTTCAGGATAGCCTTGGCGTTCCCGCAACTCCCGTGAGATCTGGAAGGTGCGGAACGCCTGTATCTGGTCCTGCGGCGAGCCGTACCAGATCGAATCCGTTCCCCACAACACGTTGTCTTCACCGCAGAATTTGAACAGCTTGCCGAGTGCATGGGCAGCGCTGTCGGGATCACGCATTAGGAATCGCCAGGTGCTGCCGAGTTCTGCGTAAACGTTGCTGTTCGGCGCGATTTCGTTGTCGATGAGCGATTTGACCAGCGTATCGATGCCGTCTCCGGACCCCTCGCCTTCGTACGGTCCTTCGCTCTTCCCGGGCACGAAACCGGAGTGATAGACGAGAAAGTCCACGTCCGGGAAGCGTTTCGCCACCACGCCGATATCGTGACACTGGCTGTGCTCGTAGGAGCGCTGGCCGAATGGAATCCCTTTGTGCACGCAGATTATCTTCACATCGAGTTCACGCGCACGTTCGATAAACGGGATGCCGAAATCTTCATCCGACAGGAAGAAGCCCTTTCCCTCCGGACCGAACTGCGTATAGGTTTTCCACGCGCAGACATTCCAGCGTTCTTTAAGTTCGTCCATCGCAGCAAGATCGCCGTCCTGATTCGGATTGACGCGGCCGTGGATCATCAGGCGGTGATTGCCGTCGAGTTCGCCGACAATCCGGCGCGTGGCATCGGCTTCGTCAATGGTCAGCGGTTCCGTTTCCCGCGTCGATGGCACAAAGGAGAGCACCATCATGTCGGTATCGCTGTCGAGAAAGACGTCCTTGACGAACTCGTCCGGACCGAGACACGCCAGGTGGCTGTTCCTGACCGATTCATCGGCCAGTGGACAGTCAGTCTTCGCGGCGAAGCGAAAGCCGTCGCCTCGAGACGGGTCGTCCCGTATCCATTTGCCGTTGGGATCGACGAAATGTCCCTGGACGTCAAAAATAAACTCGCGACCCTCAAGTTGTGCGGCGGCAATTTCCGGATCAACGGCGGCGGCGGCATCCAGTGCAAACAAACCTCCCGTCTTACCCGCGGCCGCATTGACTTCGTTAAACGCGAGGAGCGTGCTCGCAGCGCCGCAGGTGCTGACCAGGAATTGTCGACGGTCAAGTCCTGAGCGACGCGCATTGCGCGAGGCGTGTTCGTGGGCGGTCCGGTTCGCCAGCAGGTTTCGCTGCGCTAGCGGAATCGGTGCAAATTCACCGTTTGAAGTGCTGTCCAGCTTGATGGGCAATCGGCTTCCGTCGGGATCGTAGCGGCCAGTCATCGCACCCTCTCCGCAATCGCAATGTCCGCAGTCTGACCGACAAGCCGCCTCTTTTCAATCCAGCCGTCAGCATCCAGACATTGGGGTCTGAACCTGGTAACTAACTGAAATAGCGCGGATCACGCCACGATTCGCAAGCGCCAAAGCGTGGTCATGGCGCATGCGAGCTGCTTCGTGCCATGGTCCAAAATCGTTGCGCGGACGGCTGCGCCGTACACCGGCACAGCGCATTCCCCGGCAGGTAACGCACGACAATGGTGCAGCTCTCGCGCCATGCAACGCAACGGGGTCAAAGGCTACAATCGATAAGGACCCGCAATTGCACCCGGGCCAGCCAAAGAATGCATCAGGGAACCGACCGAGGAACCAAGCAATGAACGACCGCTTTTTTGCCTGCGCTATCGGCGCCCTGCTGCTCACATTCTCGGCGGCCGTCTCCGCCGGCAGCATCAATCTGGCGCCTCCCGAGGATGTTGGAATGTCTGCCGAAAAACTCGAGACCCTGCGGAAGAATTTGCAACGCATGGTTGACGACAAGGAGACCGGCGGAATTCAAGTGCTCGTGTCGCGACATGGCAAGGTTGTCATGCATGATAACTACGGCTACGCAAATGTGGAAACCGGTGAGTCCCTGACAAACGAGTCCCGGTTCCGTATTTACTCGATGACGAAGCCAGTTATCGGCGTTGCGATGATGTTGCTTTACGAAGAAGGCCTGTTCGCGCTCGGCGATCCTCTCGCAAAACACATCCCGGAGTTTGCAGACTTGCAGGTCTATGCAGGGGACGATGCGGATGGTAACCCTGTTCTCGAAACCCCAACCCGGCAACCGACAGTGCACGACCTGCTGCAGCATACCGCAGGCTTTACCTACGGATGGTTCGGAGACAGCTATGTCGACAAGCAATACGGGCGGGTCGAAGTACTCGACCCGGACAGTTCATTGCAGGAAATGATCGACAAGCTCGCCGATATTCCCCTGCTGTATCAGCCCGGCACTCGTTGGCAATACAGTGTGTCCGTCGACATTCAGGGTTACCTGGTAGAAAAGCTGTCCGGGAAGGATCTCGAAACTTTCCTTCAGGAGCGGATCTTCGAACCGCTCGGCATGGATGAGACCACGGGCTGGCTCGACGAACGTGAAGCAGCGCTACTCGCCAAGGTTCATACACATGACGATACCCGCAACCTGATCGTCGATACGGGCTTCTGGTCCGGCGACTACCACAGCCCGCCGGGACTATTCATGGGTGGCGCACAACTGATCTCGACCACGGATGACTACTGGCGCTTTGCCCAGATGCTGCTGAACGGTGGAACTCTCGACGACACGCGCCTGCTCTCCCCGTTGACAGTGGAGCTGATGACATCCAATCGCCTGCCCGAATCTGTTCCCGGGCGTCGCATCGAACCGGGCGTCGGGTTCGGCCTCGATCTGGGTGTGGTCACGGATGCCACGCTGCAAATGACACCCTCGAGCAATGGTGAGTTTTCATGGAGCGGCGCGGCGACGACACTGTTCTGGGTCGATCCGCATCAAGGACTCGTCGTTCTTTTGTTCACGCAGTACGCCCCCTGGGATGTACCACGTTACGACGATCTCATGCACCGCATGGTCCGATCAGCCATAGTCGACTGACCGGAAAGCGGGAACGACAGCATGCTCGATACCCTGATCCTCGCCCGTGTCCAGTTTGCGTTTACGATCTCGTTTCACATCCTGTTTCCTGCCTTTACCATCGGCCTCGCAAGCTGGCTGCTGATGCTTGAGTTCCTGTGGCTGCGTACCGGCAAGCCCGCGTACCAGAGTCTCTATCGTTTCTGGCTGAAGATATTTGCCGTTTCCTTCGGTCTGGGTGTCGTCTCCGGCGTGGTGATGAGTTTCCAGTTTGGTACCAACTGGAGTGTGTTTGCCGAGAAAACCGGTAACATTCTCGGCCCGCTCATGGCCTATGAGGTACTCACCGCCTTTTTTTTGGAGGCCACCTTCCTCGGCATCATGCTATTCGGCGCGGATCGCGTGGGACGGAAGTTGCACTTCTTCGCAACGTCCATGGTCGCGCTCGGAACCTTGATCTCCGCATTCTGGATACTGGCTGCGAACAGCTGGATGCACACGCCGGCCGGATTTCGACTTGAGGATGGCGTGTTCTACCCGGAGAACTGGTTCGAGATCGTTTTCAATCCGTCTTTCCCGTACCGGTTCGTGCACATGACACTAGCCGCCTTTCTGACGACCTGCTTCGTGGTGGCCGGCGTTTCGGCCCGCTACCTGCTACTCGGTCA
>JBGTHC010000107.1:0-15687 GCA_041746375.1 Woeseiaceae bacterium
GCGTCTGATTGCCCAAGTATCCTCTCACAGATTAGATTCCAGAAATTCCGTCAGTTGTGACTTTGACATTGCCCCCAGCTTCTGGGCCTGAACGGATCCGTCTTTAAACAGCATCAGTGTAGGAATGCTGCGAATGCCGAACTTCGGTGGTGTATTCGGGTTTTCGTCTATATTCAATTTGGCAACGGTCAAGCGGTCGGCATACTGGTCCGCAGCCTCATCCAGCAGCGGTGCAATCATTTTGCACGGGCCACACCACTCGGCCCAGAAATCCAGCAGCACCGGCTTGTCCGACTGCAATACGTCAGCCTCGAATGTGTCGTCATTGGTGTGGACGATTTTGTCGCTCACCTGCTCGTACCTCCTGGAATATCGGCTTGAATAGTGGCTCTGCTTATAGCGGTCCCGCCCCTTTGGGACTGCAAGACCTCAGCAAAGTGGGTGACGCTGCCTTCTCAATCAGGCAATATGTCGCAGCTCTAACGCGGCTTCTATCGCGATTTCTCTAGGACTGTCGCTAGGACTTCCGCTAGGACGATTTATCCAGGAATTCGTAGATGGCGAAACTGGCAGGTGCGACGATTGTCGCGTCGGTATTTGCCAATTTCACCGCTTCGCGAGCCATTTTGCAAGCCCTTGACCCACTTTTTATCGAACAAATCCTATGACTGATAACCATCTGAGTGACCTCAGATTTGACGCGCTTGAACTGCATGAATCCATCCGCCAGGGAATTCGGGACGCCGGATTCGATTACTGTACACCGATTCAGGCAAATACCCTGCCGCTGGCACTGGGCAATCACGACGTCGCCGGGCAGGCCCAGACCGGTACCGGCAAGACCGCGGCGTTCCTGATCGCGGCATTCCAGCGAATATTGACCAGGCCCGGAGCGAGCGAAGGGCCACGGCAGCCGCGCATATTTATCCTCGCACCCACTCGTGAGCTGGCGGTGCAAATTGCTAACGATGCCGAGCTGCTCGGCAAGCATACCGGCCTGACCATCGGGCTTGCTTACGGCGGCACAGACTATGAAAGTCAGCGCAAACACATCGAAGCGGGAGTCGACATGCTGGTCGGCACTCCGGGACGCATCATCGACTTCTTCAAGCAGAAAGTATTCCAACTGGACCGCGTCGAGGTAGCTGTACTGGACGAAGCGGATCGGATGTTCGACCTGGGCTTCATTAAGGACATACGTTATTTGCTGCGGCGCCTTCCGCCGCACGACCAGCGCCTGAATATGCTTTTCTCCGCAACGCTGTCACACCGGGTCCTGGAACTGGCCTACGAACACATGAACAATCCGGAACTCATTCGTATCGAGCCGGACAAGGTGACCGCCGACCGCGTGCGGCAAGCAATTTTCTTTCCCTCGAATCCGGAAAAGCTGCCGCTGCTGGTCGGGCTGATCCGCGAGATGGGTACAGGCCGCATCATGGTCTTCATCAATACCAAGCGCGAGGCGGAACGTGTAGAGGATTGCCTGGTAGCAAACGGCATCAATGCGCTGGCTATTTCGGGGGACGTACCGCAGAACAAGCGCCTCAGCATGCTGCGGCGCTTCCAGAGCGGCGAACTGCCGGTCCTGATAGGGACCGATGTTGCATCGCGCGGCCTGCACATTCCCGATGTGCATTACGTCATTAATTACGACCTGCCGCAGGACGCGGAAGACTATGTCCACCGGATCGGGCGCACCGCTCGCGCCGGTGCTGCCGGTGACGCCATCAGTTTTGGCTGCGAAACCTACGCTGTGTCATTGCCGGAAATCGAGGACTACATCGGTCACAAAATTCCGGTTGCCAAGTTCAACCCTGAGGATCTTCCCAAGTTGACCATGCCGGCACCACGCAAGCGTGACCGGAGCATGAGCCGACGACCGGGCAGTAAATCGTCGGGGCGTGGCAAACCGCGCAGCGCACCGGGTCGAAAACGAAATTAGGGACTGTTGGTCGGTCGCGCCTGGTGGCTCGAATTGGTCTTGACGGGCAGGGAGCCATTCCGCCAAAGAACCTCCCGAAGACCAGCCTGTCCTGCAAACGCCAAATTACAGGCCTTAACCAAGTGCCGCTGACCGTGGCAACAGGTCGGAAACGCCCTCGATGGTCACGAAATCGTTGATCGCCCGCAGCGGAGCGGTCGTGTCCGGACGTGTGACCGCAATGACGTTCTGTATGCCGAAGCGCCTGGCACTGCAGAGAACGGTTTCAGTATCGTCGACGAAGCAGGTTTTCGCAGGATTGAAAGTTTCCCGGCCGCGCAATGCCGTCCAGAACGGCTGTTCTTCCTTGGCATGGCCCAGGTTGTGCGAAAGGTACACGCCGTCAAAGTAGTCGACGATGCCCGTGACGTCCGACTTTACAGCCAGTGTATCCGGGTGCGAATTCGATACCAGCAGCAGTCGCAGGTCCAGTCTGGACGCCGCTTCCAGAAATTCCTTCGCACCCGGCAACCAGCCGATGCGCTGGTGCATGCGGCGATGCAGCGCCAGGACGTCGATCCCCAGCGCCTGGCTCCAGTGATCGAGGCAATACCAGTCGAGTTTGCCAAGAAGCCGATGATAGTGCGCGAAAAGCTGTTCTTGCGCCTGCTGCGGCGGTAACTCGTGTTGACGTGCGTACTCGGCTGGAATCAGTTCCTTCCACATGTAATTGTCGAACGCCAGATCGAGCAGCGTGCCATCCATGTCGAGCATCAGCGTATCGCAACCGTCGAACAGGCTCCCGGTGGCCGGCAAGGACATGGACCGTTACCTCAAAAAATATCGCGTGCATTATACTGCGGGTCGCACGTATGGTCCTGAATCGATTGTTGTACGGAAACCCCGCATGAACCCGCAAACACTCATCGAACCGGTCGTCACAATTGCTGTTGCCGCCGGGCACGCGATACTTGACGTGTACGAGACCGATTTCGCGGTCTCTGCCAAGGATGACGACTCGCCCTTGACCAAGGCTGACCTGGCTGCAAACCGGCGCATCCTGGCCGGCCTTAAGGAGCTGTCCGCCGACATTCCCGTTATTTCCGAGGAGGTCGGCCTGCCGGAATTTGCAGAACGCAGCAGTTGGTCACGCTACTGGTTGATCGACCCACTCGATGGCACCAAGGAGTTTGTGAAGCGGAACGGCGAATTCACTGTCAACATTGCGTTGATCGAAGACCATCGGCCGATTCTCGGCGTCGTGCATGTGCCCGTCATGCAAAAGACCTACGTCGGCTGCGCCGGCTTCGGCGCCGAAGTGCGTGATGCCGACGGCACGCGCAAGCCGCTGCGTGTGTCGCTGGAGAGCGCCAGTCCGGTGCGTGTCGTGGGCAGTCGGTCGCATCGCGGCGCGAGCCTCGACGCGTTTCTCGAGCTCCTGGGCGACTTCGAAATTGTCTCCATGGGCAGCTCACTCAAGTTCTGCCTGGTTGCCGAAGGCGTTGCCGACGTGTATCCGCGACTGGGTCCCACCTCGGAGTGGGATACGGCAGCGGCCCAGGCAGTCGTCGAAAACGCGGGTGGCGCAGTTCTCACGCTGGACGGCAAACCATTGAGTTACAACACCAAATCGGACATCCTGAACGAGCACTTCCTGGTCACAGGACCACAGGACATTGACTGGCTCGGCCTCCTGACTCCGGCCGCATAGCTGAGCTACTATTGATCTTCGGGCATTCTTGATTGCCTGGTGGCCGGGCCTGCTGATTTCTATGACTGATGACAATATCGATACGGAATGCTTCCGCGAGCTGGCTAGGCTGCGCGAACTGCGGATCAGTCATCGCGACCTGGACTACCTGATCGACCGACTGTCACATGATCCTTTGGTTGACCAGTTGCGCATCCGGCGTCTGAAGAAGAAGCGCCTGTTATTGAAAGACATGATTGCCGTTCTGGAAAGCGAGATGATCCCCGACCTCGACGCATAACTCCCGCAACACAACCTCGCTGTTCGCAGTACGGGCATTACATCGACGCCTGTCGCACGGACCAGCGAAGAAAGCCATGACAGACAAGACATTAACGTATTCAGGACGCCGATTCCTGAGGCGCGCGATGCGATTGACTGTTAGTCTCGCGGCTTAATGCAAACTCTTTCCCGGCGATACGGCGCCTGACTGCGCTTCGCCGCGCGCTTTGGCAAGCGCCACCTGCCGTCGCCGTTCCTCGAGTCGTTCCGCGCGCCCGGCCTCGAGATCGCCGATGCAACGGGGACAGGACACACCTTCGCGATAGTGCGGGGACTCGAGGTCCTCACTGGATAGCGGCCGGCGGCAGGCATGACACTGAACGTAGCCTCCCTCTGCCAGGTCCCGATCGACCGCAACCCGACTGTCAAAGACGAAACATTCGCCTTGCCAGCGATTGTCCTTGCCTTTCATCTGCTCGAGATAATTGAGGACTCCGCCCTGCAGCTGGTACACCTCGTCGAAGCCGAGTTCCAGCAGGAGCGCCGACGCCTTTTCGCAACGAATGCCGCCCGTGCAAAACATGGCGACCGGCCGGTTCTTGTCGACAACGCTGATGCCGCGAGCGAAATCCGCAAACTGACGAAAACTGTCTGTACCCGGATCGATCGAACCCGGGAATGTGCCCACTTCGACCTCGTAGTGATTGCGCGTATCGATGACGAGGGTAGCCGACTGATCAATCAGCCTGTTCCATTGTCGCGGTGATACGTGCCTGCCTGCGCCGTGTTGAGGGCGAACGTTCGGGAGGCCGAGCGTTACAATTTCCTCCTTGACGCGTACGCGCATTCGGCGAAACGGAGCTTGTGCAGAATGCGCCCAGCAACCTGCAAGCGGCGACGAAAGCCGCAGCGCAGTGGACAAGTATTCCAGAACGCTCTCGATCGCCGGCCTTTCACCAGCCAGCGTTCCGTTGACACCCTCATGCGCCACCAGGACGGTCCCGAGGAGGCTTTTACTTTCACACAGTGCCTGCAGGCCGCTTGCCAGTTCATCGCGCTGCGGGATGTCCACGAAATGGTAAAAGGAAACGACCTTCATTGCCGGGCAGCCGCGGCCGAGTCCGACAGCGTTAACGAAAGAATGCTGTGCCGGATCTCTTCGCCAAGTACCAGGCGGGCATCATCGCCGATGCGATTGATATCGTCATCAAACTCCAGCAGGCCCGCCTCGTTCCTGCGCAACACATCCTGCTGGCGCAACTTGGCGATGAAATCCCGAAACAGGGCTCGATCGAAGAAATCCGGCGAATGCAGTCCATAGATCATGGTTAGGCGCTGCGCACTTTGCTGGCATAGTGTCTCCAGTTCCACACGGGTCAGCGTACCGGACCCATTGCGAAACAAGAGCGCAATCACGAGGTAGAAGCGTTGCAGCATCGGCACCATCGACTGCCCGAGCATCAGCAACTGATAGGCACGTGCAGACCCGGCCGGTGGACGACGCAATATCTTGCGATTGCTACCGCGCGCCAGTATCCCGAGTTCGATCAGCGCCTCTATCGCCACAATGGTCACATCGTCAATATCGTCGTGATCCCATTTGAGGCACAACTCTGTCTGCATGAACGGATAGATGAGCCGCACCAGCCGCTGCACTTCCGCGTAATCTAGCCGGCGACCATGAATGAAACAGCAGGCGATCGCAGCAGGAATAGCGAAAAGATGCAGCACGTTGTTGCGAAAATAGGTCATCAGGACCGCATCGCGTTCCGCCATATGCAACACGTCTCCCAACGGGTGCGCAGTCCGATCGATGACACCAATTTTCTCGCCGTGCGCAATTATCTCGTCCGGTGTCCAGTCGGGGAGGGTCACGGAGTCGGAATAGCGAAATTGCGATAATAGATTCAGGTACAACTGCAGCTGCCGCTTGAGCTCGAGGTCACCGATCGTTTGCTTCGGCGTGGATAACAGTATGGCCGCCAGCAGGCTTATCGGTGTCACGGCGGCAGCGGAATTAATGCCTTGCATGATGCGCTCGCCCAACTCGTCGATCGTTCGGCCGATCCACGCGGGTTTGTCGTCGCCGTTCAACTTCACGGTCCGCCAGTCCGGCTCGGCTTCCTGCAGGACAGACTCGAGCGAAATAGGCCCGCCGATATTCACGTAGACCTTACCGAAGTTCTCCCGAAGTGATTTGACCGATCGAATCAGACCGCCCAGCGACTCCTTCTTCTTTTCGCCGCCGCCTAACTCACGTATAAACGAGTCGCCTTCGATCAGCTTTTCATAGCCAAAATACACTGGAACGAAAACGACCGGACGTCGCGGCGCATGCAGGTACGAATTCACGGTCATCGCCAGCATGCCGGCTTTTGGTGTCAGCAAGCGGCCAGTACGGCTTCGCCCACCCTCAACGAAGTACTCGATCGAATGGCCGCGGGTAAGTATCTGGTGCAGGTAGGCGTTGAATACCGCAGCGTACAAACGATTGCCTTTGAAGCTCCGACGCAGGAAAAAGGCGCCACCGCGTCGCAGGATGGAGCCAACGACCGGCATGTTGAGGTTGATTCCGGCCGCGGTATGCGGAATCGACAGACCCTGATGGTAGACAATGTAACCGAGCAACAGGTAATCGAAGTGACTGCGATGACAGGGCACGTAAACTATCTCACTGTCTTTCGCGACTTCGTGCAGCCGATCCACATGATTCAGCACGATGCCATCGTAGATGCGATTCCACAGCCAGCTCAGAAATCGCTCGATGACGCGTATGGTCGGGTAGGAAATGTGTGCTGCAATTTCCTGTGCGTACTGGCGCGCTTTCTGGTGGGTGCGCTCGAGTAATACACGACTCTCGCCGGCTTCAGCCTCGATGACGCGGCGCACGCTTGGGTCTTCCAGAACGTGATTGACGAGTGTCCTGCGATGCGAAAGGTCGGGGCCCAGCGTTGCTATTCGACGTTGTCGGAAATGCACGCGCAGTATTCTGGAAACCTTGCGAAACGCCAGTTCGGGTTCGACGCCGTCCTGGATGATTGCACTGATAGCCAGCGGTTCGCTGAAGCGCAATAAAGTATTGCGACCGTGGAGCATGGTTGAGAGAAGCTTCCGGGTGCGTCCCACCACTTCCCAGTTTTCGAGGAACAGCAGCTTGAACCAGGACTTTTCCTTCTCCGGGGACCGGCCCCAGTAGATCGCCACCGGCACGAGCTGCAGTTCCTGTCCGCCGGCCTCTATGCTGGCTTCTACGAGTCGCCTGAGACGCAACGAATGCTGTGCGCGCTTGCGCCGTAGCACAAAGCCCTGCAATCGCCTCAGGACAACAAGGCTCGGCTCTCTGACGTTGACGAAATTGAGGGTCGCGGACGGTGACGGCAATCCGTGAATCTTGCAGACGCGCTCAAGCGCCAGGGTGTCAGCGAGTCCGCCTGTTTCCAGCACGTAACAAACGGGGCCGTTACAGCGTGCCAATAGTTCCGCGGGATCGGCCGGTTGCACGGTGGGGCGCGCCCAGGTGCCGAATACTGTGCCGGCCAACCAGTACCAGGGGCGAAAGAATAGTCTGGCTGCACTCATGGAAGACCAATCTTACAGAAATAAGGCGAGCGACAAACTGTTCTTATTGAAATACGGGTCTGACCGACCGTTGATTTCACGCGAGCGTTACGCAATGCTTGGACGCAGTCCAACATCTGTTGACAGTTAACTCTGATGAAATCTTCATCAACAATCGCCGGCCAGGCAACGAGCGCACGTCGTCCGCCGTCGCCGCACCTTGCCGATCATCACTGGGCATGGTTTCTCGATGTCGATGGCACACTGCTCGATATCGAGGAGCATCCGGACCTCGTATCGGCTGATCGACGCCTGCGAGAGCTGCTGGAGCGTCTTTTGGACGTATACGACGGTGCAGTTGCACTCATAAGCGGCCGTAGTCTCGAGCAACTCAACGCGATATTCGACTCGCTGGGCATTGCAGCCGCCGCATCGCATGGGCTGGAGCTGCGACCTGCCAGTGGACCGATAACCAACCTGGCGCGGGCGGTACCCACGCTGCAGTCGAATCGAATCGCCGAATTTGTTGCGTCACACCCCGGCCTCGTAATGGAACGCAAGCCATTTTCAATTGGCGTGCATTACCGGGCGCGACCCGAACTCGCGCGAGACGTTCGTGACCATTTAGGGCCTATCCAGGCAGAACTCAAAGATGACTTTAAACTGCAGCAAGGCAAGATGATGGTCGAATTGTTGCCACTGGGGGCCGACAAAGGCAGCGCGATCCGCACCTTTATGGGTATGTCGCCGTTTCACGGGCGGCGTCCGGTATTTTTGGGCGATGACGTCACGGACGAGCATGGCTTCGTTGCCGTCAACGATATGGGTGGCCTGTCCATACGCATTGGTGACAGCGTCGAAACTGCGGCAACATGGCGCCTCGCCAACGTGGCGGAAACTCGCGTATGGCTGCGTTCGGCGATCAGCCTGGTGTGAAGGAACGACAGCGTGAATGATCTCAATCTGGGTGTAGTCGGAAATTGTCAGATCGCCTCTCTGGTCGATCGGAAAGGCGCCATGGTCTGGACCTGCCTGCCGAAGTTCGATGCCGACCCTGTATTCTGTCGCCTGTTGCGCTCGGATCAATCCGCCGATCAACCCGGCTATTTTGATGTCGATCTCGAGAATTTCGACCGCGTCGAGCAACGCTATCTCGACAACACCGCAATTCTCGAAACAGTCTTGCATGACAGCGACGGCAACGCGGTCGCCATTACCGACTTTGCGCCGCGCTACGAATACCTCGGCCGCATGTTCAAACCCGTCATGCTGGTGCGTGGGCTTGTTCCGGTTGCCGGACAACCACGCATTCGCATTCGCCTGCGTCCCACCTATGATTACGGCGCGAGCGCCTGCGACGTCACGCATGGCAGCAATCACATACGTTACCTGTCGCCTCACTTGGATTTGCGGCTCACCACCGATGCCTCACTTACTTATGTACTCGAAGAGAATTTCTTCGTACTGGACCGGGCGTTGCATCTGATTCTTGGACCTGACGAAACGATTCGCGAATCCGCTTCGGAAACCTTTCGACATCATTTCAAGGAAACCGAAGCGTACTGGCGCGGCTGGGTTCGCGGACTGGCCATACCTTTTGAGTGGCAGGCCGCCGTCATTCGTGCCGCAATAAGCCTGAAATTATGCACCTTCGAGGATACCGGCGCGGTGATCGCGGCCATGACCACTTCAATACCGGAGGCTGCCTCCAGCGGACGCAACTGGGACTATCGATATTGCTGGTTGCGCGATAGCTACTTTGTCGTGCAGGCATTGAACAGGCTTGGCGCAACCAAGACCATGGAAGCGTACATGCATTACATCGTCAACGTGTCCGCCGATGCGGCTGGCGGTCCCTTGCAGCCGGTTTACGGAATTACCGGGCGCGCCGATCTCTCGGAACGCGAAATCCGCTCGCTCGACGGTTATCGTGGTATGGGACCGGTGCGCGTCGGCAACCAGGCATATGTCCAGACCCAGAACGATGTGTACGGCGCCGTCATACTGGCCGCAACGCGCTATTTTTTCGACCGTCGGTTGAGCCGTCCCGGGCTCGGCGCGCTGTTCCAGCGCCTGGAACAGCTCGGTGAACGGGCCGCTGCACTTTACAACGAACCGGATGCAGGATTGTGGGAATATCGTGGCCGCCAGCGGGTGCATACCTTTTCGAGCATTATGTGCTGGGCCGGTTGCGATCGCCTGGCGCGGATTTCCGCGCAGATTACGCTGCCGGATCGCGCTGCTTACTGGGCAGAAAAGGCAGCGTCGATTCACGCTTTCATTTGCGAGAAAGCATGGGATGACAGACAGAAGAGTTTCACAGAAGCCTTCGGCCGGCCGGAGATGGATGCGAGCTTGCTGACAATGCATGATCTTGGCTTTCTCAAGCGCGACGATCCGCGCTTTGCTTCTTCGATAAACGCCATCGAATCCCAGCTGCGGCGCGGCAAGCACGTATTCCGCTACAACGCGGCAGACGACTTTGGCGAGCCTGAGAATGCATTCAACATTTGCACGTTCTGGTACATCGATGCGCTTGCGACCATCGGTCGAACCGATGAGGCTCGCGAGCTGTTCAAGAACATGCTTGACTGTCGCAATCATCTCGGGCTGCTCTCTGAAGACATTACGCCGGAAACACATGAGTTGTGGGGCAACTTTCCCCAGACCTACAGCATGGCCGGTATCATCAATGCAGCGGTCCGCCTGAGCCGGACCTGGGAGGAAGTGATTTGAGGCAGGCCGCGACTACCGGCGGGCGTCGCATCATCGCGGTCTCGAATCGCGTCGCAACGCCGAGCGAGGGCGACAAGGCGGCTGGAGGACTTGCCGTCGGGGTACTCAGTGCGTTACGGGCCAGCGGCGGCATCTGGTTCGGGTGGAACGGCAAGCTCACCTCGGGTGAGACCCATCGGCCCGAGATCGAGGAGCACGACAATATCCGCTTCGTGGGCATCGACCTGAACGAGACGGATTTCGAGGGCTTTTACAACGGTTTCAGCAACAAGGTCCTGTGGCCGCTGTTTCACTACCTTCTGAATTTCATCCAGTATGAGCACACGGACTTCGACGCGTACTTGCGAGTCAATGCCCTGTTCGCCCGCAAGCTCCTGCCACTGCTTGAGGCGAAAGACATGATATGGGTGCACGATTATCATCTTATTCCGCTGGCATCCGAACTGCGCAAGGCCGGCGTCGACCTGCCGATCGGGTTTTTCCTGCATGTGCCGTTTCCCGGGTTCGACGTATTGCAGGCATTACCCGATCGCAATTACCTCCTGCGGTCCTTGTGCGCGTATGACGTGGTCGGTTTCCAGACAGGCCGCGACCTGGCTTCTTTTCGCGAGGCAGTTTCGCAACCCGAAGTCGGTGCCCGCGTTGACAGTGAGCAACGCATCGCCGTGGCAGACGGAATCCTGCACGCCGATGTCTACCCGATCGGAATCGATGTTGACGGCATGATCGCATTCGCCCGCGAATCGCAAGGCGATTCGGAAGTAGCGCGGACCACGCAGGGACTCGAGGATCGTCAGTTCATCATCGGCGTCGATCGACTGGATTACAGCAAGGGACTCGAGCAGCGATTCCGCGCCTATGAGCGATTGCTGGAGAAGTATCCGGAAACCCGCGGCGCTGTTTCCTATACACAGATTGCGCCACCGACACGCGTCGGTGTGCGTGCCTACGATGAGATACGTACCAGTCTCGAGCAGACGTCAGGCGCGATCAACGGCCGATTTGCCACGCTCGACTGGGTACCGGTCAAGTACATCAATCGTGGCGCAGACAGGAAAACCTTGATGGGCCTGTTCCGGATTGCCGATGTTGGTCTTGTGACACCGATTCGCGATGGCATGAACCTGGTGGCCAAGGAGTTCGTGGCATCGCAGGATCCCGAAGACCCCGGTGTGCTCGTCCTGTCCACCTTGGCTGGCGCTGCCCACGAACTCAGGGATGCGATTCTCGTCAATCCGTATGACGTCGACGAAGTGGCGGACGGAATCAACCGCGCCCTGAGGATGCCGCTTGCCGAGCGCAAACAACGGCATGCGAAAATGATGACCGTACTGCGACAGAACGACATTGTTGCCTGGCGTAATCGTTTTGTCGACGCACTTGGTGCATCGAAAGTGAACGCAGCGAAAGTTGGCGATGAGCCGCGACCTGCACACTGATAACGTCTGGCTGATTGCCGATATCGGTGCAACGAACACGCGCTGTGCGCTGAGGTTGGCGAGCTCAGCGCGTCCCGCAAACCTGAAAAGATTTGCGAATGCTGATTTCGGCTCGGCTAACGAGGTGCTGCAGAAGTACCTGGCATCCATTGACAGCAAACCGACTTACGGGGCACTGGCGATCGCAGCACCGATCGACGGTGACGACGTGCGCATGATCAATCGCGACTGGTCATTCAACCGGCTGCAACTCGCCGGCCAGCTCGAACTCGAGCGCCTGGAGGTCATCAACGATTTTCATGCGGTCGCCTGGTCGCTGCCCGGAATCGGCGGCCGCGACAGGACCGAGATTGGCAAAGCCAGCGCGTATCGCGATGGAAATCGTGCGGTGCTGGGGCCGGGCAGCGGACTCGGAGTCGCCGCGTGGATTGCCGGCGGAGACGGCGGACTACCTATGACGGGAGAAGGTGGGCACGTGACGCTCCCGGCCAGAAATGAACAGGAGGCGGTCATCATTGCCAGGTTGCGCGAGCGTTACGGCCATTGCTCGGCGGAACGCGTCCTGTCCGGGCCCGGCATTATCGCGCTGCACGGCGCGATGCATGGCGAAATAAAGACCTCGCGAGAAATTACCTCGAGCACGGTCGATCCGAGTTGCCGGGCCACGATGCAGCAGTTCTACCACTTCCTCGGCAGTGTAGCCGCAGACCTGGCGATGACTACCGGTGCTTACGGCGGGCTGTATATCGCAGGCGGCATTGTCCCGGCACACATCGAGCAGATAAAGGCATCGGCCTTTCGCGAGCGTTTCACAGACAAGAATCGGTACGCAGACTATATGCGCGCCATTCCGACTTACGTGATCACGGATCCGACACCGGGGCTCACGGGTCTCGCGGAATTCATCTCGCGCCTAGCTCCTGCGACTCACTGATCGTTAGCAGACTTTTCGGCAGGCTCTTCGATGGCACGCAAGGCGTCGTCGATGTCCTGCTT
Organism: Woeseiaceae bacterium; assembly: GCA_041746375.1. GTDB lineage: Bacteria > Pseudomonadota > Gammaproteobacteria > Steroidobacterales > Woeseiaceae > IDS-8. The sequence goes on from JBGTHC010000107.1 coordinate 12,626, forward strand.
GTGCTTGTGCGCCGCATCCTCGACAGCTTTTGCCTTGTCGACCTGGTCGGTCATCGGGTCGAACACGCTGTCCCGCTCTTCTGTGACGGCAGGCTCTTCACGTGGTGTCTGTTCGCCACACGCCGTCAACGCCAGGCAGGCAATGATCATATGAATTTTCATTTCGATGGATCCCGCAGCTTTCCCAGAAATCGTTGCAGATAATCGTTGATGGCGTCGATGTGATCGGTCAATCGATGATCGCTGTCAACCACGTGGAGCGTTGCCCGGCACTCGCGGGCGTACCGTATGCTGCTTTCCACCGGTACCACGTCATCCCGCCAGCCATGAACGATTACGATCGGGATGTCCGGCGCCGCCGGCGTCGCCACCTGCCATTCCTCGATGTAGTACGCGGGTGCCAGGACGAACAGCCCGAGCGCACCGACCGGAACGGCGGCCTCGGTAGCGACATGACCACCCATGCTGGAACCGACCAGCACACGGGGCCCGCTCAGTTTGCCGCACTCCTCGACGAGTTTCGTTACTCGCGCAGCCGGATCGACGATGCCTCGGTAGTCGATGCTTTCGGCGCGCCAGCCAATGGCCTCGACAGCGCGCGCCATGGCCTGAATCTTGGTTCCCCACGGACCGCTTTCCTGGCCGTGCGAAAAAACCACTATTGGCGATGTCACTGTCCGTCCCACGCGCCGCTGGGCTTCCACAGCATTTCATCAAGGTCGGGTTGCCAGCGGTACTGCTGCATATTCACTTTGCCATTCCGCAGCGGCACGTCCTCTGCTTTGAGGCATTGTGCCTGACGGCAGAACGCTCGCGAACCCGACTCGAACGCGAGCCTGCCGGAGGCGGTCACCACCCGGTGCCAGGGCACGTCCGACCCGGCGTCGAGATGACGCAGTGCGTAGCCCACCTGTCGTGCGCCGCGCGGCAGCCCTGCAAGCGCTGCAACCTGGCCGTAGCTGGCGACGGTCCCGCTGGGAATATCGCGGACAGCTGCCCAGATACGTTCCATGCGAGCCGCCGTTATCGACCGAGTTGCCATCCTGGTTGGCGTCTTGTCCGTCATGCCTGAGCTGACCTCATTCGCATCACGTCGCGCCACTGATCCCCAGCCGCGCCCGGATCTCGCGCCGTGCCTCGCGCAATACGGTCTCCTTGTCGAGGCTGTCGAGTATTTCCCGAACGACCTTCTTCGGCCCACCCGCTCCCCACGACTTGCCTTGTGACAGATAGTCGGCCGCGACACGACCGACAACGTAGGTACTTAAATACGCGATCGCGCCTTGCGCACCTGCTGTCAATATCGTCGACAGGCCCAGCGTCCCGACCTTGAGCGCGCTCGAAACGAAGTGCAACGCCCACACAGTCCCCATCAGGGCCGCCGCTTCCGCCACGATAACGCTCACCAGCGTGCCGGCCTCGCGCCGGCTCAATGGGAGTCCGTAAACCTTTGACAAGTGCATGACCATGCCGACATCGACGAACGCCGCGGCAAACAGGTCGGCCACGGGCACCGGATTGAATGCCACGGCGATTCCTTTACCGATGCAGTACGTGCGTACGACCTTCTCACCGATCTCGCGCCGCGCGTTGAGGATGCGCCGGCCCACCTGGTCGCTCAGGTCGGAAGCAAAAAGGCTCGCGTTGAGCGCCGCCAGTGTCTTGCCTTCGGCTTCGAAGATATCCCACAGTCGCAATTTCAGCGTTTCGATGTCGGCCGCCCGGGGACGCGAAAATGTCGATTCTTGTCCGGCGGCATCGATTTCGACAAGCGTCTGCGGCCGTGGATCGGCGGCCACTGCGATCACGTCTCGCGGGCTGACGAGTCCTGCCGTCTTGCTTTGCACGGACCCAAGCAGCGCATCGAGTTCGACGCGGGTGTACAGGTCTTTCTTGTTGAGGGCGACCACGACCGGTCGACCCTGGCCCAGCAATGTTTCAAGGGCGCGCCGTTCACTCTCGGTGATGTCGCCGTCCAGAACAAAGATGACGAGGTCCGAGCGATTGGCAACCTCCTTCGCCAGTGACTCGCGATCCTCGCCACCGGCTTCGTCGAGTCCGGGCGTATCGATCAGGTACACGCCCGCCGCCTCGATTTCTGACCACGGTTCGATGCTCGACGCTTTTGTTTCGCCGTGCAGCGGACTGACGGCGAACCGGTCGCTGCCGATCAACGCATTGAGCAAGGAGGACTTGCCGGTACTGACGCGACCGAATGCCGCAATATGCAAATGACCGTGCTCGAGCTTGTCGAGCATGGACTGTACCGCCGTGTAGTCGTGAGCCAGCGACTCGCGGACACCGGGCGGCAGGCGCGAGTCGTCGATCAGTTCGCGAAGGCTTTCCCTGGCAAGCGAGAGGTGGCGCGAACCGCCGTCAGCCGTCGCGACTGGCGTCGCTGCCGGATCGTTCCCGGTTTGCCGCGATCGCCATCGTCGCCACTTGCCGAACACCCGTTTCAATCTGCTCACTAAGGCCTTCCTCAAACTCTTTCGCCGCCGTTGCCGGTTCCAGCTTGCCGTGCTTTTGCAGCGTCAGCACGAGGCTGTGTCCCAGCGCGTCGAAGATCAGGCCATAGGCTACCGCATGCACGAGCCCGCCGGCGACCGTACCGATGCCGGGAAATGCCTTCAGCGCATTGCCGGCAACCGCGAGCGAGAGGGGCACAACCTTGCCGGCACGACTCTGGCTCAAGGACAGGAATTCCTCGACGTCGAGGTCACGCGGCGCCGCACCGTACAGGCGGCACAGTGCGCGCGTCATTGTTGTGCCGACATAACCCTGGATGACGATGTCGGTGCCGGGACTGATCGCAGCCAGCGCACCGATAATGGCTTTGCGTGTCGATGATCGAACAATCTGTTCGGCGCGCTGTTCACGGTAACGTCGCTCAGCGTCGGCCAGCTTGTCGGCAGCCAGACGGAACACGGCTCGATCACGGCGCAAGTCGAGGTCGGCAGCTTCCTCATCCAGCAAGCGATTGATGGCGACGACCAGTACCCCGATGTCCGCCGGACGTTCACGACGCACGACGCTTTCCGATCCGTCGGGACGTTTTTGAA
>JBGTHC010000108.1:0-17137 GCA_041746375.1 Woeseiaceae bacterium
CAAAACGATTGTGGAATCTGGCATGGATTCTGCAGTCAGCACGTCGTTCGTCAAGGGGGGTTGTATCCACGGTGCAATTGCAGCGTGGCAATCAACAGTGAAAGGAGAACGGCCTGTACGGAAAGTACGCCGGCTTCAGCCAGGACTTCGACGGTGAGTACCTCGAGCTCGGTTACGGATTCTCTGTCGCAGAGGTTGATCTGGGTTTCGTGGCGCTTTTTGCCAACGAGGACCTTGTCGGCAGCTCGGAAGAGTCGCTGGTGTTCACGATCGGCAAGACATTCGACTTTTAACCAGGCATCGGTCGGCGTACACGACGAGCCCACCGGTATTCGCACATTTCCAGGGAAGTAGACGCAGGGGACCCTCGATGAAAATGATCACGGCGATCATCAAGCCTTTCAAACTCGACGACGTGCGGCAGGCGATTGCCGATATCGGCGTGCAGGGAATCACGGTATCTGAAGTCAAGGGCTTCGGCCGACACCGAGGACATACCGCGCTCTATCGGGGCGCGGAGTACGTGGTCGACTTTCTGCCGAAGGCCAAGATAGAGATCGCTGTGTCGGACGACATAGCGGAACAGGTAATCGAGGCTATCACCAACACCGCACGTACCGGATCGATCTGCGACGGCAAGATCTTCGTCACCAATCTGGAACAGGCGATTCGAATCCGTACCGGCGAGACGGGTTCGGATGCGGTTTAACCGCTAAAACATCAAATAAGGAGCTTCCGGTGGAAGAAGTAACGCAACTTGCGGAGCAACTCTGATCGGCGGCTTTGGCGGATTGCTCGTGGTGGTGTCCATCGTGACACTCGACAAGCTCCGGATCGACGACCCGGTCGGCGCAATTTCCGTGCACGGTGTTGTCGGGATGTGGGGGCTTCTCGCCGTTCCCATCTACAACGCAAATGCCGCGCTCGGCGCGCAGCTCCTCGGTCTGGGCAGCATTTCGAGCTGGGTATTCGTGATGAGCTTCATCGTCTGGTTTCTCATTCGCCTGACGCTGGGCGTCCGCGTCGACGAGCAACAGGAATACGAGGGTGTCGACCTGAGCGAATGCGGACTCGAGGCCTATCCGGAGTTCACGGCAGCCGAGTAGCGGCGCCAGACCCAAAGACGACTAAAATCCCGCCCCGACGCCAACCCCCCGGAAATCGTCGCGGCAGGTACTGCGGGCCCTGAGCTCTGTCAGGGCCCGCTTTTTTTGCCCTGGCGCCGGGAAATGACCCTGTGATAAGGGTCACAGCATTGCTAGCATTGGCGTGCTGCAATACATCGTGCCGCAATGCCCGGCTCGCCAGCACGCTTCCTGGCCGATTTCAGCCCCCGGCATGGCATCACTAGTCGTCAAGGGTAGTCATGAAAAACTTCCATCATTCAGTATGCATTGCCCTGCTATCCGGCCTGGTCCTGGCCGCTGGCAGCGTGGTTGCAAGCGATATTTACCGATGGACAGATGCCAACGGCAATGTGCACTACGGCGACCGGCCGTCCGGTGCCGAAAGCGAACAGCGTCTGCAGATCTCCTCCCGACCGACCGACCCGTCGCGCATCCAACGCATTGTGGAAGCACGCAGCGACGCACGAACCGCGAGTGACGCGGCGAACGCCGAGCGGGCAGCCGGCGAGCCTTCGCCGGAGGAATTGCAGGCGCGTGCGGATGAACGCGCAGCGAAGTGCGATATGTACAAGGAACGACTGCAGCGATTCGTGACTTCGCGACGTCTTTATCGCGAGGATGAGAACGGCGAACGCGTATATCTCGACGATCAGCAAACCCTGGAGGCGCGTGCGCGCGTGCAGGAGCAGGTCGAGGAACACTGCTCGAACTGATTCGAACGTTGGAGCGCGCCTTGCGCGCGAATGGGAAGAATTCCAACGTTGCCGCATTCGCCCGCAAGTCGGGCTCCTACAGGGCTTGATCGACTTGGAGCGCGCCTTGCGCGCGAATGGGAGAAGTCATAACACGACCGCATTCGCCCGCAGGGCGGGCTCCTACGGGGCGCGAACTGGCGCCTTCCTACAACGAATAGCGGCCGGCAGGCGCGTTACAATGGCGGCCGGACTGCTGATCAGGACAGACCTTGGCCGCTGACGAGACGGATTCACCGGCGTATCTCCCCGACTTCTGTACCGCCGGTACGCTGCTGGTCATGGTACTGGCGGCGGAACTCGTCGCAATGGCGCTGACACTCGCCGCCAGTCCGCCACCGGGCGCATTCCTGGTCGAGCTGGCTGAGACCTCACTCTATATATTATGGGTAGCGCTCTTGAGCGCGGCACTCCTGTGTCGGGTCCGCAGCCGGATCGAGCGCTTCGGCAAAACCCAGGCCTTCGTCATTACCTTCATTATGCTCGAGGTGCTTTGCCTTCTCGTGGCGGAGGCCGCCTGGCAACTGACGCATGAGTTTGCCTCGACATCCGTCATCAACGACACGCATGCCGGCTTCCTCTTCCGCACGTTCGCTATCAGCTCGATCGTAATTGCGCTCGCCATGCGCTATTTGTATGTCTCCAGCGAATGGCGTCGCTCGATCGTTCTGGAAGCGCAGTCACGCGTCACGGCGTTGCAGGCGCTGATACGGCCGCACTTCCTGTTCAACAGCCTGAATACCATCGCGGCACTGGCGCGCAGCGACCCGCGCCTCGCGGAAGAAGCCGTGGAAGATCTCGCCGACCTGATGCGCGCCAACCTCGGCGGCCCGAAAGACCGCGCGACGCTGAGCGACGAACTCGAGATCGCGACGACCTACCAGCGCATCGAGAAATTGCGGCTCGGTGAGCGCCTCGACGTTCGCTGGGACATGGATGCATTGCCCATGCAGGCGCTGATGCCGAGCCTCACGATCCAGCCACTGGTGGAGAACGCCATCTATCACGGCATCGAGCAAATTCCCGAAGGCGGCATCGTCAGTGTGTCGGGGCATCGGCGCGACGGGCGTATCGAGATCGACATACGTAATCCTGTCGTCGACAATCACGGCGGGCGTCGGCGGGATGGCAACCAGATGGCCTTGTCGAACATACAGCAGCGTTTTGCGCTGGCCTACGGCGCACGGGCGTCGGTTGTGGCTGAAATGGTCGGGCACGAGTTTCACGTGCGGCTCGAATTTCCCTACGACGAACTTCCCAGCGAGGAACTTCCCTGCGACGAGAAGCCCTCTTGAATGTATTGATAGTCGACGACGAGCCTCCGGCGAGAGCACGCCTGCGACAACTGCTCGAGGATGGCGCGACACACCGGGTAGTCGGTGAAGCAGGCAATGGTCGAGAGGCCCTCGAGATGGCAGGCGAACTCGGTCCGGATGTCGTTCTGCTCGATATCAGTATGCCGGGCCTGACCGGTGTAGAAACGGCGCATCATCTCAACGCACTCGATAAGCCGCCTTGCATCATTTTCACGACCGCTTACGACCAGTATGCCGTCGAGGCATTCGATGCGCGTGCGGTCGGCTACGTCCTGAAGCCTGTGCGCCGGGAACGTCTCGAACGCGCGTTGCAGCAAGCCGAGCGACTGAATCGCACCGTACTCACGGAGATCGGCAAAAGCCCCGGTATCGATGGCGGCCGGCAGCATGTTTGCGCGCGCGTGCGCGGCGAACTGCGGTTGATCGCGGTCGCGGACATCGATTATTGCCATGCGGACCAGAAATACGTTCGTGTGCATCATCGACAGGGCCAGGACCTGATCGACGACTCGCTCAAAATGCTGGAAGATGAGTTTCCGGAGGTCTTCGTCCGCATTCATCGTGCTGCGCTTGTCGCTGTGGCGAAAATTGAATCGCTCAGGAAAACAGAAGATGGCCGGGTCGAAGTCATTTTGCGTAATAACCAGCATGCACCTTCGGGAGGTCCGGGGGACTTATTGATCATCAGTCGCCGCCATCTGGCGGAAGTCAGAAAACGCATCCGGGGCGACTGACCATGCATGTTCGTATCGCAACTCGAAAAAGTGCCCTGGCGCTCTGGCAGGCGGAGTTCGTCGCTGACCAATTGCGGCAGCAGGACGGTATCGGTGAGGTATCGCTCGTTCCCCTGTCGACGCGTGGCGACGAAGTACTCGACCGCAGCCTGCAAAAGATCGGCGGCAAAGGCCTTTTCATCAAGGAACTCGAACTGGCCATGCAGGCGGGCGATGCCGATATCGCCGTACATTCCATGAAGGACGTACCGACAGAAATGCCCTCGGGGTTTTGCATCGCTGCGGTGCTCGAGCGCGCGAGTCCGTTCGACGCACTCGTCACGAATCGGGCCGATTCGCTCGGCACGCTGCCACACGGCGCAACCGTTGGCAGCTCGAGCCTGAGACGGCAGGCGCAATTGCTTGCGCTGCGTCCGGATCTTGTCGTCAAACCGCTACGCGGCAACGTCAACACGCGCCTCGAGAAACTCCGGCAGGGACATTACGATGCAATCATCCTCGCCTGTGCCGGCCTGGAACGACTGGGTCTTGGCGAGCACATCCGCGAGCGCATCGACAGCGCGACGATGCTGCCCGCCGCGGCACAGGGCGTGATCGGCATCGAATGCCTGTCAGATCGACGCGAGTTGCGACAACTGCTCGCTCACATCGAACATCCGGAGACCCGGCATACGACGCGTGCGGAACGCGCAGTTGCTCGCCATCTGCAAGCAAGTTGTCATTCTCCCGTCGCGAGTTATGCGGTGATAGAGAACGGCAAGCTCAAACTGCGTGCGCTGGTAGCTGCGGCCGATGGGCAGAAAGTATTGAGCGACGAACAGTCAGCCGACCTCGACGAGGCCGACCAGCTCGGCACCCGGGTGGCACAACGGTTGCTCGATATCGGCGCGGCGGAGTTGCTTGCCGAACCCGGAAGCACATGACAGAGCGGCCGTTGCACGGTGTCACGGTGCTGGTGACGCGTCCCGAGACACAGGCGGCGGAACTCATGCAGGCCATCGAGGCCGCAGGCGGTTCAACGATACTGTTCCCGGTAATTTGCATCGAAGCGCGCAAGGCAGAAGCTATCCGTGAGGAAATGCAGCGACTGCCAAGCCCGGATGTTGTGATTTTCATCAGTCGCAACGCTGTCGAACACGGACTTGCGTTCCATCCACCCGGTACCGCGCGCATTGCAGCGATCGGACCCGCGACGAGAAGCGCAATCGAACAGGCCGGGTACGTAGTGGACATCGCAGCCCGCGACGGTTTCGACAGCGAACACCTGCTGGCCACGCCGGACTTGCATGAAGTGGCCGGCAAAGCTGTCCGCATCGTGCGGGGCAGCGCCGGCCGCGATTTGCTGGCCGACGAACTGGCGTTACGTGGCGCGCGCGTCGACTACCTGTCGGTCTATCAACGGTTGCCCGCTACGCATTCGGCTGCCGAGGTGCTGCGCTTGCAGGATACCTGGCAGGCAGGCGGTGTGCACATAGTGACAGTAATGAGCGTCGAATCCTTCGACAACCTGTGGTCTATACTGCCGGTCGAGGGACGCCAGTTGTTACAATGCACGCCTCTGGTGACTCCCAGCCGACGTGTGATACAAGCCGTGTACGACAAAATCCCTGGCTCCCCGGCAACTCTTGCAGCGGGACCGCAAGCCGCCGAACTGTTGCGCGCATTGATTGCTGCAACCGCACCGGGAACCCGACATGAAGCGTAAACAGGATGACCCACAGAACGCCGGCGATGAGCGGGAATCACCGCCAGCACCGGTAAATTTTTCCGAATCTCCCCCGCAGGAAACCGCGATCGATTCGTCCGAGCCCATAGCCGCAGAAGAGTCCAGCCGGGCAACCGACACGAATCCGCCAGACGCGGCATCGAGCCTGCCCCCGCGCAACTACGTAGCCAGCATGATTGCATCGCTGGCCCTGCTGCTCGCGATCGCGGCGGTATTCGGCGTTGCCTGGCTCGCCTGGCAGGGGCGCGGTCTGGGCACTGAGCAGGCCGATACAGACGCCACGCTGTCATCGATGGCCGTTAATGTCGACGCAGCAATGCAATCACTCGACGACCTGCGCAACGAGGTCGCGGACCTTGATGCGAACGATGACGATACCGATCGCGAGCTTGCATCGGCCAAGGACCGGCTGGAGGACCTGAACGAAGACCTCGAGAGCATCCCGGCCCGGGTTGCCGACCTCGAAACCACCATGTCATCGCTGCAAGGCATCTCCACCGGAGCACGCGAGAACTGGTGGCTCGCGGAAGCAGAATATTACATGCAGCTTGCGAACGCCCAGCTGCAGCTTGCCGGTAAACCCCTTCTTGCGAGGGAAGCGCTCAGATTCGCCGACGAACGTGTGCGCCAGTCCGGCAATCCTGCACTGACGGGCGTGCGACGTGCACTTTCGGCGGAGTTACAGGCACTGGATGCCATGGCGGAACTGGATGTCGCTGGCATTACGATGCGCCTCGCGAGTCTCGCCGATGCCGTCTCTAACCTGCCCATTGACGAGGACGTCGTGCGGGCCGCAACCGACATGCCGGCTATCGACCCGGATGCCGGTCCGCTGGATCGCACCTGGGCGTCGCTAAAGGCCGCCTTCGGCGATGTCGTTTCGGTACGCCGCACCGACGAAGCAGTGCAACCGCTCCTGTCGCCTGACGCACGGTATTTTCTACGTGCCAACCTGGCATTGCAGATGCAAACGGCGCGACTTGCGCTGTTGCGCGGCGAGCAATCGGTTTTCGAACAGAGCCTTGGCGATGCAGAAGACTGGCTCAGGGAATATTACGATCGTGACAGCGCTGCCGTACAAAATGCGCTTGCAACTATCACGAACATTCGCAATCAGTACACAACCACGGACACGCCCGATATCTCCGAATCATTGCGCCTGTTGCGCCAGCATCGAGCGCTGGCCGGTGCCGGACGGTCTGTCGATAATGCCGTTGATAATACGGTCGATAACGCCGCCGACAGCGCGGATGATGACGCGGTCGACAACGCCAACAGGCCGGACGACAACAGCCAATGAAATTCGGCATTGTCGTCGTACTGGCACTGATTGCGGCGGCGGTCGTCGCGCAGTTCCTGCTGCAGGACCCCGGATACGTCGTCATCAATTTTCGCAGCTATATAATCGAGATGTCGGTTCCGGTATTGATTGCCGGCGTCGTACTGATACTTTTCGTCGCATGGCTCGGCGTCAAGGTGTTTCGCGCGCCGCGTCGACTCGGTGAAGCCGCCAGCCGCTATCGCAGCGGACGGGCGGGCGCTCGCCTGACACGCGGCATGATCGACATCGCGGAAGGGAATTTCGCAAAAGGTGAAAAGCTGCTTGCGCGTACGGTCGCTAGCAGCGATGCCCCGCTCCTCAACTACCTGCAGGCCGCGCGCGCTGCTCACCTGCAAGGCAATAACGAACGCCGGGACGACTGGCTGCGACAGGCCTACGAGAAAACTCCCGAAGCCGCCAGTGCCGTCTTGTTGACGCAGGCTGAGCTGCAACTGGATCAACGTCAGTTCGAACAGGCGCTGGCGACGCTGAGAAGCCTGCAAGAGAAGGCGCCGAACCACAGTCACGCGCTCAACCTGCTCGGCAGGCTGTATTACCGGCTTGAAGACTGGGAGCAGCTTGCGGCGCTGTTGCCGCGCCTGCGCAAGCACGGCCGTGTCGACAGCGCATTGCTCGACATGTGGTCGATACGTGTGCACCGTGAGTCGCTTGACAAGGCGGCAGATGAAACAGCACTCACGGTGGCCTGGGCTGCTGTGCCCAAGAATTTGCGGCGCGATCCAGAATTACTCGACGCCTGGTACAGAGGATTGATCCGCACCGGCCAGCACCAGAAGGCCGAGAAGGACCTGGCCGCCGAATTGAAGCGTGAGTGGCAACCTCCACTGGTGCGCCTCTTTGGCATGATCGAGAGCGACCAGCCGGCGAAACAGTTGAGTCGCGCCGAGAGCTGGTTGAAAGCCCATCCCGACGACGTCGAGTTGCTTCTGACGACCGCGCGCCTGTGCCTCAAGAACGAGCTGTGGGGCAAGGCCCGCAGCTACCTCGAGACGGTCATCGCCCTGCGCCCGACGCCGGAGGCCTACCAGGAATACGGCCGCCTGCTCGCCCGGCTGGGCGAGGATGAGGCCGCCGCCGATGCCTGGCGTGCGGGACTCAGCCTGGTCACGCCGACGCTGTTGCCGGCTCTCACCGATATGCGGTCGCGAACCGGCCGCTAGCCGTTCTGCAGGTCGCCGGCGCATATGTCAATTGACTGCGTGATTATCGGCAGCGGTTACACGGGCAGCCGGGTGCTCGCGGCGCTGGGTGCCGGGCGTGCTATCGGCTTCCGGCGCTCCGGCGACACTTCTGCCGGTGGTGCCGACATCGCCCGTCTCGATCTGGATGATGTCCGACCGACAGAATTATCGCTGCCGGACCGCTACTCTCTCCTTTATACGGTGCCACCTCGCGTCGAAAATGGGGATGATGCCGACGACCAGCGCCTCGCACGCTTGCTTGGCTTGCTGCATCCGCTGCCGCAGCGCTTTGTATATCTCAGCACCAGCGGCGTGTACGGCGATTGCGATGGTCGCCTCGTCCATGAATCGACAGCGCCGAATCCGCAGACTTCACGCGCGAGGCGTCGATTGGCCGCCGAACGGCACTTGCAGGCCTGGTCTGCCAGCCATGGCGTGTCACTCATTGTGCTGCGCGTGCCGGGTATCTACGGGCCAGGTCGTCTCGGTACCGAAGGCATTCGCGAGGCCAAACCGATTCTCATCGGCAGCGAGGCAAACCCGGGCAATCGCATTCATGTCGACGACCTTGCGGCTTGTTGCCTGGCGGCCTTGTCCCTCGAGCGGCCGGCAGGTTTATACAACGTGGCCGACGGGGATCATCGCAGCAGCAGCTGGTTTACACGGACGGTTGCCCGGCTGGCCGGTCTTCCGCCTCCGCCCGAGGTGTCGCGCGAGGAAGCGGAACAGTCCTTCTCTGCGATGCGCATGTCCTTTCTTGGTGAATCGCGCCGTCTGGACAACCGGAAAATGCTCGCGTCGCTCGGCGTCTTGCCGCGCTACGCGAATGCTGAAGACGGCATCAGAGCCAGTCTCGCGGCCGAAGCGGTGCTGAAGCCTGAGACGTTACCTTAAGCATCGCCCGCAGGGCGGGCTCCAACAGGGGTGATCGATACGTTGTCGTATGCTGGTTGCCGTGTAGGAGCCCGCCCTGCGGGCGATGGACGATGACTCGTGCGCGTAGGTAAATCGCCCGTGATACAGGCTCCTGCCGGGATAGCTCTCAGGGCTGGCTGCGGACGCTCGTCAACCACTTGGTTAAAGGTTCCCACTGCTCCCAGTCGGGCCACGCGAGGTACTCGGGCAATTCGAAGATGCCGATGCCGCGACTGTAGGCGCGGACATAGTTCTGAGCTTCGCGCAGCGCCGTTATGTACGGCACGCGTGCGGCCGTGAGGTACTCGTCAAGTTCTTCAAAGATGAGCGTGTACTCCCTTACCCGATTGGCAACGACGCCGATCTTGGCTTCCTTGCGCTCGATCTTGCCGACCGCTTTAAGCTCCTTGATGAAGCGATCCGTTGCCTGCATGTCGATCGGCGACGGCAGGACCGGTACAACGATGGTTTCGGCATGTTTGACGAGTTCCGTAAGTTCCGGCCCGTGCGACCGTGCCGGCGCATCGATGACCAGGAAGTCCGCGGTCCTGGGCGCCCGTTTCAGGCCCTCGTCGAACGCGCCCACGCCGGCAATGGGCGGCCGGTTGGCGGGGCGCCGTTCGAGCCAGTCCAGGCTCGAGCGTTGCGGATCGTAGTCCGCGAGACCGACCGAATACCCGGCGTCTGCGAAAAAGGAAGCGATATTCGTCGCCAGCGTGCTCTTGCCGCAGCCGCCTTTGGCGTTCATGACCATGATGTGCCGCATTGTTTATCCTCGAGAATCGTTTAAGGATCGTTTATTGGAGGCTTGTTCTGTTATTTATGTAAACTACCGTCGCCGACTGTAAAAGTCCATTGCGCGGGGACGGACAGGAATTGTCCGGGTGCTTTGAAACACGCCGCAGCGCGGTGCCGCAAGCGGTCGGCAGGCGACATGGTAAGCTCATGCGAGCATTTGCCATGTCGACACTGCCCGTCGAAAGCCTAAGGGAAAAGCCACCTATGAGCACGCAGCGAAAGCCGGAATTTGCCGAAGAAACTCTGTCAGATGCCGCGGTTCACGATTTTCTGAAGCGCAATCCGGATTTCTTCGAGCAACACGCCTCACTCCTCGGCACCCTGCGTTTGCCACATGTCACCGGCGGCACCGTTTCCCTGGTGGAACGTCAGGTATCGATGCTGCGCCAGAAGGACCTGCGACGCGACCGCAAGCTCAAGGACCTGGTCGAGGTGGCCCGTGCCAACGATGCCCTGGCGGTCAAGATTCATCGGCTTGCCCTGCGTCTGCTGGAAGCCCGCGACCTGCCGCAAACCCTGCAGGCGATCGAAACTTCACTCCGCACAGCGTTCGGTGCCGACCAATCGGTACTGGTCCTGTTCGGCGATCCAGCCACTTTTCCTGCAACCGAGATCGGGCGCTTCTTTCGGCCCATCGACCGCGACGATCCGGCAATGCGTCCGTTTGCCACCTTTCTCGGCAGCAGCCAGCCGCGTTGCGGCCAGGTGCGAGATGCCCAGCGAAATTTCCTTTTTGGCAGCGAAACGGATGAAGTAGGCTCGGCTGCGCTCGTGCCGCTCGGCGAAAAATGCGAGATCGGCTTTCTGGCTATCGGCAGCGTCGATGCCCATCGCTTTCATCCGGGCATGAGTTTCGATTTCCTGGCGCGCCTGGGCGAGCTGGTGGCTGGCGCCCTGAAGCGTTTCTAGCTACTTCATGGCGAGATCAGCGTCGCATAGCGGTGCAGGCTCTCGAACGACCTGACTTATGCTCGATACAGAGAACCGCTGGATCGAACGTTTCGTAAGCCACCTGCGCTACGAGCGCCAGCTGTCGCCGACGACCTGCAAACACTATCAGCGGGAAATAGAAGCATTGCGCGGCTATTGCGACGAGCAGGCGGTCAGCCGATGGGCTGAGCTGGACAGCGAGCACGTGCGCGCTTTCAGCGCCGCCTGCTACCGCCGCGGTCTCGGCGCACGCAGTATCCAGCGCCGCCTGTCGGCCGCGCGCACCTTCTTTCGTTACCTGCGACGCGAACGACACATCAAAGCGAATCCGGCCGAGGGCGTCAGCGCGCCGAAAGCCCGGAAGCGCCTGCCCGGCAACCTGGACGCCGACCGCATGGCGAAACTGCTCGACATACGCGGCGAAGGACCACTCGTCGCGCGAGATCGGGCCATCCTGGAACTGCTGTACTCCAGCGGACTCCGTCTCGCCGAGCTGACCAACCTCGATACCGGGAGCGTCGATGTGCCCGATGCGCTGGTGCGCGTCACCGGTAAAGGCAGCAAGGAGCGGATTGTTCCGATCGGTCGTTACGCACTCGAGGCCCTGTCCGTCTGGACGCGCGAGCGAGCTTTGCTCGCAGCGCCGGAGGAGACCGCCCTGTTTGTCAGTCGTCGCGGCGGCCGCCTGAGCGCCCGCTCGGTACAGGCCCGCGTCGACTACTGGGCAAAAAAACAGGGCATAGACACCAAGGTCCATCCGCATCTGTTCCGGCATTCCTTTGCCAGCCATTTACTCGAATCCAGCCATGATCTGCGCGGCGTCCAGGAACTCCTGGGCCACGCCAACATCAGTACCACCCAGGTCTACACACACCTTGACTTCCAGCATCTGGCCCAGATATACGACCAGACGCATCCGCGCGCGCGGCTCAAGAAAAACCGCTGATCTTGACGACGCCACGACCCGGTGGTGTGCTGACGAGCGAGGGCCTTTCAGGATCGTGCGAGACAGGAATGTCTCGCCCGAAGCCCCCAGGGAGGGGTTTACGGCGTTCCTGCAAGGCCCTTGCTCGTCAGGACGCCACCATTCGGCAGGAATCAATTTCAATCGAAGGAATCGAGGAATGGAGCAGTACCGAGGCACGACGATCGTGTCGGTTCGTCGCGACGACAAGGTCGCTATTGCCGGCGACGGCCAAGTGAGCATGGGCAACACCGTCATGAAGGGCAATGCACGCAAGGTGCGCGCATTGGCCAATGGACGGGTCATTGCCGGATTCGCCGGCGGCACGGCGGATGCCTTCACGCTGTTCGAGTTGTTCGAGACCAAGCTCGAGCGTTACGGCAATCTCACACGGGCGGCAATCGAACTGGCGAAGGACTGGCGCACGGACCGCCGATTGCGGCGCCTGGAAGCCTTGTTGTGCGTCGCGGACAGCGAGAGTTCGTTCATCGTTACCGGTAACGGTGACGTCATCGAGCCGGAGCACAACCTGATGGCGATAGGCTCAGGCGGGCCGTTTGCACAGGCGGCGGCGCTCGCGCTGCTGCGTAATACCGACCTCGATGCCCGCACAATTGCGGAGAAGGCATTGGCAGTTGCGGCCGAGATCTGTGTTTTCACGAACCAGAATGTCACTGTCGAGGAATTGACCTCGACTTCAGGATCACGGAAGTAACCCATGTCACAGATGACACCACGGGAAATTGTCCAGGAGCTGGACAAGCATATTGTCGGGCAGAACGATGCCAAACGCGCGGTCGCCATTGCGCTGAGGAATCGCTGGCGGCGGGTGCAGGTCGATGAACCGTTACGCGGTGAGATCACGCCCAAGAATATCCTGATGATCGGCCCCACCGGTGTCGGCAAGACGGAAATCTCGCGGCGCCTGGCGAAACTCGCGAAGGCGCCGTTCATCAAGGTGGAGGCGACCAAGTTCACCGAAGTCGGTTACGTCGGTCGCGAAGTCGACAGCATCATCCGCGATCTCATGGATGTCGCCGTCAAAATGACGCGCGAAGAAGCCATGGCGCAAGTGCGGCACCGCGCGGAGGACTCGGCGGAAGAACGTGTGCTGGACGCGCTCCTGCCGACCCATCCGCAAAGCCGCGAGCCAGAGGGCGATGAATCGCTGCGCAAAAGCGGGAGTGAAACCCGGCAAAAGTTTCGCAAATTGCTGCGCGAGAACAAGCTGGACGACAAGGAAATCGAGATCGACATACAGGCGCTGCCGATCGGCGTGGAAATCATGGCGCCTCCCGGGATGGAGGAGATGACCAGCCAGTTGCAGGGCATGTTCCAGAACCTCTCGGGCAACCGGCGCAAGACCCGCAAGGTGAAGGTTAAGGAGGCGATGAAACTTCTCACGGATGAGGAAGCCGCCAAGATGCTGGACGAAGAGGCACTCAAGCTGAAGGCACTCGATGCGGTCGAGCAACAGGGCATCGTCTTTCTCGATGAACTGGACAAGGTAGCGCGTCGCTCTGAATCGACGGGCGCGGACGTGTCACGCGAAGGTGTACAGCGGGACTTGCTACCGATCGTCGAGGGTTCGACCGTGAACACAAAGTACGGCATGGTGCGGACGGATCACATCCTGTTCATTGCGTCGGGCGCGTTTCATGTCGCGAAACCATCGGACCTGATCCCCGAGCTGCAGGGGCGTTTCCCGATACGGGTGGAACTGAAGTCGCTGGTGACCGAGGATTTCGTGCGTATCCTCACCGAGCCGGATGCCTCGCTGACCGCACAATACATGGCGCTTCTTGCAACCGAAGAGGTGCGGCTGGAATTCACACCGGACGGCGTGCAACGCCTCGCTGAAGTGGCCTATCACGTCAACGAGGCGACCGAGAATATCGGCGCGCGGCGCCTGCACACCGTAATGGAGCGACTGCTCGAGACCGTGTCGTTCGAGGCCTCCGACAAGGGCGGCAGCCAGGTCACGATCGACGCCGCCTACGTCGATGAGCATCTGGCCGAGTTGTCCCAGAACGAGGACCTGAGTCGCTACATTCTTTAATTCCGCCGGGAGTTTCCGTGGATCGCACACCGCTCGAAATTCGACTGCGCAAAGGCGCGCGACTGCTTTGCGTCGAGTTCGATGACGGCAGTCGCTTCGAGCTGCCGTTCGAGTACCTGCGGGTGCATTCGCCGTCTGCCGAGGTCAAGGGCCACGGACCCGGCCAGGAGGTATTGCAGACCGGCAAGGAGCAGGTACAGATCTCGCAGGTCGAGCCGGTCGGGCACTATGCCGTGCGACTCGTGTTCGACGACGGGCACGACAGCGGCCTGTTCACCTGGAAATACCTCTACGAGCTGGGCCGTGACCAGGACGACAACTGGCAGGCTTACCTCGACCGGCTGGCGGCGGCGGGCTATTCTCGCTAGCCGCACTGCCGAGACTCGCTTGCCGATGGAAAAAGAACCACCAACCACTCATTTCGGTTTCGAAACCGTAGCGACCAGCGCCAAGGCAGAGCGCGTGAGAGGCGTGTTCGATTCGGTCGCGGATCGCTACGACATCATGAACGACCTGATGTCCGGCGGCCTGCATCGTGTCTGGAAGCGCTACACGATTGATCATGCGGGCGTGCGCCCGGGACAGAAGGTCCTCGATCTCGCTGGCGGCACCGGCGACCTCGCGATGGCGTTCGCGCGCCAGGCCGGGCCACGCGGCTACGTGGTGCTGGCCGACATAAACGCAGCAATGCTTGCAAGGGGGCGCGCACGTCTTATCGACGCAGGCATCGCGGGGAACCTCTCAGTGGCACAAGTTGATGCCGAGAACCTGCCGTTTGCCGACGGCGCGTTCGACTGCGTGACGATGGCCTTTGGGCTGCGTAACGTGACCGACAAGGACCGCGCACTCGCGTCGATGCGGCGCGTTCTCAAGCCCGGCGGCAAGGCGCTCATCCTGGAGTTCTCGAAGCCGCTCGATGCGCTCCAGCCGTTGTACGACCTGTACTCGTTCCGGGTACTGCCGGCGCTCGGAAAACTGGTCGCAGGCGACGCGGCAAGCTATCGCTATCTCGCCGAATCCATCCGCATGCACCCGGACCAGGACACGCTGCTCGGCATGCTTCAGGCCGCCGGCTTCGAGCGCTGCCGTTACGACAACCTCGCCGGTGGTATCGTCGCGTTGCATGTCGGCTACCGACTATAGGACCCGAAGATGGATGCTCTGGAAAGGTTTCTGCGCCCGGTTGCGCGCCTGCTCAACCGGCAAATCGCCATGAAGACCCCGGCCCGCGAACTGTGCGAGACACTCGACGGGCGGGTCATTGCGGTGCGTGTCAGGGACAGTGGCCTTGCCATGTATTTCCTCGTCGACCCGGCGGGTATCAGCCTGTCGGGGGACTTCGACGGCGAGCCGGACGTCGTAGTGAGTGGATCCTTGCTGAAGCTTGCCGCTATGGCCGGCCAGTCCGGTGAAAACGCAGTACGCGACGGTTCGATCGATGTCACGGGCGATGCCGAGGTCGCACAGTCTTTCCAGCGCCTCTTACGCCACGCGCGACCGGACCTGGAAGAGGAACTGTCCAACGTAGTCGGCGACGTTGCCGCCCACAGCCTCGGCGAGCTTGTCCGGGGTCTGGGAGACTGGGGTCGGCAGGCGGGCACTACATTGCAGCAGAATCTCGGCGAGTATCTGCAGGAGGAAAGCCGTGCCCTGCCGAGTCGTTACGAGGCCGGGCGATTTCGCCGCGAGGTCGAAGCCCTGCGTGACGATGTGGCGCGTTTTGAAGCACGCCTTAAGCAGCTCGAGTCGACTGCCGACCCACGCCCCGCCGCATCCCGGTAGGTTCCAATGCGCCACCGCACCCTTCTCCGCCTTTTTCGCATCCAGAGAATACTCGTACGTCACGGCCTAGATGAAATCATTACGGCCACCCATTTCCTGCGGCCGTTGCGTTACTTTTTCCGGCTGTTTCCGCGCCGCATCGATCGCACTGCCCCGCTCGGCGTGCGGATACGCCTGGCGTTAGAGGAACTCGGTCCCATCTTCGTCAAATTCGGCCAGGCGGTGTCCACGCGCCGCGACCTCCTGCCGCCCGACATTGCCGACGAACTGGCGAAGTTACAGGACCAGGTCCCGCCGTTTCCCGCCGCAGAAGCAATTGCCATTCTCGATGCCAGCTACAAGCGCTCGGTGCACGAGGTTTTCTCCCGCTTCGACCGCGAGCCTCTCGCCGCCGCGTCCATCGCACAGGTGCATTCGGCCAGCCTGCAGGACGGCACCGAGGTCATCGTCAAGGTTCTCCGTCCGGGCGTTCGTGAACGGATCGAGCAGGATCTCGACGTGCTGTACGCGCTGGCCGGCCTGGCCGACCGCTACTGGGCCGAATCCAAGCGCCTGCGGCCGCTGGATGTCGTTCGCGAATACGACAAGACGATCATCGACGAGCTCGACCTGCTGCGCGAAGGCGCCAATGCGGCGCAGCTCAAGCGCAACTTCGACGGCTCCGATCTGCTCTACGTTCCAGAGATTTACTGGGATTACTGCCGTCCGGAGGTGCTGGTGCAGGAACGCATCTACGGCATCCCGATCAGCGACATGCCGGCGTTACGGGCGGCAGGTACCGACATCCAGCGGCTGGCCGAAAACGGCGTCGAGATTTTCTTCACGCAGGTGTTCCGCCACAATTTTTTCCACGCCGACATGCATCCCGGCAACATCTTCGTACAAGTTGACGATCCGGCGAATCCGAAGTACGCCGCCGTCGACTTCGGCATCGTGGGCAGTTTGAGTCCCAGCGACCAGAAGTATCTTGCCGGCAATTTCATGGCTTTCTTCGACCGCGACTACCACCAGATCGCAAAGCTGCATATCGATTCGGGCTGGGTGCCACCCGAAACCCGCATCGACGAACTCGAATCCGCCGTGCGCACGGTATGCGAGCCGATCTTCAGCAAACCGCTGATCGAAATTTCCTTCGCGCAGGTGCTGATCCGCCTGTTCGCAACGGCGCGCCGCTTCAATATGGAAATCCAGCCACAGCTCGTGCTGCTGCAGAAGACGCTGGTCAACGTCGAAGGGCTGGGGCGCGAGCTTTATCCGCAACTGGACCTGTGGAAAACCGCGCGGCCGGTGCTGCGGCGCTGGATGGACGAACAGACCGGCGGGCGCGCGATCATGCGCGGCTTCCGCGAAAACCTGCCGCAGTTGCGCGAAGCGCTGCAGGAACTGCCGGGGGCCGTCCGGTTTCTCTCCGAGCAGGCGGCGAGCGGCAACCTGCGTTTCGATTTGCGTGCGCCGGCTGTCGATGAGCTACGGCTCGAGTTGCGCCGCCAGCAGCGGCAGCGTTTCTGGCT
>JBGTHC010000109.1:0-12760 GCA_041746375.1 Woeseiaceae bacterium
CTGGCAACCAGGATCTTGTCGACGCCCGCATCGGTGCGTATTTCGCCGCCATAGGCTTGCAAGGCACCGGCAATGGCCTTCGCGACCGACCCCATGCCGCCGCGCGCATAGCCCCATGACCCGACGTTGCCGTCGACTTCACCCATGTAGTGATGCAGCAGTACGTAAGCGGTGCCCGGGGAGTGAATGCCGAGTGCCGTGCCGATAATGCCGCTACCTGACATCGACGCCTTGATCACGTCGGTTTGGAAATACTCGTCGAGGTACTCAGCAACGCTCATCGTCCAGAAGCGAATCGTGTCGTACATGCGATCTTCACCCATCTCGTAGAAGCGTTGGCCGAGATGCATAAGCTCGCGCAGATCGCGTGGTTTGAACGACGTTGGGTCGGGAGGCGTGCGCAAAAGTGAGTCGCGAATGAAGCGCGTCTGGCGCATGACATCAGCCGAATACCGCTCGTAGGCATCTGCATCATGTTGGGAGAAACGGGCATACTCGCGATGAGCGACTTCAGAATCCCAATAAGAACCAAAATAGTTGCCGTTCTCCATGAACGTGACACCGCCGCCGTAGGGTGTCACCTGCAAGCCGTGCCGATGCAGTTCCAGCGACCGGAAGATCTCGGGTCGCAGGAGTGAGCAAACGTAGGAGCAATTGGAGTAGTACCAGTCCTTATAAAGGTTCCGGCTCACGGTGGCGCCGCCGATATACTCGTTCTTCTCGACGCACAGTACATCGAGACCGGCCTTCGCCAGGAAGGCAGCGTTGGTCAGGCCGTTGTGCCCGGCGCCAACGACTATGGCGTCATAGGTTTTCATCGATGTCGAAATGCCCCGGGTTAAGCGTGCAGAAAATCGGAAGTTCGCGGCAGCATGTGGCTGTTAAGCGGTATCGCGAGTGTCGCAATCATACTCCGTTGACAGCGCAGCTCGACAGCCGGACGAAGTCGGTCGCATCCCGCGTCCGGATTTCCTTGAGTTGGGCCGCAGCTACGCGGTATGACTTCGGCTGCTGTCAGTCGGCTGCTTTTTCAATGTAATGTCCACCGCCCGCTCAAATTTGTCCAGAGTTTCGTCGAGACATTTCACATCGTGAGCGTCACAAATGAACCACGGTTCGCGCGAGTCAGGTTCTACCAGAATTCCCAGTTCATGCAGCTCGGGCGCCAGCGAATCGTAAAATTCATAGTCGGTTTTGACCCAGTCACGATAATCGCTAGGCACATGATCGTCGAAGAACAATCCCATCATGGACGGGTGACCTGCAAAGCAATGAGGTATGCCCCGGGCTGCGAGAATTCGCTTCAGGCCAGCCTGCAATCGTTTGCCATAGTTCTCGATATTTGCCAGCGTATCGGTCTCATCCAGAATTTGCAGAGTACGATTCGCTGCGGCCAGCGATACAGAATGTCCGGTAAAAGTGCCGCCATGCACTACACCGTCGCCGAATTTTCTCATTATGTCTTCGCGTCCGGCGACGACCGAGATCGGATAGCCGTTGGCCATGGCCTTGGCAAAGGTGCAGAGATCTGCCTTGACGTTCAACAACTCCTGGACGCCGCCTCTGGTAACGCGGAACCCGGTCTTTACTTCGTCTATAACAAGCAGGACATCGTGCTTGTCGCACAGATAACGGGCATCTTTCATGTACTGTGGGGTCGCCGCGAGGCCGCAGCAGTTTCCCATGATCGGTTCGATAAGGAACGAACCGATTTCGTCACCGCGTTTTCGCAGGACGTCTTCGAGGGCATTTGCATCGTTCAGCGGCACACTGTGAAACAGCGGCTTGAGAATGGAAGGGATGCCTTCACCGAAGGGCAGAACTCTGGGTTCGCCGTCTGTCGGAGTCCACTCTTCGATATCGGCGTACCATAGCACTTCGTTGAAGACGCCATGGTAACCGCCTTCCATGACGATATGGCCGTCTTTTCCGGTGAAGGCGCGAGCGATACGCAGCGCAGCCATTACCGCTTCGGTGCCGGAATTGGAGAAGCGAACGAGCTCTGCCGCGGGCACCATTTTGGCGATTCGGCAGGCGACTTCGTATTCGAGTTCTGTCGCCAACGCAAACACGCCGCCTACGTCCATACCCTGGCGTGCGGCTTCGTCTACCCTGGGATCGGCGTAGCCGAGAATGTTGGGTCCGTAAGCGAGCCGGTAATCGATGTACTCGTTGTCATCGATGTCCCAGAGTCGGGCACCTTTACCGCGTTTCGCGTAAATGGTTTTCTTATCGCCCCAATAACGGAAATTGGACGAAACGCCAAGTGGCAACCTGGTGTTCGCTTTAAGAAAATGCTTATTCGATTTGTCCAGGCACCTCATAAATCCTCCCTATTATTACCTGGCGAGCATTGCATAAGAGGGCGATGA
Source organism: Woeseiaceae bacterium (assembly GCA_041746375.1). Taxonomy (GTDB): domain Bacteria; phylum Pseudomonadota; class Gammaproteobacteria; order Steroidobacterales; family Woeseiaceae; genus IDS-8. The sequence goes on from JBGTHC010000109.1 coordinate 2,373, forward strand.
AAGTCCAGAAATATGAATGAATACTCATTCATAATATGGCACTATGCGGGTTCCGGAGGCCGGGTTGCCGGCAACTCGCGCAGAACATATGTCAATTGCCGCAAACAGGACGGAGCGTACAATGCCGCTGAGTGTGACGTCGGGAATGAGGAGCGGGGTAGCCATGTCCGTGACGGCAGCAAAAAGCAGCCGCAGAACCGCAACACGCGAGGAACGTCGGCAGCAACTTATCCAGGCCACGATCAAGTGCATTTCAAAGAAAGGCATTGGCAGCACAACGCTGGGGGATGTGGCGCAAGAGGCGGGCCTTTCTCAGGGTATTGTCAATCTGCATTTCAACAGCAAGGAAAACCTGTTCAACGAAACGCTGCAGTACCTCGCCGAGGACTACAAGTCACAATTCGAGAGCACCCTGGAAAAGTCAGGGCCGGAAGCTGCAGCCAAGTTGCTGGCGCTTATGGAGATGGACTTGAAGCCGTCGGTGTGCGACCGGCAGAAGCTTGCCGTATGGTTTTCCTTCTGGGGTGAAGTAAAGGCGGTGCCGACGTACCAGAAAATCTGTGAGGCGTACGACCGTAATTATGACGAAGTCATTAACGGTCTTTGCCAGGCGCTCATCGATCAGGGTGAGTATAAGAGTATAACCGCACAGACTGTTACCGACGCGTTGTCTTCCATGACCGACGGTTTGTGGATGTCGTGCCTCGTGAGCCCGAAGGGTTTTGATCGCGACGTCGCAATGGATGCCGTATACAGCTACCTGAGGGCGGTGTTCCCGGAACATTACGAATAAGGCGCTCGAGCGCCGGATTGAACGCACCATCGAATAAGCGGTCGCCATTTGCGACTACCAAAACATCAAACAGAGTTTTATTACGGCAAATTAAAGAGGCCGTCACTTGAATATTGAACTGAACGCAAACGTGCTGGATTGGCAAAAGAAGGCGCGTGACTTCGCGGAGAATGTGCTGCAACCGCACGAGGTCGACGCCGAACTGAATAACGGCATGCTGTCGGCCGAGCTCAGGAAAGCGCACAAGGCGCAGGCCGTCGAACTAGGATTGAGCGCGATGGATGTGCCGAAATCGCATGGCGGCCTGGAATTGTCCATCGTTGAGCAGGTTGCGGTCTGGGAGCAACTCGGTCGTGTCACGAATGCCCTGGCCTGGTGCTTCGCCGAACCGCAAAGCTGGATGTTCGGAGCTTGCAGCGACGACCAGATAGAACGCTATGTGCTGCCGTTGATGCGCGGTGAAAAACACGATTGTTATGCAATTACTGAAGCGGGCCCGGGTTCCGACATCGACTCCCTCGAGGCAACTGCGCAGCTGGCCGATGGTGGCTTCCGCCTCAACGGTGAAAAATGGTTTGTAACCAGCGCGAATCTCGCTGAATTTTTCTGGTTTCAGGCGACCATTCCGTCCGCAGCGGAAGATGCACTATTCTTCGTTGACCAGGGCACTGATGGCATAGAAATGACCGCATCGCCGTTGTTCAGTCATACCTATGCCGCACATCATCCTACCTATCGATTCAATGACGTTTTCGTGCCAGCAGCAAATCGTGTGGGCCGATCCGGCGACGGTATGGCGTTTACCAAGAGCTGGTTCAGGCGCGAGCGACTCATGATCGCCGCCCGTTGTTGTGGCGCGGCGGCACGATTAATCGAAGAGGCGAGCGAGTTCGCACAGCAGCGCGAGATCGGCGGCATACCGCTGGCCGGGAGGCAGGCTATTCAGTTCATGCTTGCAGACAGCGCTACAGAATTGTGGGCGGCACGCCTTATGACCTTCGAGGCAGCCCGGGCGCACGATCGTGGCGATAACCTCAGGCAACTGCACAATCGCTGTTCCATGGTCAAGCTTTACGCATCGGAAATGGCAAACCGGGTCGCTGATCGAGCTGTGCAGATTTTCGGTGGCCGTGGCTACATGCGCGAGAACGTGGCAGAACGCTTTTTTCGGGAACTGCGTGTGGATCGCATCTGGGAGGGCACCAGTGAAATCCAGCGACTCATTATCGCACGCGGGTTGTTGAAGCGTGGGCTGGACGATTTATAGCCCGCAGCGCCAGTTACACACTGTCCCTCATTCAGCGAAGAGTTGATATTCTCAGAGAATGGACAATACCTCGACCAGGGTTGGTTTGCCGGTTGCCTGCATGGCAATGCTGGCGCTGGGTACAGTGGTCGGATGCGGTCGAGACGGCTCCTCGGCCGATCCGTCACAGGCGCAGGTTCTGAACATTTACAACTGGTCCGATTACGTCGGGCCCAATACGATTACTGACTTCGAGCAAGAGTTTGGCATCAAGGTCAACTACGACATCTACGATTCTTCGGAGATCGTCGATGCCAAGTTGCTTGCCGGCGGCAGCGGCTACGATGTCGTTTTTCATTCCCACCAGTTCGTGAACCGCCTGGCGCCGCTGGGGGTGTTTCGCCGACTCGACTATTCAAAGCTTGACAATATCCATCATCTGGACCGTGAAATTGTCGCCAAGACGGATATGTACGAAAACGTCAAAGGCTACTCGGTCCCCTATATGTGGGGGACGACCGGCTACGCCTACAATGAGGACATGGTCCGCGCCCGCTTGCCAAATCTCGAAATGGACAGTGCGAATGTATTGTTCGATCCTGCGATCGTTTCCAGGCTGGCTGACTGCGGCGTCAGCCTGCTGGATAGTGCAACGGACGTCATTCCGATGGTGCTTGCCTACCTGGGTCGCGATCCCAATGCCGTCGACGAAGAAAGCCTCCTCGCGGCGGAAGCGCAACTTGACAGCGTGCGTCCGTACATACGCTATTTCAGCGGTACCAAGATGATCAGCGATTTGCCCAACAAGGAAGTGTGTGTCGCGATGAGCTGGTCCGGCGATTACGCGCAAGCTTCCGTACGGGCGGCAGAAGCCGGCATTGAAATCGACCTGCGATATACCATGCCCAAGGAAGGCTCGGGTCTCTGGGTCGACGGCATGTTCATTCCCAGCGATGCGCCGCACACAGAGAACGCGTACAGGTTTATAAACTACATATTGCGTCCCGAAGTCACCGCAGCGATTTCGAATTTTGTGTTCTACGCCAACGCCAACAAGTCAGCACGGCCATTATTAAGGCCGGAAGTCGCCGACAACCCCGGTATCTATCCTGACGAGTCGTCCTGGGACCTGCTCTATCCGGTGCGCTTCGGAGACCCCGCCAAAGAGCGATTTCGTACGCGCACCTGGGCTCGGGTCAAGAGTGGTCTCTGATCTCCATGCCGCTGTAGAGAGAGCCTTTTGCCTATGACGATCCCCGGCACGGACAACGGCAGCAATTCGTCGGATGCGTTCATCGGCATTACCGGCCTGAGCAAACATTTCGGCGATTTTGTCGCCGTCGATGCCGTCGATCTCGATATCGGTCGTCGCGAGCTCTTTTCGATACTGGGCGGCTCCGGTTGTGGCAAGACAACGCTGCTGCGCATGCTGGCCGGCTTCGAAACGCCAACCAGCGGGCGAATCGTCATCGATGGCGTTGACATCACGAACCTGCCGCCGTATCGACGCCCGGTAAACATGATGTTCCAGTCGTACGCCATTTTTCCACACATGTCGGTGGAGAAAAACATTGCCTACGGGCTGCAGAAAGAAGGCCTGCCGCAGACCGAGATCAAAACCCGGGTGGCCGAGATGCTGGAGCTGGTGCAGCTGCAACAGTTTGCAACACGCAAGCCGAACCAGTTGTCCGGAGGCCAGCGCCAGCGAGTAGCGCTGGCTCGTGCACTGGTCAAGAGTCCGAAGGTGTTGTTGCTCGATGAGCCGCTGGCGGCACTCGACAAGAAACTCAGGGAGCACACACAGTTCGAACTGATGGGTTTGCAGGACAGACTGGGCATAACCTTTGTTGTTGTCACGCACGACCAGGAAGAGGCGATGATCCTCTCGAGCCGGATTGCCGTGATGAACGAAGGCCGGTTGGAACAAGTAGGCAAGCCGAAAGTGGTTTATGAATACCCGCGCAACCGTTTTGTCGCCGATTTCATCGGCACGATCAACATGTTCGAGGGTACTGTCGAAGACCGCCGTGATGGCATGATCAACGTGCGCTGTGAGGCAGTGGGCGCCGTCCTGACGGCTTGCGATGTCGATGACGTGGCCAAAGGCAGCGTAACTGGCAAAGGTAGCCCCGTTTGCCTCGCAATCCGTCCGGAAAAAATATTTATCAGTCAGGATCGGCCCGTTGGTAACGACGATACCTGTCTGCCCGGCGTGGTCGAGGATCTCGGTTACTTTGGCAACCTGTCCCTGTACCGGATTCGTCTCGATAGTGGCAGGGTTGTGCAGGTAAGCGCACAGAACAGGCAGCGATCCGCGGAACGATTCCTCGAGTGGGATGACAAGGTTTTCATCTCCTGGCGAGCGCAAAGCGTCGTGGTCTTGCATGATTAACGCCCAGGATCGACTCTGGCAACGGGTAACCACTGCGATACCCTATTTGTGGCTGCTGGTTTTCTTCCTTGCACCATTCGCCATCATCCTGAAAATCAGTTTCGCCGATCCGGTCATTGCGTTGCCGCCATTTACGCCGTTCTTCGACGAAGACGGCAAACCAGACGCTACGATCAGCAACTATGTTTTTCTGTTGACGGACAAGCTGTACATCGTCACCTACCTCAAGTCCGTGTTCATGGCAGCGACAGCCACCGTATTGTGCCTGTTGCTTGGCTTTCCCATGGCCTACGGCATTGCACGCGCGAAGTCGACTACCCGCAATATCCTGTTGTTGCTGATAATCCTGCCGTTCTGGATTTCGTTTCTGCTGCGCGTCTACGCCTGGATGGGACTTCTGAACAACTATGGCGTGATCAACAATGCGTTGCTGACGTTCGGCATTATCGACCAACCACTACAGCTTATTTATACCGATTTCGCCGTGTACCTCGGCCTCGTTTATTCGTACCTGCCCTTCATGATCCTGCCGCTCTATGCAACGCTCGAAAGGATGGACCCGGACCTGGTCGAGGCTGCTCAGGATCTCGGCGCCTCGCCGTCACAGGCGTTTCGCGATATCACCTGGCCGCTCGCGCGACCGGGCGTCATTGCCGGCTGCCTGCTGGTATTTATTCCGGCCATGGGTGAATACGTCATTCCGTACCTGCTCGGTGGTCCGGATTCGATGATGATCGGTCGCGTGTTGTTCGACGAGTTCTTCGTCAATCGCGATTGGCCGCTGGCATCCTCGGTTGCAATTATTCTTCTCGTTCTGCTGGTCGTGCCCATTGTACTCCTGCAACGCAGCCAGTCTCGCAACCTGGAGGCCAGTGGATGAGAAAACGTGGCTCCAGGTTCACGCTGTCGGTGCTGGCATTCGGTTACGCGTTCCTCTATATCCCGCTGGTCTCGGTTATTGTCTACTCGTTCAATGATTCGCGACTCGCGACGGTCTGGGGCGGTTTCTCGACCCGTTGGTACAGCGAGCTGCTGCGCAACGAACAAGTACTTGACGCGGCCTTCCTGAGTTTACGTATCGCGTTCGTCACCGCCACGCTGGCAACGGTGTTCGGCACGATGGCGGGACTGGCACTGGCGAGGTTCGGCCGATTTCGCGGCCGAACGCTGTTCTCCGGGATGATCACATCACCGCTCGTGATGCCCGAGGTTATTACCGGCCTGTCACTTTTGTTGCTGTTCGTCAGCCTGCAACAAATGATCGGCTGGCCGGCGCAACGCGGATTTTCAACCATTACGATTGCGCATACGACATTCGCAATGGCCTACGTGACGGTGATCGTGCAGTCGCGCCTTTCGGCTATGGATGAGTCACTGGAGGAGGCCGCAATGGACCTCGGTGGCCGACCGTTGCGAGTGGTATTCGATATCACGTTGCCGTTGATCGCGCCCGCCATGATTGCCGGCTGGCTTCTCGCGTTTACCCTGTCACTCGACGATCTCGTGATCGCCAGTTTCGTGTCCGGTCCGGGAGGCAGTACGCTGCCGATGTTGATCTTCTCGAAGGTCAAGCTAGGCGTAACGCCGGATATCAATGCGCTGGCGACGCTCGTAATTGGCGTCGTGACCGTCGGCGTACTTATTGCTTGGTTCGTCAGTCGCTATGCCAACCGCCGCCTCTGAGCGCCCGTTTGTTATGAATCGGGCGCGTCCGGTTGTTGCGCTGGGTGGGCGGCAGCGAATGCCGCGAGACGATTGCAGTGACGGCCAATCGAGGTAATTGTCGGAAACGGCTTCAGGTCGAGCTCGAAGCGCTCCGCATTATACAACTGCGGAACAAGCCACACGTCTGCCAGTGACGGCGTGTCCCCGACGCAAAATTGGCCATGTGTCGAACGTTTTTTAACCAGGGATTCAACAGCGCTGAAGCCTTCGCCGATCCAGTGTCGACACCAGGCCTGCACGCCGGCATCGCCCTGCCGCAGGTCGCCTCTTAGGTAGTTTAGCACCCGCAGGTTCTGCAATGGATGTATGTCGCAGCCGATGAGACCCTGGATTTCCCGCGCCTGTCCACGCAACAAAGAATCCTGTGGTAACAGCGCCGGTGAGGGATATCGTTCTTCGAGGTACTCGGCGATGGCCGGCGATTGGGTCAGCATGCTATCGTCGGTTGCCAGGAGCGGTACGAAGCCCATCGGGTTCAGGGCTTTGTATGCAGCAGCCTGCTGCTCGCCGCGATTCAACATGACAGACAGGTAATCCCACGGCAGGCCCTTGAAATTCAGTATGATGCGGATGCGATACGAGGCGCTGCTGCGGTAGTAGCTGTAAAGCTTCATCATTTCGATCCTCGTGGCCGAAGGCCCTTCAGCTTAATGGGCTACAATGCGACGGCGTCGTTGCCTGATGGTCTAATGGTAATAGTCGCGCGACGTCATGGTTCATATACTTTGCAAAACGGGGAGCCGTATGCGATACCACATTATCCTGATTCTCGCGTTCGCTGGCGCGCATGCCCTGGCACAGGACACCACGGTCGAGGACAAGATTGCCGCTGCGATAGCGAGTGATGTGCGCACGGAAGTGGAGGTTGCCCGCGATTCTGATCGCTCACCCCTGGAGACCCTGCAGTTTTTCGGTCTCGAAGACGACATGCGAGTTCTCGAGTTGCTTCCCGGGGGCGGCTGGTACACCAAGATCCTGGCACCGGTGTTGCGCGATTCGGGAGAGTTGCACGTTGCCATCGGTACGACCAACGTCAGTCAGAACCTGCTCACACAGAGCGGCTTCGACCAGGTCGAAGTCAGTAACATCGATGTCGAGCTCGAGAGAAGTGGGCCGTTCGGCACCAATTTCATTCCACCTTTTGATTTTGGCATCAGCGACGTGGATCTTGCGCTGACTTTTCGCAATGTCCATAACTTCACTCCCGAAGGGCGCGCCAATATCAATGACGCCGTGTTCAGGGCACTGCGTTCGGGCGGCCACTACGGTATCGTGGACCATTCGCGTCGGCACATGGAGCCGATGACCAATGAAAACCGCCGTCGCGCCGACGCGGTGCAGATTATCAAGGAAGTGCTCGCTGCCGGATTCGAATTCGTCGATTACAGCGATATTCACTACCGGCCCGATGACGAATTGCGCTTTGAAGTGGGACGGAAATCCGTTACCGGCAACACCGACCGGTTTACACTACTGTTCCGCAAACCCTGAGCGGGCAACGGTCCATTGACACCCGGGAGCAATTTGCCGGGATGGGTCGTATACAGCCTGTCGCTGTCTGACGTATGCTCCCCGTTCAGGGATAGTCTGGCCGGCGGTTATTCGGGCAACCTGGCAACTACGGAGTTTGCTGACCAAAGGACCGCGCCGGGAGGTTGATAGGCCCTGGGACGACCGAGACGCGGTTGCCTCAAGGGCTGTGTATGTGTGCAAAACCAGTAATCGGCGTGCCGGCTGATCGGCGCGTACTCGATCCGCATCCGTTCCACCTGGTCGGGGAAAAATATATTACGGCGATCCGCGACGGCGCGGATGGTCTGCCCCTGCTGATTCCGGCCCTGGGTTCCGGCATCGCCCCGGACGAACTGCTGTCGGTACTGGACGGCATTCTCCTGACCGGCAGTCCTTCGAACGTCGAGCCCCACCGCTACGGCGGCTCACCCAGCCGGGAGGGCACCTGGCACGATCCGCATCGTGACGAAACGACGCTGCCCCTGATCGCACGGGCACTCGAAACTGGCGTGCCGTTACTGGCCGTGTGTCGTGGATTCCAGGAACTCAACGTCGTTCTGGGCGGCACGCTGCACCAGCACCTGCAAGAGGTGCAGGGCTTCGACGATCACCGCGAGAACAAGGAAGAACCGGTCGAACGCCAGTACGGCCCGGCACATTTCGTCAATCTGCCGGAAAATGGCCTGTTGCGCCGCCTGGCCGGTACCGATCGCGTGCAGGTTAATTCACTGCATGCACAGGGTGTGGCGCGACTCGCAAATGGCGTGTCCGTCGAAGCGGTAGCGGATGACGGTCTTGTCGAGGGCTTTCACGTTGACTCGGCCAGATCGTTTGCACTGGCCGTGCAATGGCATCCCGAATGGCGGGTAACCGAAAACCAATTTTCAATGGCAATTTTCGCTGCTTTCGGCGATGCGTGCAGAAAACGCGCCGCACAGCGATTGCCCAACGACAAGGTGTAACGTGAGTGACAAGCAAATTTTTCAGGAATATTTCAAACAACACCGCATAGAAGACGTTGAAGCCATAGTCCCGGACATGGCAGGCGCAGCCAGGGGCAAACTACTTCCTGCCGACAAGTTTGGCAGTGGTGATATGAAGATGCCGGAAGCGGTGTTCGCGCAAACGGTTTCCGGCGAGTACGTGACCAACACCGCCAATGTCGAGGACCGCGACATGTGGCTGAAAGCGGATGCGTCGACGTTGCGTCCGGTACCCTGGGCAACCGATCCCGCCGCTTCGGTATTTCTCGATTGTTTCCGCAAGGACGGCTCCCCGGTCGATACATCGCCGCGGCATGTATTGCGTTCAGTGCTGCAGCTCTACGAGAAGCAGGGCTGGAAAGCGATTGTTGCGCCGGAAGTGGAGTTCTACCTGATCAATCCGCACTCGGATGCGAATGCCGAGGTCGAACCGCCGGAAGGACGGCTCGGCCGAACCGATATGTCGCGCCAGCCCTACAGCATCGATACGATGAATGATTTCGATCCCTTCATCAACGATGTGTATGCCTATTGTGAGGCACAGGGCATACATATCGATACCCTGTCCCAGGAAATGGGCCCGGCCCAATTCGAAATTAACTTCCTGCACGGCGATCCTATTACGCTGGCCGATCAGGTATTCCTGTTCAAGCGCACAGTGCGCGAAGCTGCGATCGAACATGAGATGCATGCAACGTTTCTTGCGAAGCCGATGTCGGAGGAAGCGGGAAGTGCACTGCACATCCACCAAAGCATAGTCAGTATCAAAGATGGCAAAAACATCTTCTCAACCGACAGCGGTGAACCCAGCAAGTACTTCTATTCGTTTCTGGGCGGCCTGCAACGTTACATGCCCGAGGCGATGCTGGTGTTTGCACCGTACGTTAACTCTTACCGCCGATTCCTGAACTCCTGGGCATCGCCGGTCAACCTCGCGTGGGCAATCGACAATCGCACGGTGGGCCTGCGGGTACCGGACTCCGGCCCCGAAGCCCGACGTATCGAAAACCGGTTGGCCGGCTCCGACGTCAACCCCTACCTGGCACTCGCCGCAAGTCTCGCCTGTGGCTACCTCGGCATGATGGAAGAGCTGGACGCCAGCAACCCGATCGAAGGCAGCGCCTACGAAACACCGTTCGCCTTACACCGGCATATCTACTCGGCAATCGAAGCCATGCGAGCTTCCGAAGCCATGCGCAAAACCCTCGGCAATAATTTCGTAACCCTCTATTGCCTCCTGAAAGAAGACGAGGAACGCGAATTCGAGGAAATCATCACGCCATGGGAACGTGAAATCCTCATGTTCAACGTCTAAACGCCAGCGCCTTATTCGCCGCTTACCCCGTGGCAAGGCGAGACGCTCGGTGGTGAGGGCTTGTCAGGACCGCCGTGAAGCCATACATGGCGGCTTTGGCAAAAACATCCATGGTTTTGACAATCCTGACAAGCCCTCACCACCGAGCGTCTCGCTGAATCGTTGTGCCAACCTTCGCCAACCCACACCGCAAGCACCGACTGGTGCCAGGAGAGGACACCTATCGACCCACAACCCAAGAACCGACCGTAGCCGGGGAAGGCCTAAGGACCCCACAACGCAAGCACCGACCGTGGGTGGGGGTGCCCTTTTCGGACCGTGCGAGACAGGGATGTCGAGCCCGGAGCCTACAGGGATGTACTTGCGGCGTTCCGAAAAGGGCACCCCCACCCACGGTCGGTGCTTGCGTTGTGGGGTCCTTA
>JBGTHC010000110.1:0-3701 GCA_041746375.1 Woeseiaceae bacterium
GGATTCGCACGCGAACCGGCGTAGAGCGCCGGCACATCGCCAGGGAAGACCAGACGACGTCTGATCTGTGTGTTGAGGCGGCCCGAATCGCAATGGCGGCAGCCGCTGTCGGCCCCGACGATATCGACCTGATCATCGTCGGCACGACCAGTCCGGACCTGATCTTTCCCAACATCGGCACGCTGGTGCAGAATCGATTGGGCATTCATGGCTGTCCGGCATTCAGCATCGAAGCGGCGTGCACGGGTTTCATTTACGCGCTGACAACCGCCGACAAGTTTGTACGGGCGGGCGAATCGAAATGCGCGCTGGTTATCGGTGCGGAAATCATCTCCAAACTCGTCGACTGGAAGGATCGCAGTACCTGTGTGCTGTTTGGTGATGGCGCCGGTGCCGTGATCGTAAAACCCGCGGACGAGCCCGGCATCCTGTCATGCCATCTTGGTGCGGATGGCAAGTACAAGGAACTGCTTTATTACCCGGTCGGCGCCTCCAAGGATCTGCACAAGGCCGGCCACGGCGACTCCAAGATCATCATGAGTGGCAACGAAGTCTTCAAGGTTGCGGTCAAAACGCTCGGCAATGTCGCCGAGAAGGCACTGGCCGCAAACAACATCGACAAGAGCGATGTAGACTGGCTCATTCCTCACCAGGCCAATCTGCGCATCATCCAGGCAACTGCAAAACGCCTGGGCCTGCCGATGGAACGGGTAATTGTTACGGTACAGGATCATGGCAACACTTCCGCGGCTTCTGTGCCGATGGCGCTCGATGTCGGCGTACGCGACGGGCGCATTCAGCGCGGTCAACTGATCCTCATGGAAGCCTTTGGCGGTGGCTTTACCTGGGGTTCGGTGATAATGCGCTACTAGCAAGCACCAAGTACTACCAAAGGGCGGTACGCGTATCGCGCGCCTGTCGTCGTTGCATGCGCGCGTGCAGTTGCTGGCGCTTGCCGGCCACCCGCCGTTGCTGCAACTCGGCATCGTCGTTGCTTTTGAAGCGTGCACTGTACTGCGTGCGGTATGCGCAGAAATCCTTGTAAGCCTCGCGAACGTGCCGAAGGTCGTTTATCAGCAATTCGATCAGGATGATATCGTCCAGAAAACCTATCGCCGGAATGTCGTCCGGGATCAGGTCCTCGGGATCGCCGAAATAGACGAACGTCGCCAGCAGACGCTCGCGGTCGAGCGTCGGCAACTTCCACTCCTCATCCTGCAACATGGCGATCATTGCGTCGAGGTCGGGCAGGCGGCGAGCAATGAAGTCGGGCAGGGGATTCGCCGCCCGAATTTCATCGATTACCGATTTGATGGCGTCAATGATTTCCTGTTCGTCGGCGTCGCGTACTGCGTCACGCGACTTGCGGACTGCGTGGCGAAAAAAACCAAGGTCACGATCCGTGAGATCGACCGAAATACTGACGCCCATGTGATTGCACCGATTGACGATGATGTGTGCAGGCTACCGGCCGCGGTCAAACGGGTCAATCGACACGGTTGTCGGGCCGCCGGCAAACAAATATGAAATAATATTGAGCAACGACGCGCAGCAGTAGCGCTGGGCATGCAGGGCACCGATGAAACTCACGCTCTATATAGGCAACAAGAACTACTCCAGCTGGTCGTTGCGCAGCTGGTTTCTGCTGAGCGAAGCCGGCATCGATTTCGAGGAGGTGCGCGTGCCACTCGACTGCGCGGAGTTCGACGAACGTATTCGCACGCTGTCACCGGCCCGGCAGGTTCCGGTACTGGTTGTCGACGGACGAGCCGTTTGGGACTCACTGGCCATAGCAGAAACCGTCGCGGAACGCTGGCCGGAGCGGCAACTCTGGCCAACAGACCCGGTTGTGCGGGCACACGCACGCTCGATCAGCGCCGAGATGCATGCCGGGTTCGCCGCGCTGCGACAGACGATGCCCATGAATTGCCGTGCGATGGGTCGTCGTGTGACACTTACAGACGCGGTCGCTGCCGATGTTGAGCGGATCCATGGTATCTGGGCCGATTGCAGCAGAAACTACGACGGCCCGGACGGCTGGCTGTTCGGCAGGTTCAGCGTCGCCGATGCCATGTACGCACCGATCGTGTTTCGATTTCGCAGTTACGGAGTGAATGTGCCGGAATCGGCACGCAAATACCCGGACCGGGTGCTGCAAAGCAAGGCCATCCAGAACTGGTTGCGCGCGGCGGAATCGGAAATTGAAGTACTCGAGCGAGAAGAGACCGGCCAATGAAAATGAGCGTGGATTATCGGTTGCTCCCCCTATTGGCGTTGCTGGCGATCCTCGGCCTGTCAGGGCCGGCATACGGCGAAGTATACGAACTGCCGCCGGAGGGCCACGACGTCATTGGTTCCGTGACCACCGTTACGGCGCGGGCGGAGGACACGCTGCTCGAGCTGGCTCGGCGACACGGCCTCGGCTACGAAGACATCGTGCGCGCGAACCCGGGCGTGGATGCCTGGCTGCCGGGCGAGGGCACAACGGTACTGTTGCCGACGCGCTTCGTCCTGCCGGGCGGGCCGCGACGTGGCATCGTACTGAATCTCGCGGAATACAGGATGTACTACTATCCGGCGCCACGGGATGGCGAGCCAGCCGTGGTCATGACCTACCCGATGAGCATTGGGCGCATGGACTGGGAAACGCCGCTTGGCCGCGCGCGGATCGTTGCAAAATCCAGGAACCCGACCTGGTATCCGCCCGATTCAGTGCGCCAGGAACACGAGGCCGACGGCCGTACGCTGGCGCGCGCCGTCCCGCCGGGCCCGGACAATCCACTGGGCGCTTTCGCCATGCGCCTGAATCTGCCCGCTTACCTGATTCACGGTACGAACCGGCCGGCCGGTGTCGGCATGCGAGTCACGCACGGCTGCATACGCATGTTCCCGGAAGACATCGAATACCTGTTTGAGCAAGTGCCCGTCGAGACGCAGGTGATGATCATCAACGAGCCGATCAAGATGGGCTGGGATGGCGAGGAACTGGTGCTGGAAGTACACCGCACACTGGATGCGGCGCCGATTGCAGCCGAAGAGGCCGGCGACGGAGTCGTTGTTGACGTGCCAGCCACCGACAGGGAACTGCCCGCGGTAAACGAGCGGCAGATCGAGCCGCCGATCCGCGACCGGTTGACGGCGTTGACAGTCCGGTTCGTGGCCGCCACCAGCAGCCGCGCCGGTGAACTCGACTGGGATTTCGCCGAGACGTTGCTCGAACGCGCCGACGGCATTCCCGCCGGCGTCGGACGATCCATAAAAAACGCCGCGACCAGCGCGGCGTCCGAATAAATCGTCGTAGTCTTCGCTACTTACTTGGACATTGACTGCTGGAACATGCGCTCCAGTCGGTCACGGTTTGCATCGCAGCAAGACTGGGCTTCACGGGCGGCCGAAAGCGCCTGATCAGCAGTGCTTTGTGCACTTCTTGCAGCCTGTGTCGCACTGTCCACTGCTGCACGGGCAGCTTCAGCAGCGGATTGGGCTGCTGCCGCATCTCTTGCTGCACCGTCCGCGGTAGCCTGTGCTCTTTCAATAGCTTCCTGGCCGGCACAACCTGAAGCCACGCCGAGAACGAGCACAAGTGCGCTCACTTTCAGTACATTCTTGATCATCATCCAAATTTCCTCTGTTGGAATAAAACTGCACGCGCATTATTTCCTAAACTGGCTTTAGCTTCAATGATCTGCGTGTTTTATTCA
>JBGTHC010000111.1:0-6474 GCA_041746375.1 Woeseiaceae bacterium
TGTCGCAGGTTCGCGTACACGACCTGAAACATACTTTTGGCCGACGCTTACGAGCTGCAGGCGTGTCTTTCGAGGATCGACAAGACTTGCTGGGACATCGATCGGGACGCATTACCAGCCACTACTCGGCAGCCGAATTGACCAACCTGATTCTGGCGGCAAACAAGGTGGTCGGACAGGGGTCCCGCAAAAGTCCCGCACTGGTGATGCTGAAGAAAAGGGTGGGTAGCGCGAATGCGTTAACTGCTTGATCCAATTTCGAATTCAGGTGCGCGCCCGGAGAGATTCGAACTCCCGACCACCTGGTTCGAAGAAGCAACGATAGAAATTTTAACTAATAGAAACAGCAAGTTAGATGGATCGCCCTCACCTTTCGTATCGCCAATAACCGTTAAAGCTCGCAGAGCGTCATCGACGAGTTACGTTTTCGTTACGCTGCATTAGTAGTGGCTATCTCGTGAGTGCTGGCCTGATACGCGTCGTTATTCGCTTGGCTTCCAATTAGTTCGTCGAAGTAACTGCATGACCGGGCGTAACTCAGCAATCTTCCACCAGTCCACAGTCACCACGCTTTTTGCGTCGCTCAGACTATTGCGCCCAACTGAGGACATTACGAAAAATCTGCGCGAAGAGAACATCATTCAGCATTTGCCGCATTAGTGGGCCGACAAACCAAGATAGGGTGGGAACGAGTGCGTAAAAACCCAGACGTCGCAACATACCTGTGTCCATGGGCCAATCAGGAACGCTCATGACATACAATCGACGTGCGTGTAGATCCGCCTCGGTCCCTGGCACGACACCACTGCCACGAGCTGCTTCCTGTCGAATTGCAAAGAGGCCCTTGCTTATCGCATCCATGGCAACCGACTTTTCCTCACGAACGAGCTTGCGCAGATTCCACAGCGGCCAAAAAAGCGCAAGTGCTGCCGTTGCCACACCGGCCAGCACTACGAAACCCAATATTTTGCTGGAATCGATTTGTAGCTCGGGATTCGGATCGAAGAACATGATGATAACGAATAGCGAGATACCGATACTCCAGGCAAGCGCGCGCTGAAGTCCCTGCCGACCATATCGATATAATGGTGTGATGTCCCAGAGATCCACCACCGGGTTTCCATGATCCGCCACGCCGGTACCACGAACGGTGAAAAAAACAGCGCGACCAATTCCCCAAAGTAGCAGAAGTGACAGCAGATCGACGTAGAGCTCTCCAAGGTTCCAGGGATTCCGATCGGGTTCCTGGATGCCGATTTGACGCGTCGTTACGAAAATTACGACCAGCCCCACAATCACACCTGCTGCGCCGGCCAAGCGGCTGCGGATCCAGTCCGCTCGTGTCATTGCGCGGCGCAACTGTTCGTATTCGCTCACCCAGCGGGCAGCGGCCAGACCGTACGCCAGTAACGTGGAGCAGAGAATCGTTACGTGCGTTTGTGGCGCCATGTGCGGATTGGCGTTGACCGCGCTTACAATCAGATTCACACCATCCAGTGAATGCAGTCCAAGGCCGATCGCTGTCAATGCACTGGCGAGTAAGATTCCAGCTAACCAAGGCGACATTGGCAGGGCCGCGATCAGGCGAGTTTCGATCGCCGCATGACTTGCGTAGCCGGTGTCCCGTGTCATTTGCGTTGCATTGCGTGCTCATTCTTTCGGGTCAGACCGAAGCCGGCAACGACCATCCATACGGAGAGCGCAATAAAGCCAGCCGGCGTCGCAATGCCCGCAAGGCCCGGGTCGAATGGCTGGACTGTCGCAAATCCCTCGACCAGGCCCACGAGGATCAGCGAAGTGGCGACCACGGCGAATTGATGTTGCCATCGAGGTATGTGGCCTGATTTTTTCAAGGCTGCTGACAACAATAGTAACCAGACGGCAGTCGCGAGCTGTCCCAAATGTTCACCAATCGCTACGCCGGCATACGCATGCAGAGTACTGAATACGGCCACGACCGTTTCACGGGTAGCAGGCGTTGCATCCGCTGCCACATAGGATGCCGCGAGCAACGGCACGACGAAAACCCAGCGAAGCAGGCCGACGGCCTGAAGAACGCCGGCCAGAACGCCAGCGACTGCACTGACGGTAGATAAAGACGACGTGCTCAGACGACGCGCCATAATCGCCAGCGGTACGAGTGCGAGCGCCGCCAGCACAAACGCATACCACACGACGAGTAGCACAATTCCGCCCTCATTGAAGCGCGTGAGAATTTCTCCCGGCGATTCCCGCAGAATTTGCGGGTAATCAAAGATCCAGCCCAGAACGGCAAACGGGATGTTGAGATAGATGCCAAGCGCCATCAAGGCGTATCCGATAGGGCGGCAGGAAGCTTGTGTCATTAATCGATAATCATCGGGCTCAATCGATTTCTTAGCGGTACCCGCGACCGGGTCTTTCATGGTGCGTATTAGCAATCGAACGCATGGTTTTCACCAACAGATCACCCAAATTAGGGTCATCGATACTAGCACCTAATCAGTCGAGCCCTAAACCTGATATTGCAGTCGCGTTGAGTTGGGCCAGTATCCGGACGGTGATGATCGACAGATTTGACGACGGGCCGTTCGCGGCAATGGAATGTTGCCAAGGGAAATCATGATCAGCGGATGGAAGCCGTACCGGATGGCGTTGCGGTACTCACACTTGGCACCGGAACATTTGTCAAATGCGGCGGCTCGGATCGAACGTGACTGGGACGTTGTCTCTAACGAAGCTACGACTTCGCAAATTTGAAAAAAGAAGGGCTCACCAAATTTGGCGTGGGCAATCCTCACCCTTTCGGGGCGCGCTTCGCACGTCCAAAACGCTGGCGCGTTTTGTCGAACTGCAGTTCTCATCTTCATCCAGGACACTGCTAAACAAAAAGGGCCACCGGCTACAAGATCTTCGATTGCTATAAAGAATGTGGTCTGGATGCCCTCAACGACCGCAGCCGGGCGCCCTATCGGCAGGCCAACAGCTTGCCGTTCCAGGTCGAGCGCACCATCTTGGGGATCAAGAAGCAGCAGTCGTCCTGGGGTGCTCCCAAGATCCGCGACAAGCTGATCCGGCAGTACCCGATGATCAAGCCTCCGGCGACCAGTACCGTGCATGCCGTGCGATCGTCATGGCCTGGTGAAGCCCCTTAAGCGGCGGCGTTACAAGGCCAAAGGCACGACGCTGGTCGCCGCGCACGAACCTAACGGCCTTTGGTGCGCTGACTACAAAGGGGAGTTCATGTTGGGCAATCGGCAGTACTGCTATCCGCTCACCATTACCGATTATCGCTCGCGCTACCTGATCGCCTGCGAGGGCGTAGCCTCCACGCGCTCTGACTTTTGCCTTCACCATCTTCGAGAGAGCCTTCAAGGACTTCGGCCTGCCCAAAGCGATTCGCGCCGACAACGGCGTACCGTTTGCCTCCGGCGATGCCCTGTTCGGCCTCTCCAAGCTGGCCGTCTGGTGGCTACGCCTGGGCATCAACATCCAACGCATCAAGCCCGGCAACCCACAACAAAACGGCCGTCACGAACGCATGCACCTGACCCTGAAACAGGAAGCCACCAAGCCCGCGGCCTTTGACTTCCTGCAACAGCAGGAGCGCTTCGATGACTTCATCGGGGTTTACAACAACGAGCGACCACACCAAGCCTTGGACGGCGCCTATCCCGGCGATCTGTATACACCCTCAGCGCGCGTCTACGAGCCGCCAGGACAGCCGGATTACCCGTTCCACGATCGCGCCATCCGCGTCACCAGCTGCGGACGCATTTGCATCGGCCGACGCAAAATCAACCTCTCGACCGCCTTCGCTGGCCAAACCGTGGGTGTCAGAGAGGTCGAGGAGCAGATCTGGCAGGTGAGCTTCTTGGACTATGACCTGGGATACTTCGATAATGAAACGGGCCGGGTCGAACCCGGCCCCAATCCGTTCGTACCGGACAAAGTGTTAACCATGTGTCCGGTATAAGGTGTAAACCATGTCTCCGGGTAGGACCATTGTTTAGTGGCGCGCCCGGAGAGATTCGAACTCCCGACCCTCTGGCTCGAAGCTACGGAAGAAACCGTAACTACTTGATCCAAAAAGCCGGCACCACTGGTCACCCTGCAGAACCGAATGCCGTATCTCCCGACGTCTTCGAGATCAATGACGCGCTGTGAGGGCGGCGCAACCGGAACTTTAATCCAGAAAGCGCTCGAACTCGGTGCCGGCCAACGCTTCGGCGAGCTCGTCGTAGTTCTCCACCATCTGCTGCAGCTCGTTCGGGTTCATTTTTACCAGCCCGCTGCTGATCGGCATCGGCTCGATCTCCAGAAGTCCGGCGAGCTTCGCCAAGGCTTCCCGCGAAAGCGTGCATCCATCGAACAGGCTCTCATAAGTGAGCTCGACCTTGCGGTGACCGGATAGGAGACGCTCGAATTCGAGGAAGTAGTTGCGTACGCGCCTCATGTCTTCGATAGCCTCCTGCGGGGAAACGCGCACGCTCACGACCGTAACGGGATGGTCGGTGTGTGGCTGCCACGCCCGCTCGCGTTTCGCGCTGAGCAGCAGCCTGGAGACGTGCTGCTTCAACACATTGTCGCGCCGCAAATGGATGATGCGGATTTCGCGATGTACCGCGAGATAGTCTTTGACACGCGGACGGTCGGCGTGGTTGTACATCAACTTGAAAGCCACGACCGGCGCTTCCTCGCGGCCGTAGTAGCGGTCCATGATGCCCACCGGATCCCACCCCCGGATCATCAGGTAACGGTAAGCCTTGGTGGGCAGCCGCCGCCCCTGCAGCGGCGCCGGGGCCACCAGATTGCCACCGACCAAGAGCTCACCGTAGCATTTGATCGACGGATGCGCGTCCAGGCACTGCTGGAGAAAAGTCGAACCGGAACGCTGGGATGTCAGAATGACGGCCTTCATAGATCGTTTTTCGTCGCGACTTCAAAAGTTACCGACGGATGTTCCTCATCAGCAGCTGTTCATCCGTGGAGAACGTCTACAGACGCAAAAAGCGCTACGAAATAAGCGAATCCTGCCGCAGTCACGATCAGCAGGTCGACAGCATCACGATGGATATGAACATCGCACCGGTCTGCCGAAATGAGCTCTTCCGGAAGACACGTAGCGGGCACGGGAAGAGACATCGGCCACCGAGCCAGTTTGATGAATCGCCACCGGTGCGGAATCTAACTACCAATTCAACCTTCCCGCTCAGATGACGGTCTAATGATTCTTCTGGTTAAGGAATACCAGAGTAAATGTACGAAAGGTAAGGACTCTGGATAGGATGAGAATCCACACTTGATGCATTTCAGCGGTAGACCTTCCATCGTAACGGAATCACCTTCAGTCGCAATAAACCGGTGGTAACACATCTTTTTCGTATTTGTTGACTTGTCTATCACGCGTCCGTTGGTCTTTTTGTGCACTTAAATTACTGGTCCTTTGACAAGGTCAATATTTACGTAGAAAATATAGATCTGAGCCTAATTCTAAGTGAATATAATGAAGCACGCAACGCTGGACGGCCCCCGCGCCGGGCGGCCACCCAAGTTCGACGAGCCGAGCGGACCAGTCACCGTCACGCTGCCCGACCGGACCCTCGATCAGCTGCGGCGCATCGACGACGATCGAGCCAAGGCTATCGTCAAGGCCGTGAATGCCTTCGATAGAGATCGTGGAACGGCGCCGGAGGAGACGGTGGTCATGCAAATGGCGCCAGGGACGGGAATCCTGGTGGTCCCTGCCAACCGCAGCCTGCTCACAATCCCCTGGCTCAAGATGATCGAGATTGCGCCGGCGCGCTACCTGCTTACCACCCTGCCCGGCACGCCGATCGAGAAGATCGAGCTTGCGCTCCTGGACGTGCTGGAGGATGCACGCTACTCCACGCCGCAGGAGGTGCCAATGCTGCAGTCGCTGCGCGACAAGATGGGCGGGCTCAGGCGCGGCAATAGGATTTCCCAAGCAGAAATCCTCTTCGTTGACATTGATTAAAATGCGCGCCCGGAGAGATTCGAACTCCCGACCAACCGGTTCGAAGCCGGTTACTCTATCCAACTGAGCTACGGGCGCTTTGATTGGGGCCGGCATTGTAACCGCAATTTGCGGCAATCCCCACTTGGCGGTGTGGTGGGCCGGGAGGAGAAGGGCGGCTTTTGAACCAAGTCTCGCGCCCTAGCGAACAATGACGACGTCGCACGGGGCTTCCCGTGCCAGCGTTGCGCTGACTGAACCGAGCAACAGACTGGCTGCGGCGCCGCGCCCGCGCGAGCCAACGACCAGAAAATCTGCCCCTGCTTTGCCTGCGGCCTTCATGAGCGCGTCGGCGGCGTTGCCGCTGAGCTCGAGCGCTTCTACGTCGCTCATTCCGGCCAGGCCCTTTGCTTCAGAAAGCAATCGCTGCTGCGCCACCATGTCAGAGGCTTGCGCATCGGAAGCGATCACGCTTGCTAGCGTTACGCTTCCCTTGGAACCCGCTAACGTCACAGCCC
>JBGTHC010000112.1:0-46856 GCA_041746375.1 Woeseiaceae bacterium
GTCTTTCTCCGTCATCAATACGTCAAGTCCGTCGTCGAATCGAAGGTCGCTTTCCGCCAGCGTTGCATGGTCCCGTTGCGCATGCGGTATCACATCAATGCCCTTATTCTGCAGCAGGCGAAAGAAACGCCCCGGATTGCCGATAGCGGCGACCGCATGTACTTTGCGTCCCCGGAACTCTTCCAGCGAGACGCGCCGTGAATCGACAAGATTCAGGACTTCTGCAGGAACCAACTCGAAACTGGCCGTTGGCACGTTGTCGGGCAGTTTACCTGGCACGGAGTGTCGTTCTGCCTCTTGCTGAACGAATATCCGATCGACCGTCGACAGGCGGCCGACCGACTCCCTGAGTGGACCCGCAGGCAACAGGTAACCATTGCCAAATCCGCGCGTGCCATCCAGAACGGCAATCTCGTGCAGCCGCTCAAGGCGAAAGTGTTGCAAGCCATCATCGGCAACGATGACATTGCAGTCGAGCTGCAACAGGAATCGGGCAGCCGCTACCCGATCCGGATGCACGACAACCGGACAAATCTGCCGTCGTTCCATGAGCAACGCTTCGTCACCGACGATGGCCGGGTCGCTGTCAGGCATCACACGCACAGGTTGCCGGCCGAGACGGCCACGATAGCCGCGGCTGACGATACCCGGTCGCATGCCGTAGTTTTTCAGGCGCTCCGCAAGCCACAGGGTGATGGGTGTCTTGCCGGTGCCGCCGACCGTGATGTTGCCGACCACCAGTACCGGTCGGCCGATATCGACGGAGCGCCAGATCCCGTTGTCGTAGAGCCTGCGCCGTGTGGCGGAAAGCAGCCCGAAAAGACCACTGAAAGGCATGAGCGGCCAGCGCCAGTGCGAGTGGCCGTACCATATCCGATCGACCAGGCTGACTTCAGCCATCACGCTGGAGCGACCAGGTCGGCGCTGGCAGTGAACTGCAAGCGATGCAGTGCGGCGTAATGCCCATCGAGAGCGAGCAGCTTCCGATGCGTACCCGACTCGATAATACGGCCACCGTCCAGCACAATGATGCAATCGGCGCTCTCGACAGTGGAAAGCCGGTGTGCAATGACCAGCGTCGTGCGATTCTGCATCAGCGTATCGAGCGCCTCCTGGATGCGGCGTTCCGAGTGCGTATCCAGCGATGACGTTGCTTCGTCCAGAATCAGCACCGGAGCGTTCTTCAGGAGTGCGCGACCGATCGCGATACGTTGCCGCTGGCCGCCGGACAGCAATACACCGCGATTGCCGACCACGGTCTCCAGTCCCTCGGGCAGTTCGGCAATGAAGTCCATCAGATTGGCAGCTTCAGCCGCCTTGAGCACTTCCGCCTGGGTGCACTCGCGCAGCTGCCCGTAGGCAAGATTGCGGGCAATCGTGTCATTGAACAGGACGACGTCCTGGCTCACCAGGCTGATCTGGGAACGCAGGTTGGCAAGTGAATAATCGCGAATCGGTATCCCATCCAGCAGGATGTCGCCCGACGTGACGTCGTAAAAGCGTGGCAGTAGACTTACCACGGTTGACTTGCCGCTTCCCGAATAGCCAACGATCGCCAGTGACCGGCCTGCCTCGATCTTCAGCGACAGGCCATCCAGCACCGGACCTTTATCACCGTCGTAGGAGAAACATACGTTGCGGTACTCGACGGTGCCCTTGACGCGGTCTGTGCGATAGCTGCCCGCATCGATCTCATCCGGTTCATCGATAATGCGAAAAAGACTGTCGCCTGCGGCGATACCGCGTTGCAGCGTTGCGTTGACATTGGTGATACGACGTAGCGGCTGCAGCATCAACATCATTGCGCCGAAAAACGCGATGAAGTTCCCCGGAGTCAGGTTGCCCTCGACAGACTCGACGCTGGCTACATAGATAACACCGGCAACTCCGAAACCGAAAATAATCTGTGTTACTGCCACGCCCAGCGAGCGCGAGCGAATGAGTTTCAGGTTCTGTTTGCGATTGCGCTCGTCTACCTCGTCGAGACGTTCTTTTTCATACTCATAGCCGCCGAATATCCGTACAACGCGGTTGCCCGTCAGTACTTCCTCCGAAACATGGGTCACTTCGCCGATCGAATCATGGATTCGCCCGCTGTAGCGGCGGAATGCCTTGCCCAGAGCCTGTATCAGCATGGCAATGACAGGCAGCAGAATTGCTACAAACGCAAAAAGTCGCGCGCTCTGGTAGAGCATCACTGCGATGGCCGCGAATACCGTCAACAGGTCGCGTACCAGAATGGTGACCACGCTGGTGACCGATTCCGCGACCATCTCGACATTGTAGGTCATGCGGGATAACAACGGACCGGTCGAATGCTTCTCGAAGAACCGGGACGGCAGCGTGAGATATTTTCTGAACAAATCGCGACGCAGGGAGCTGATGACCGACCGCCCTATCCAGCCCAGCGACATCTCCGTGCCGAATCCTGCCAGCCCGCGAGCGATGAATACGGCAACGAATGCGAACGGCAGCCATTGCGCCGCTTCCAGATTGCGCCCCACGAGCGCTTCGTCGGTTAATGGTTGCAGGAGCGACACCAGCCCGGCCTCGACGAGCGCCGTAGCCGTCATGGCGACTATGGCGACGGCCCCAACCGCACGATGCGGAATAACGTATTGCCACAGTCGTCCGTAGACCCGTACTGCGTGCCGATCGATCTTGCTCACTGCGCAGCGGGGTCGTTGGACGCGGGATCGTTGACGGTAGCGATACTGATTTGTACAAAACCAAGCCGGCCGGCAACGTCCATTGCGGTGACAACGTGCTGATGACGCGCATTGGCATCGGCACTGATCGTCAAAGGCAAATTCGTGTTGCCGCCTGCAATTTTCTGCAAGGCGTTGCGAATGGTTTCCGGCCGGTTATTGATCAGCTCCCGACCGTTAACGAGGAACGTGCCCTGCTCCGTAATCATGATTTCCAGCTGTTCGGGCGTCTCCTCCACAATCGCGGTACTGTCAGCCTCCGGCAAGCGTATCGATATTTGCGACTGCTTGACGAAACTCGTTGAAATCATGAAAAAGATCAACAACAGCAGGACGACATCGATCAGCGATGTCAGGTTGACATCCGGTTCCGCTTTCGGACGGAGACTCAGCTTCACGAGTCGTTGCCTACGCCGGATTGGCGCCGATGCAGGGCCTCCACCAGCTTGATCGCTTCTTTCTCCATATTGACAACCAGTGAATCCACGCGGCTCCGGTAGTAGCGATAACCGATCAGCGCGGGTATCGCGACGGTCAGTCCTGCAGCAGTAGTTATCAGTGCTTCGGCAATACCGCCGGCGAGCACGGTCGGGTTGCCGACACCGTGCGTGGTGATGGCCGAAAACACCTTGACCATTCCGATGACGGTGCCGAGCAAACCCAGCAGTGGGGTTATTGCGGCGACTGTACCGAGCGTGTCCAGATAACGCTCGAGCTCGTGCACTACGTGCCGGCCTGTGTCTTCAATGCTGTCTTTCATCACCGCTCGTTCGCGGTTGCGGTTGACGAGACCCGCCGCCAGGATTTGTCCGAGCGGAGATCCCTGGTGCAAAGTCTGGATCTGGCGCTGATCGAGCGCGTCTTTCTTGACCCAGCCCCAGACCTTGCTGGTGAGATCTTCCGGGATCACGCGCTTTTGCTGCAACGTCCAGAATCGCTCGAGAATGATCCCCAGAGCGATAATCGCGCAAAGGATGATCGGCGCCATCAGCCAGCCGCCGGCTTTTACGATTTCAACCATCGATGAGACCCAGTGAAAATCGAAATATACAGCGCCCGACGCGAAAATTCTCGGGGCAACTGTGCATTAACTGCTATTGAGCTGCCGTGTCGTGCCAGTAACGTCGCTTATCCACCCGGTATTCGCCAATAGCTCGCAGACCCGTGTCCGCGCAAAGGCGGTAGCTGATGGCGCCGGACACCGCCGTAACAAGCACGCTTGCGCCGGCCGCCTGCCAGCGCTGCACCACCGCCGCATCCGGAAATCCCCAGCGATTGTCAAACCCGGCCGAGACGATGGCGACCTCCGGGCGCAGTCGCTGTACGAAGTTCGCTCCCGAGGACGTACGGCTGCCGTGGTGCGGCACCACGACGAGGTCGACCGGCGACAATGAAGACATTACCAGCAGTTCGTTTTCGGCAGCGGACTCGATATCGCCGGTCAGCAGCAACCGATGGGTGCCTACCGTCGCTTCGACCACGCAGGAACCGTCGTTTCTACTGCTTTTTGCATTGTGCGTAGGATGCAGGATCGCGAACTGCACGCCGTCCCACAGCCACGCCTGTCCCTTCCGACAGCGTAGCTGTGGCATCGCTATCCGGTCCAGGTAGTCGCCGGTAATCACTTGCTCAATGCCGGTACTCTGCGCAAGCGAGGCAATGCCGCCGGCGTGGTCCAGATCGCCGTGACTGACCAGTAGCAGGTCCAGACGCTTGATCCCGAGAGTTCGCAGGTAGGGCACCAGCACAAGTTGCCCGGTGTCACCGCCGCTGCGAAACGCCGGGCCTGTATCGATTGCGAGGTTGCGTCGCTGGGTGCGCACGACCATGGCCTGGCCTTGCCCGACGTCCAGCACGGTAAGGTCAAGACAACCTGGCGGTATGGCCGGGGCTCGCAGCAAAACCGCACCAAGCCCGGCGACCCAGGCCACTTTTCGGCCCGGCCACCCGGGCGGCATAATCGCCCACAGCGCCGCCAGTAACACGACCGGAATGAGCAGGGAACTGGCCGTGGCGATATCGATGCGTGCCAGGGGCCAGGCGGCCACGCCGCTAATGAGCCATAGCATGCCCCTGATACTCAACCACGACACCCGCAACAAGCCGTCTCCGAGCATGCGCAATGGCCCGTCCAGCAGCAAACCCAGCAATGCCGTCGGTACAGCCAGCAGATTGAACACCGGCAACACAAGCAGATTGACAAGCGGTGCAAGCCAGGCGACGCGACCGAAGATCAGGGCGGTCATCGGAAACAGGCCGAACAGCAACGTCAACTGCAGCGGTGGCAAGCGCTTGATGCCCTCGACCAACTGTCGACCGAACTTAGGTTGACCGGGTAACGTCAAGCGTCGCTGGCGCGCCGACCACAGAAGATTGGCAACGGCCGCAAACGACAGTTTGAAGCCGGGGGACAGAATCGCTACCGGCTCCGTCAGGAAAACGACGATCGCGGCTGCGGCCAACACAGTCTCGGGTTGCGTCTGGCGGCGCATCAGGCTTGCCGACATTACCAGCAGCGCCATCAGCATCGCTCGCTGGGCCGGCACCGCGAAGCCGGATACGGCCGCATAAACGACGGCAACCAGGGCCGCCATCAGCGCAGCACGATCCCGCAAGTTCGCCCAACGACAAAACGGCGCAAGGGAGATCCAGGCCAGGAGATATGCACCACCGGCGGCAAGGCCGATATGCAGTCCCGATATTGCCATCAGGTGGCTCGTTCCCGTAATCGCGTACTGTTCCCACTCTTGCTGGTCGATGCGGTGGCGGGCGCCGACGGTAATAGCGAGCAATACCGCGGCCGCATCGTTGTCGCCCGCGACCGAACCGATGCGTTCGGCCAGCGAACGCCGCAAGACGGCGAATCTCGCGACCGGTACTTCCTCCAGCAACCGGTTCTCCGGATGCTGAACCACGTAGCCGGTTGCTCCGATGCCCTGTCGGAACAGCCACTGTTCGTAATCGAAGCCAACCGGATTGGCAAAGCCGCGGGGTCGCCGCAGGCGCACTTTTAGTCGCCACGTCTCGCCGATCGCCGGCTGGTCGGTGAAGTCATACCAGGCCAGTCGGATTCGGGATGGCAGTCGATCGCCGGCACTCGTATGCAACACAAACCGCAAGGACTCGCCACGTTTTTCGGGAAACCCTGCAACACGACCCGTGACCTCGACGGTGCTGTCCTGTAAATCGTCCGGCAGTCGATCATCGAGCAAATCGGAGGAAGCGTGCCATGCCACGCAGAATCCGACGAGCGCGCACCCCGCAAGTCGCAGTCGGCGAATGCATATGCAAAATGCGGCAACGGCGGCGACGGCAACCAGTGATCCTGCGGGAGGCAAGGAAGTGAACAACTGCAATGCATAGGCACCGGCCAGTAATGCCAGGCAAATTTGCAGCATTTTCCGCTTCCCTGCGGTTTGTCGTTAAGATGTCCGGAGGGAGTTTCCGGCAACATTCAGGATAAGAACGAATCCAAGCGCTTATGCCAAGACGATTTTTCCGCAAATTTGCGCTGAAACGCGATCAATTCCGCGGTCGCTGGTATTTCGCGCCGTTCGATCACCTGCTGCATGACACGCGACTCTGGAGCATTCGACGTCGCACCGTTGTTCCGGCGCTGTCAATGGGCCTCTTTATCGCTTTTATGCCCGTGCCGGGGCACGTGCTGATTGCGGCACTCGGCGCCCTGGCGTTGCGAATCAATGTTCCAGTGGCGGCGCTTACAACCTTCGTCAGCAATCCGTTGACGGTCGGGCCGATGTTCTTCATCTCTTACCGCCTCGGGCAGCGATTGCTTGCGCTGCAGCCACAGCCATTCGGTTTCGAATTGTCCCTGCATTGGCTGACGGGGCAATTTCTGACTATCTGGCAGCCGTTGCTCCTCGGCTGCATTTTGCTGGGTTCTCTGGCCGCGCTCGTCGGCTATGTTGTCCTCGACCTTTTGTGGCGGGCGTCACTTGCCGACTATCTTGCGTTGCGCCGGCGCAAAGCGCGTAACGCGAAGAATGATGAGATGTGAGTGCGGAGGTCCGCGTACCAGTGCCGGTACGCTCGCAGTTAACATTCGCCCAAGATACGGGCTCCTGCAGTGGCAAGTCGAGAATCTGCTGCACTTCCGGGATACGCGCTTGTTGGAGCGCGCCTTGCGCGCGAACAGGAAAAGGCTGGTCGTTGCCTCAGTCACCCGCAGGGCGGGGCTCCTACACGGAGATCGATGCGGGGCCGCCGTAATTTCCCTGAAGGAGCCCGTATAACGGGCGATCAGGGATAACGCAGTTACGTGGCATGCGCATAAAGCCGTCCGTCACGAAGCACCAAAACGCGCTCCATGCGCGCCGCAATCGAGTGGTCATGGGTGACGATGACCAGGCTGGTGCGCAATTCGCGATTCAACTCCAGCATCAATTCCAGGACATGCTCACTGTTGCCGGAGTCGAGATTGCCGGTCGGTTCGTCGGCGAGTACCAGTACAGGACTTGTGATCAATGCGCGGGCAACAGCCGCGCGTTGACGCTCACCGCCAGACAGCTCGCCGGGCTTGTGCGTCAGCCGCTGGCCGAGTCCGACCCGCTCGAGCAGTGCTCGCGCCTCGGCGAGCGCATTGTGCTTCGACATGTGCCGAATGAGGAGCGGCATGGCGACGTTCTCTTCCGCGGTGAACTCGGGCAACAGGTGGTGAAACTGGTAGACGAATCCAATAAAGCGGTTACGCAGCCTGGCCTTATGCGCTTCGCCTGCATTTGCAATTGACTCGCCACCAACGCGCACTTCCCCGGAGGTTGGGTCGTCGAGCCCTCCCATGATCTGCAGCAAAGTCGTCTTGCCCGACCCGGATGCGCCGATGATAGCAACTCGTTCTGCTTTGCGGATTTCAAGATCGACACCGCTCAGCACCTCCAGGGTTGCGCTGCCCTCACGAAACCGGCGTACGACGGAGCGGCACTCGAGGACCGGTGCCTGGTCAGGTGGTGACGGCGGCGACTCATTCATAGCGCAACGCCTCCGCTGGCAAAGTACGCGCTGCCTGCCACGCCGGGTACAAGGTGGAAACCAGCGCGAGGACCAATGCAATACCCGCGATCTGGAGTACGTCCTGTATGCGCAACTCCGCCGGCAGATCGCTAATGAAATAAACGTCGGCGGCGAGAAACTTGATGCCGAATGTCGCTTCCGCGAAGCCCACAATGCTCTCCAGGTTTAATGTAAAGGTAACTCCGAGCAGCACGCCGGCCAACGTCCCCAGCACGCCAACAATGCTGCCCTGTGTGATGAATATGCGGAGGATGGTACCCGGCTTTGCACCAACGGTACGCAGGATCGCGATGTCGGATTGCTTGTCCTTCACAACCATGACCAATGTCGACACAATATTGAAAGCCGCGACGGCAACGACCATCAGCAGAATCACGAACAGGATGGATTTGGTAATCTGGATGGAACGAAAGAAATTGACGTGACGTCGCGTCCAGTCACTGACCAGCACACCGCCGCCTGCGGCAAGCGCTACTTCGCGAACAATAACCGGTGCCGCATAGATATCGCTCACGGCAAGCCGAACACCGCTCACGGTGTCGTTCCGACGATAAAGACGTTGCGCGTCCTGGAGGTGGATAAATGCGAGGCGACGATCGAATTCGTACATACCTACGCGGTAGATGCCAGTGACGGTAAAGCGCTTGGTACGAGGCAAAACGCCCGCCGGCGTCACGATTCCCTCGGCGAGGTAGACTGTCACCAGGTCGCCGACGGTCGCGCCGAGTTCTTGCGCCAGCTCGATGCCGAGTACAATGCCGAATCCCCGCGGCTGCAGGCTCGACAGCTCGCCCTGAGTCATCACAGAGTCGATGCCGGATACGGCATCTTCCAGCGCCGGTTCGATGCCGCGCAACTCGACCCCGCTCAATCGTTCGTTATGCACCAGCAGCGCCTGACCTTCTACGTACGGCGCCGTCGCGTATACAGCCGGATGTTCCTCTGCCTGCCGCGCGCGTTCCGGCCAGTCGGCCAGGCGACCTGACGGATCCTCGATACTGGCGTGTGCCGTCATGGCAAGAAGGCGTTCGCGCAATTCCCGCTCAAAGCCGTTGACCACCGAGAGCACAATGATCAGCACGGCAACCGCAATGGCAATTCCCAGGATCGAAATTGTGGATATCAGCGAAACGAAACGATTGCCACTGCGCGATCGCACGTAACGGCTGCCCATCCAGAACTCGTAACCTGGCAGCATGCGACTATTCGTATCGGAGCGCGATGGCCGGATTTATTGCTGCAGCGCGGCGCGCCGGATACAGCGTTGCCAGCGACGTCAGCACGAATGCCAGCACGCCGATCAAAGCCACATCCTCGAATTCGAGAACGGACGGTATCTGGCTGACGTAGTAGACGTCCCCCGGCATGATCTGGAAGCCGAACAGCCGTTCCAGCGCCGGCGCAAGCTCGGGAACATTCAGGGCAAGAACGATACCTGCGAGTACGCCCAGTAGCACACCGCACCAGCCGATCGCCGCGCCCTGGATAAAGAACACCCGTACGACATCGTTCGGACCCATGCCGAGCGTGCGCAGGATCGCTATGTCGCCGGTCTTGTCGGTCACCACCATGACGAGACTGGCAACGATATTGAAAGCGGCGACGCCGATAATCAATGACAGAATCAACGACATCATCATCTTCTCGAGACGAATGGCTCGAAAATAGCTGGCGTTTTCGATCGTCCAGTCGCTTGTTCTGAAGCCATCCCCCAATTGTTCCTGCAAGGACCGCGCGACTGCCGGTGCCGCCATCACGTCATCCGCTCGAAATCGCAACGACGTGATGAGCGTGCCCAATGACATCATCCTGGCGGCATCATCGGTGTGCACCAGCGCCAATCGCGCGTCGTGGTCCTGAACGCCGGCCTCGAATACGCCGCTGACGACATAGCGTTCAAGCACAGGCTCCATACTGCCGTCGCCGACCGGGCGCGGTACCAGCAACACCACGCCGTCGCCGATGTCGACACCAAGATCAAAGGCGAGGATTCGACCGAGCAGGATGTTGCGGGCACCGGGTGTCAAGGTCTCGAGGCCACCTTCGACAAAGTTGACGTTCGCATCGGGCAGCGTTGCTTCCAGTTCCGGCACCACGCCGTTAACAAGAACGGCAGTCAGCAGGCGGCCTGTGCGCAGCATGCCTTCCATTTCTATTACCGGGGCAGCGGCTGTTACGCCCGGTACCTGGAGCACCTCCGGGCGCAGGGCCTGCCAATCGGCGAGTCGGCCGTCGTCACCGGTGACGTAGCCGTGTGCCGTCATACTCAATAGGCGACTGCGCAGTTCGCCCTCGAAGCCATTCATGACTGACAGGATGACGATCAGCGCTGCGACACCCAGGGCGATTCCGGCCAGCGAGACGAGCGTGATGAATGAGACGAATCGGGTGCGCCGCTTGGCGCGCAAGTAGCGCAATCCGATGAAAAGTTCCACGGCGCTGATCATGCGCCGCATTAAACCACAGAACCGTTAACAGGCGGCCGGCCCGGCGGCATCGCAATAATGAGACGTAGTTCCGCGAGCCTGTCGCAATGGCGGTGTAAAAAACCCGTTGATTTCATTGTTTTTGCAACCGGCGGCCAATGCTATAGTCGCCGGGTTGTTCAGCCCGGAGAACCTCCAATGTCCAAGTTCAGCGCCTTTGCCCTCTTCATCCTGCTGGGCGGTCTGACCCTGCCGGCGGCCGATGCCGACACACTCGATATGCGGGGAACCGACAATGCAGCCCGTTTTGAGCAGGGCGGCAAGCCGTCAAGGGGCATGACCCAGGTACGCGTCGAGCAGAATTTCGGCACTCCGGCAGCGCGTCGCGGTGCAGTTGGCGACCCCCCCATCTCGAGTTGGGAGTACCCCGAGTTCGTGGTTTTTTTCGAGTACGACAAGGTCATACACGCCGTCAGCAAGCGCCGCTGACAGACTGAAGAATCACACTTGACCGGCAGAGTCGCCCCGCGCCGCCGGTTCGTGCCGCTCGACTGTGCAATAATTGCCGGCCCTTGTGCCTGCAATTCTCCCAGTGATTCATCGCCCGCTGCTGATTTCCCGACCGGACAGGCCTGACAAAAGCACTACGTCGTTTGGTCAGCTGATCGGCGCCAGCCGTTCCCTTGCGGCCGTTGAGCTTGCGCAAGATGCCGGACGCCCGTTGCTGGTACTTGCGACTGACCCCCGGGACGCCGATCAATTCGAAGCGGAGATTCGCTACTTCGCCTCGGGCAGCGTGCCGGTGTGGCATTTCGTCGAATGGGAAACGTTACCGTGGGACAGTTTCTCGCCACACCAGGACATAGTCTCGCAGCGCTTGTCCGTACTTGCTTCGCTGCCGGCCCTGGAATTCGGCATTGTCGTGGCATCGGCACCAAGTCTGCTACAGAGACTCGCACCAACCGATTACGTCGCGTCGCGCTCGCTGCGGCTTAAAACCGGACAGCAGGTGGAACGCCAAACATTGATCGATTCACTGACAGCCGCCGGTTATTTTCGAGTACCGCAGGTCAATGAGCACGGCGAGATCGCCGTGCGTGGTTCGTTACTCGATATCTACCCCATGGGATCCATGTCGCCGGTGCGCATCGATTTCTTCGCCGATGACATTGAATCGTTGCGCTTTTTCGATCCCGATACGCAAATGACAGCGGAAACTGTGGCCGTACTGGACATCTTGCCGGCGCGTGAGGTGCCGCTGGATAAAGAAGACATTGCGGGCTTTCGCCGTCGCTACCGGGCGCGCTTCGAAGGTCAGGCTGCGAAATCGCGCGTCTACCGCGATGTGTCGGACGGCATAGCGCACGGTGGCATCGAGTACTACCTGCCGCTGTTCTTCGAAACGTCCGCATCGCTATTCGATTACTTGCCTGCGAACACGGCGGTTTTCGCACCGCACGGGTTGCAATCGATTTTTGAACTCGCGTGGTCTGAAATTGAAGAACGACATGCAATGTGCAAGTTTGATCTGGAACGTCCAGTCCTCGATCCGGCAGAGAGTTTCCATACGCCGGGGCACCTTCAAGAGCGGATAGACGCATTCAGCCGCATTAACTACTCGGCGCAATCAATGCAAGCAGGCGATGGTGTCCATAACGTAGCGACACGAATGCCTCCGGCAATGCGCATCGAGGCGCGCTATGCGGATGCTGCCGCTCCAGTGTCCCGGTTTATCGACGATTTCGACGGCCGCATTCTCTTTACCAGTGATTCGCCAGGCAGGCGCGAGCACATCGTGGAGCTGCTCTCCGGCCGTGGCATCGATGTGGCGCGATTCGACAGTTGGCCGGCTTTCGTCGCGAGTTCTGCGCCGGTCGGCGTGGCGGTGGCGCCGGTAGAAAACGGCATCATGCTGCCCGACAGCGGCATTGCCATCATTGCGGAGCAGCAGTTATTCGGTGATAAACCCCGCCAGCGTTCGCGCAAGCGCCGCGCAGACCGAGACCCGGAATCGATCATCCGCGAACTCAACGACCTGTCTGTCGGTTCGCCGGTAGTGCACGCCGAGTACGGCGTTGGTCGCTATTGCGGACTTATTACCCTTGAGGCCGGCGGAATAAAGGGCGAATTCCTGCACCTGGAATATGCGGACGGCGACAAGCTGTACGTGCCGGTGGGCTCCCTGGCGTTGATCTCCCGCTATACCGGTGCGTCACCGGAAAACGCACCTTTGCACAAGTTGGGATCCGATCAATGGGCAAAGGCCAAGCAGCGCGCAATCCGCAAGATTCATGACGTTGCCGCCGAATTGCTCGACGTATATGCCCGGCGCGCGGCGCGGCCGGGACACAGTTTTCACTGGCCTGAGGCTGAGTACAACGCTTTCGAAAGCGGCTTTCCCTTTGAGGCCACGGAGGATCAGGCCAGAACGATTGACGAAGTTCTTGCCGATCTTGCGTCCGATAAGCCTATGGATCGCATCGTGTGCGGCGACGTCGGATTCGGCAAGACCGAGGTAGCGCTTCGCGCAACCTTCGCTGCCGTACACGGCGGCCGACAAGTGGCGATCCTCGTACCAACTACCCTGCTCGCGCAACAGCACGGCCAGACGTTCAAGGATCGCTTTGCCGACTGGCCGGTACGGATCGAGGTTCTCTCCCGCTTTCGTTCGCGCAAGGACGCCGATGGTGTCGTTGATGGCATGGGAGCAGGCACCGTGGATGTCGTTATCGGTACGCATCGAGTATTGCAACACATACGAAGTTTCAAACGCATCGGCCTCGTGATCGTCGACGAAGAACATCGCTTCGGCGTGCGGCACAAGGAGGCCATCAAGTCATTGCGTTCCGAGGTGGATGTTTTGACCCTGACCGCCACGCCGATACCGCGGACGCTCAACATGGCGCTCGGCGGCCTGCGGGAAATGTCCCTTATTACGACCCCGCCGGCGGATCGGCTGTCGGTAAAGACTTTTGTCAGCGAATGGAACGACATGGTAATCCGGGAAGCGCTACTGCGCGAAATCAAGCGCGGTGGTCAGGTCTATTTCATTCACAATCGCGTCGAAGATATAAACCGCATAGAAGAGCGACTGCACAAGCTGGTTCCGGAAGCCAATATTCGCATTGGCCATGGACAGATGCCGGAACGGGATCTTGAACAGGTCATGCTGGATTTCTATCACCGGCGCTTCAACGTGCTGCTCTGCACAACCATCATCGAGAGCGGCATCGATGTACCGACCGCCAATACCATTGTCATCAACCGTGCTGATCGATTCGGTCTCGCGCAATTGCACCAGTTGCGCGGCCGTGTCGGTCGGTCGCATCACCGCGCTTACGCCTACCTGGTCGCGCCGCCGCGCGCCGCGATGACAGCCGATGCGATCAAGCGCCTCGAAGCCATCGATTCGCTCGAGGACCTCGGCTCCGGATTCGTGCTGGCAACGCATGACCTGGAAATACGAGGAGCCGGCGAGTTACTCGGTGACACGCAAAGCGGACAGATTCAGGAAATCGGTTTTGCGCTGTACACCGAGCTGCTCAACCGGGCCGTGCGCTCGCTGCGGGAAGGAAGCAAGGCGGATCTGCTGGAACCATTGAATGCCGGTGTCGAGATTAATCTGCACGTCGCCGCCTTGTTACCGGACGACTATGTGCCTGACGTTCACCTGCGCCTGATGCTTTACAAGAGAATCGCCGGCGCCGCCAACCATGAAGATCTCCGTGAGATGCAGGTCGAATTGATCGATCGCTTCGGATTACTGCCGCTTGCAGCAAGGAACTTCTTGCGCATCGCCGCGCTGAAACTCGATGCGGCCAGACTTGGTATCGATAAAATCGACGTCTCCTCATCGGGTGGTTACCTGCAATTCGGCAAACGGACCACTATTGACCCGTTGGTTCTCGTGGATTTGGTGCAGCGCGAAAGTCAAATCTATCGGATGCGCGGTGCTGATCGACTGCAGTTCCGCTTGGCAATCGCCAACGATGACGATAGATTCAAGGTCACCGAGCGGTTGCTGCAAAGGCTCGCCAGCAACCCGGAAACCCTGAAGGCAGCAACCGGATGATCGAACCGTATCGCGAAATTGCCCGTAGCCGCCTGCCAGCGGCGCAGTGTCGGAGCGCGCGGGTGTTCGCAGCATGCATCGCGCTGTTCGGCCTTACGCTGATCGCCGGGGCCCGGCAGCTTTCTGACCCCGAGCTTGAAAGTCCGGCATCTGCGACCCGCTACACCGTTGAACTTATCGTATTTACCTACCTGTCCGGGGACGCTGCGGGTAATGAACTGTTCGCTCCCGAGCCCCCGCTCACTGGTGATGATCCTTACAACGGATTACAAGGGGGCCAGGAAGGCGACGCGGCAAGGGTTTTCGATGATCGAACCTGGCCCGCGGGGGCCGGGCCAGCGGTTGACGAAGAGGCGGAATCGTCTGCCATTGCTGAACTCGCGACCCGTGCATCAATCGAATTCCAGCTCCTCGAATCCAATCAGTTTGCGATGCAGGACGTTTACCGGAAACTTGCCAGCCTCGATGCATATCGGCCGATCATGCATACGGCCTGGCAGCAGACGACGCACGACAAGGAGCGCTCTCCCGCTCTGCAATTGCGCGCTCTGGGCAACCCACCGTCCGGACTGGACGGGACAGTGACGCTCTACCAGGGGCGGTTTGTGCACCTGCACGTAGACCTGACGCTCGATGCTGGACACGACGAAACTCCATCATCGTCCGCTACTTCTCAGCCGGATAATGAAAACATCGGGTTGTTCCAGCCGCCGGTACGCTACCAGATAACGGAAGACCGCATTATGCGACAGGGAGAAATTCGTTACTTCGATCACCCGCGTTTCGGAATGATCGCCAAGGTTACTCGCGCGGAGACCGGCGAACCGTCACGCGACAGCGTGCAGGACACAGCCGGCGCCAGTAACTGACCGGCCCGACCGGCCACATCACTGTCCGTTAGTCAGCACTCCAGGACCCTGTCCAAAAAGCTTTCTGCAGCCGATTCACCTTCTCCGGGCCGTACGAGTGCGGTGTGGTAGGAAACCGTTACAAAACGCGACGCTTTGGATCGTGGATGGTGGATACCGAGTTCGCGCACCGCAACCGCAATGCGGCCTGCGAACGCATCAAGTCCGCTTTGATCGGACGCGTGGGAAAGCACCACCAGGTGTTCGCCTTGCTCGACGGTGATGCGCGCGGCGACATCACTGGCACGTCGCAAGTACCGGCGCAACGCCTGCGCGACCCGACGCAGGCAGGAATCGGCGGCATGACGACCGAAGACCTCGACATACGCGGCAAAATCATCCAGCACAAATGACCCAAGTGCCAGGCTGCCCTTCTCCCGCGACGCCACAGCCCAGTCGTGGTCCAGAACCTCTCGAAACGCCGCTTCGTTAAGGAGCCCTGTCACCAGGTCGTCTCGCGACAGGTCGCGCACACGCCGTCTTGCTCGCAACAGCGCCTGGCGCATTTCCGCGTTGGCAGGCATTGCGAGCGACCCGCCGCGCCAGAACAATGCACAATAACGGCTGTCGGGCTCGCTGGCCGAAACGAATTGCAGCACCACCAGCAGGTATTCGCGATTCTGGCATTCGACCGGGATGCTGGTTTCCGCCGACGAACGCACGGTCTCGCTTACTTCCAGCGCGAGTTCGCGGCCCAGAAGCTGCTCCACAACATCTGCCAGCGGCCGGTTATCGCCCGGCGTATTGCTGGCCGGGTTGCCAGCCAGGTTATCGAAAGCCGGGTTACTGAGCACGACTGGCCAGTCCGGTCGGTCGACCCTG
Organism: Woeseiaceae bacterium; assembly: GCA_041746375.1. Classification (GTDB taxonomy): domain Bacteria; phylum Pseudomonadota; class Gammaproteobacteria; order Steroidobacterales; family Woeseiaceae; genus IDS-8. The sequence continues at coordinate 15,968 of JBGTHC010000112.1, forward strand.
GCGACCAGCAGCGGCTCGGACGCTGACGCGAGCAACTGGGCCAGTAAGTCACTGTGCAACATCGTCACGGTAACGGCCCGTCGCTTTGCACGCAGCGATTGCCTGCATTACTGGAGATTCTCAAAGAACGCCTCCAACACACGCAGCGCATGGCTCGTGGCGGACTCCATGCTGGTCTCGATGTCCTCATAGATACCTTTTTCGCTGCGGCCTGCCGCGTGATTCACCAGCAGCGAGAGACAGGCAAAGCGCATACGCAGCTCTCGGGCAATCGCCGCTTCCGGCATCAACGTCATGCCCACAAAATCGGCACCATCGCGCTCGAGGCGGTCGATCTCTGCCGCCGTCTCCAGGCGCGGACCCTGCGTGACGGCGTATACACCGCCGTCGAAACACGCTACGCCTGCGGTCCGTCCTGCCTGCAGGAGTCCGGCGCGCAGGTCGTCACAAAATGGCCGGGTAAAGTCTACGTGGTCGAGCGTAGCCGAATTTTCATCGTAAATACTGTGATCCCGTCCATACGTGTAATCGATCAACTGCACCGGGACCGCCAGCGCGCCCGGCGCGAGGCCCGCACGGATGACGCCGACAGTGTTGACAGCCAGTACGTCGCTGACGCCGAGCCGCGCCAGGGCAGCCAGGTTGGCGCGATAGTTGACGCGATGCGCGGGAAGGTGTCGTCCGTCGCCGTGCCGGGCAAGGTAGCTGACCTTGCAAGTGCCGTAGGTGAGTTGGCGGATTTCCGCCGACGGCATGCCAAAGGGAGTTTCCAGCCACTGACCTGCTGTGTCCGCAGCGAACGATTCGAATCCGCTGCCGGCAATTATTGCATAACCTGTCGCTCGCTCCGTCACGTTCCCGTGTGCGCTCCACCGTTGCCGGTCAGGCGTCCAGTTCAAGTTGCGGCCGGTCGAGCCAGCGCTCGAAGCCGGTGGCCGCAGCCTGCCATTCGTCACTCGCCCGCAGGCTCTCGCGGAGCGGCTGGCCGGTGCCATGCAAACGCGCCAGCCGTACCAGTGACAGGGGACTCGAATAACCGCGTAGCGCTGCGACGGTTGCGGCCGCGCCCGGCCGGTCGTTGCAGACCAGCAGCATGTCACAGCCTGCGTCAAGTGCCAGCCGCGCTCGCTCCGGCATCGGCCCTAAAGACGCTGCGGCTTTCATGCTCAGATCGTCGCAAAATACCGCGCCGTCAAAGCTCAATTGAGTGCGTAACTGGGTCTGAATCCAGTACTTCGAAAACCCGGCCGGCAGCGGATCAGTTTGTGCGTAAACAACGTGCGCCAGCATGACACCTGCCAGCAAGCGGTGGCCGATGAGCCGCTCATACGGCTGCATGTCCTCCAGGATGTCGCCGTATTCCCTGCGGTCCACCGGCAATTTGTGATGCGAATCGGCAACGACAGCGCCGTGGCCGGGAAAGTGTTTGGCAACCGCGACCATGCCGGCGCTCTTCAGGCCGCGGCAAAAGGCCTGCGCCAGGTCGGCAACCACGGCAGGCCGGGAATGAAACGCTCGGTCACCGATAACCGCGCTGACACCCCAGTCCAGGTCGACACAGGGCGCAAAGGAAAGGTCTATGCCACTGGCGCGGAGCTCTGACGCGATCAGCCAGCCTGCCTTGTTTGCCAGCCCCTGCGCCTCCGTCGCATCCTGCTCATACAGTTCTCCCAGGCGGCGCATGGGCGGCAGTCGCGTGAAGCCGTCCTTGAATCGCTGGACGCGTCCGCCTTCCTGGTCGACGGCAACAAGAAGTGGCGGGCTGCGGACGGCCCGAATCTCCGCGACGAGGTCCGCCAACTGCGAGGGCGAGGCATAGTTGCGGCTGAACAGGATAACGCCGCCGACTGCCGCTTCGCCGAGCAGATCCCGATCTGCCGGGGTCAGGCGCAATCCCTCAATGTCGAGCATGACGGGTCCGAGTGCCATTGTGTCTTCCTGCGCGGCCTTCACACCGCCGCCCATTCCTGAATCAGATTCTGCAAATATACCGTAACTGACTATTTATACTAGGGTTTAGAAAAAACTGCGATGGATTCGACGTGTGCGGTATGGGGAAACATGTCGACGATGCCCGCCGCCTCGAGAACATAGCCCTGCTCACGCACCAGCCGCCCGGCATCGCGAGCCAGCGTCCCGGGATGACATGAGACATACACGAGGCGTGGCGCCGCAATCACCGCCAGGTGTCCGATCAGCTCGGCCGCCCCGCTGCGTGGTGGATCCAGTATCACCCGGTCCCAGCCGGCGCGCAGCCAGGCTTCATGGCCGGTCAACGCGGCCAGGTCGGCACTCAGGAAATCACAACGGTCGATGGCGTTCAGTGCCGCATTGCTGCATGCACGGCGCACCTGGCGCTCCTCCCCCTCGATGCCGAGCACCATTGCTGAACGGCGCGCCAGTGGCAGGGAAAAATTGCCTATCCCGCAGTACAGGTCGAGGACGCGGTTATTCGCGCCTGCCTGTAAGTGGTCGACCACCTGCGACACCATGCTGCGATTGACCTGCCGATTCACCTGGATGAAATCTGACGCGGCGAATTCGAGTGTGAGGTCAAAGTCGGGCAGGGTGTAGTTGAGCGCTGCGTCGGGCGACAGGGGATAGACGGGTTCGATGGCATCCAGCCCGCCCGTTTGCAGAGAGAGTCGCAGCGTGTGTTCCTCCGCAAAGCGACGCAACAACTGCCGATCCTCATGCGACGGCGGATCGAGGACGCGAAGCACGAGTTCGATGGCGTTGTCGGCGACTGCAACTTCAATTTGCGGCAGACGATTGCGTATCGTCAATTGGCCGATCAACGTGCTCAGCCGGTCAATTAATGCATCGAGGGGAGGCTCGAGGATTTCGCAGCGTCGCATATCCGTAACGAACGGCGCATTTCGCTCCCGGAAGCCGACCAGCACACGGCCTTTTGCCGGCACCTCCTTGACTGCCAGCCGGGCGCGGCGCCGGTAATTCCAGCTACCCGCCTCCCGCTCATTCGCAACCGCCGGCAGCCAGCGTTCCGGCTCGAGTCCTCCGATACGCTGCAAGTTATCGCGCAGGGCGTTTTCCTTGATAGCGCGCTGCTCCTCCGGGGAGACATGCTGCAGCGCACAGCCCCCACAGATACCGAAGACAGCGCAGCGCGGCACCCGGCGCGCTGCGGCAGGCTGCAGGACTTCAAGCAGTTCGGCCTCGTCGTAACTGCGGCGACGTTTGCGCCGTACGATGCGCACTTCTTCGCCACGCACTACATCGGCAACAAAGACCTTCTTGCCGCTGACCGTTGCTATTCCGCGCCCGTCGTGGCTGACGCCATCGATGCGTACCGACTCGGGGGCCAGTTTTTTAAGTGTCGAAGGACGCGCCATCCGCGCCGGTCTCCGGCCAGGCTGAAAGGAACTCATGCAGATGCGGCGCTGCCGTTTCTGTTAGTGTCGAGCGCACGAGGTCGAACTCCCGCTGCAAGCCTGCCGCATCCAGGTGCCCGCGCATAAACTCGAAACGCAGGTAGACGAGCCAGGTATTGAGCACGTCCGTTTCGCAATAATTTCGGATGTCGTCGATGCCGCCGTCGAGCCAGCATTGCCACACCTTGTCGCCGCCCATACCAAGCTTGCCCGGAAAGCCCAGCATGAGGGCCGTATGCTCGAGGCTCGCACGTGCGCGCGGTTGAAAACCGGACAGCACGTCCATCAGGTCGATGTGCCGCCAGTGAAAGCGACTCAGGTAATTGTTGTAGCGGAAGTCCCGGTCACCGTCGCCCGTCTCCCAGTAACGGGGTGCCTGTATACCGTGCTTCAGGGCCCGGTAGTGCAGCACCGGAAGGTCGAAGCCGCCGCCGTTCCAGGAAACCAGCTCGGGCGCATAGCGCTCGATACCATCGAAAAAGCGGCGCACGAGCTCAGCTTCACCCGCGTCGCGATCGCCCAGGCTCCAGACGCGAAAGGTATCCCCGGTACGCAGCGCAACCGAGATGGCGACCACGCGCTGCATATGCAAGGGCAGAAATTCGCTGCCGCTGGCTTGCTGGCGCAGGAAGGTCATGGCGCTCGCAACGTCGGCATCCGACAAGCCCTCCAGCGACCACAGCCGGCGCCCGAATTCGACGTCCGGGATCGTCTCAATATCGAAAGAAAAACAATGCATTACAGACTATTTATTAAGTAATATAGAAGATGCCGGGTACTGCAACGTCCCGGCCCGCACTTCAGGCCTGCATGGCCACTGCAAAGGCGACCACCAGCCCGGCATCATCCGATAAGCTGACGTGGATCTCTCGGATACCGAGACGCCGACACACCGCCGCCCCGCGATCGGAAAAGATAATGAGTGGGCGACCCCAGTCGTTATTGACGACGCCTACATCGCGAATCCACATGCCATGGCGAAAACCGGTTCCCATCGCCTTGACGGCGGCCTCTTTCGCGGCAAAACGCATGGCAAGAAAGCGCACCGGCCATTTGCTGCGATCGAACAGTGAGCGCTCTTCGGGCATCAGTAGCCGATCGACGAATCGTTGCCCGAAGCGATCATGAGTTTCCTTTATGCGCGCAACGTCCGCAATATCTGTGCCAATGCCGAATATCATCTTACTCTTGCTTCGTTCATCAAACGCTTCATTTCGGTGACAGCGGGTCCGATGCCGAGGAACAAGGCTCGCGCGATGATCGCGTGACCGATATTGAGCTCGACGATTTCGTCGATAGCAGCGATTCGCTGCACGTTGTCGTAGTGCAGCCCATGCCCGGCGTGCACGATCAGTCCCAGCTCGCGCGCGTGTTTGGCACTGGCCGCAATGCGTTGCAGCTCGTCGTCCCTCTCCCGGTCGTCTACTTCCGCATACGCACCGGTATGTATTTCCACGACGGACGCCCCGGCGGCGGCTGCCGCGTCGATCTGCGCCGCGTCGGCATCGATAAAAAGCGACACGCGGATGCCCTGACCTGCCAGGCGCGCACACGCATTCGCAACTTTCAGTCGCTGTCCCGCCACATCCAGGCCACCCTCGGTGGTCAACTCGGCACGCCGTTCAGGCACGAGACAACAGTCGCTCGGGCGGACCGCGCAGGCTATGTCGAGCATCTCCTGCGTTACCGCCATTTCGAGATTCATGCGCGTCGCCATAACCGCACGTAAGGCATGCAGATCGCGATCCTGGATATGCCGCCGGTCTTCCCGCAGATGCAGGGTAATACTGTCCGCGCCGGACGCCTCGGCAATCAAAGCGGCCTCGACCGGGTCGGGATACTGCGTTCCACGCGTCTCCCGCACCGTGGCTACATGATCGATATTGACGCCAAGCTGCAATGAATGTGCTCTGGTTTTACTCAATCAATGTTCCTTTTAGCGCACCGTGCATCGCCTGGTTATCGGCCATGTTTCGGCTGGTTATCGGCTGTACGTCGAATATCCACCAGCACACGCCGCGTTTTGAGTTCCCGTCCATCGAGGTGGAAGGCAATCACGTGTCGCAGCAGTTTTCCGGCTGCAAGGACGACATCGTTGTCCGCGAAGTCTCGCGTTCGGATACCGATTAACTGTGCTCCCGAAAATACCATCGGGCCATCCCGATCAAGCGCTGCCACCGGTCCCTGCTCAGTGCGATATTCATACCACGACTCGGCGACCAGTGGCGACTGCGTTTCCGCATCATGATCGAGATTGAGGGCGTAGCCAAGCAAGCGAAGCAACTCGATTTCAAATGCGCGCAGAACTGTCGGCACGTTGCGGTCGACCTGCAGGCGCTCAATGGTGCGCGAGTAGGCAGCGAATATTTCCGGCTGTGGGTCGTGGCGATGCAACAGATGCAGCAGCAATTCATTTACATAGTAGCCGGACAGTAGAGCGTCCCCGCCCAGCGCGATGGGCTGTCCGAGCATTTCTGCGCCGGTCAGCGTGCCGAGATCGGAGCGAATTACCCACGACAGTTGCAATGGCAGGAAAGGCCGCAGAATACCCGCGAGCCGCGATTTTGCCGTGCGGCTGCCGCGTGCTACGAGCGACATCCTGCCGTGTTCGCGACTCAGTATGTCGACGATTCGGCTGGTGTCACGATACGGCCTGTGATGCAGGAGCCACGCAGGTTCATTCTGTACACGACGCATTGTTGACTATCGCTGCCGGCCGTCGTTGCGGTCAATTGGTGTGGCCAATTAGTGTTTCAGGTCGCCATTGTCAGTCGCTATGGTACCCCAGTCGCTGCAATTGCTCGTCGCTGTCGGCCCAGTTTTCCTTGACCTTCACCCACAATTCCACATGTACCGGTATGCGGTACCGTTCCTTGAGCTCCAGGCGCACGGCACGCCCGACTTTTTTCAGCAAACTGCCGTCCTTGCCGACAACGATGCCCTTCTGGCTGTCCCGTTCAACCCAGATCAGTCCGGCAACTTCCAGGCCTTTGATACCCCGATCGAACTTTTCTATTTGCACCGTAAGCCCGTAGGGCACTTCCTGTCTCAGGCTAAGCGTCAGCTTTTCGCGGATGAGTTCACTCGCACGAAATTCGTCACTGCGATCCGTCACCGTGCCGGGCGGGTAATACGGCGGTGACGGTGGCAGGTAGCCGGGAATTGCGCCCACCAGTCGATCGAGATTGGTGCCCTGGCGAGCCGAGACAGGGATCACCTCGGCGAAAGCCGATTTGTGCGCCACCTCGTCGATGGCACGCAGCAATTCTTCTTTCGGGTGTACTTTGTCTATCTTGTTGAGCAGGGCGATGACCGGCCTCGACGTGCCGGACAGGCGCTCAAGTGCTCGCTGATCTCCCGCCGTCCAGCGATTCGCCTCGACCATAAAGAGCAGCAGGTCGGCATCCTGGATGGCATGCAAAGCAGCGCGATTCATCAGTCGATTCATCGCCTTGCGCCCGGCGTCGTGCAGCCCGGGCGTATCGATGAAAACGATCTGACAGTCGGCCGTGGAGCGAACGCCCAGTATGCGATGCCGGGTGGTCTGCGGCTTGGGCGTGACTATGCTGATCTTACTGCCGGCCAAGGCGTTGACCAACGTGGATTTACCGACGTTCGGCCTGCCGACGACAGCCACGTAACCGGCGCGGTGCGCGAGCGTCGTTTCTATGGCATCTCTCCAAGAACCGCCAACATGCCGCTGGCGGCGTCCTGTTCGGCCTGGCGCCGCGACATGCCATGGCCAATCGTACTGGCTGACAGCGCCTCGACGGTGCATTGCACTTCGAATGACTGGCGGTGCGCCTTACCCGTGACCCGATGCACGGCATAAGCCGGCAGATCGATTTTGCGTGCCTGGAGGTATTCCTGCAGCCGGGTCTTGGGATCCCGGCGCGAAGCCGAATCGGGCACCTCCGACAACAGGTCACCATAAACCGCATGAATTACCTGCCGCGCATTCTCGAAACCGGAATCAAGGTAGACGGCGCCGAATATTGCCTCGAGTGCATCTGCCATTATCGAGGAACGGTGGTGTCCACCGGTTCGCTTCTCTCCGGAGCCCATTATCAGGTAGTCACCGAGTTGCAGTTCGCCGGCGAGCCGAACGAGCGTCAGGTCCTTGACCAGTGACGAGCGGATTCGGCTCATGACGCCTTCACTGGCTTCCTGACGCTGACGAAAAATAACCTCCGAAATGACAACATCGAGCACTGCATCGCCGAGAAATTCCAGACGCTCGTTGTTGGAGCCTGCCGCACTTCGATGTGTCAATGCCTGGACGAGCAGCTTGGGGTCACGAAACTCGTAGCCAATTCGGCCTTGAAGCCCGGGAATCGCCTTGTCCAGGATTGCGCGATCTGTTTCGGGATTGCCCATCAGCCCTCAGGCGAATTTACCGGCGGGCTGCACGGGAAGATCAGCGGCGTACCACGACCTTCTTGTCGAAGTGCACGCTAAAGGAAACGTTGCCGATGAACGGCGCCGTGTGATTGTAGACCGCCTCGACGAGAAAACCGTTGTCCTCGGGGGTTACCTTGATGTCTTTCGCCGCAATCTCGCTGACACTTTCGACATCGAAGCGACGCACTATCGATGTCCGAATGGCATTGCGCGAGGGATTTTGGCTATCGAATTCCTTGTGTACGCCGTCGAGAACGCCCACAACTTTCATGTAATTCAGGTACACCGGCGTCAGCCGGATGAACGCAAAGGCGAACAGGCCGATAAAAACGGCCAGTATCAGGAATCCGACCGTGGTCATGCCGGTCTGCTGCGCAGCTGCCGGCCGCCGGATCGCGGGCCGCCCGATCGCGGGATGCGCACTGGCCGGGTTGTTCGCCTTGGTGCAGTCTGGCCAACGATTCATAGGGGTACTCCAGCATACATGGTTGCAGCGTAGCGGCATTTTAGCCGCCATTTCAGTGACTGACACCACATTATTGTATCCTCATGCCGATTCGCTTCCAGTCGGGCCATTCCAGCCCGTCCATGTGCATCCAGATGCGAACGGCTTCGCCAACCAGATGTGTTTCGGGGATGGCGCCAAGGTAACGGCTGTCGCGACTGTTGTCGCGATTGTCTCCCAGCATGAAGTAGTGTCCCTCGGGTACGCGGTAGACACCGTCGCGCATCGAGTTACCCGGATCGGCGATAAGAATTGCATGCTCTCGCTCGCCGAGCACTTCGACGAAGCGCGGTATCACGCCTTCGCGGGGCACGCTTTCATCAGGAGCCAGCGGCACTGGCTCACCATTAACCGTCAGCCGATGGTTTACGTATTCGATCGTATCACCCGGCAAACCGACCACGCGCTTTATATAGTTTACGTTGGGTTCCGATGGCAGCCGGAAGACAGCCACGTCGCCGCGCTCCGGCGCCCCGGTATCCAGAATTTTCGTTTCAAGAACCGGCAAGCGAAGTCCGTACTCGAATTTTTTTACAAATATGTAATCACCCTGCAACAAGGTCGGCATCATCGAACCAGAAGGAATGCGAAAAGGCTCGAATACGAACGACCGTATTAGCAGAACGATCAGCAATACCGGAAAGAACGAACGGGAGTATTCGACCAGGGTTGCCACGCTTCGACTCGATCCGGCGGTCGCCTCGGTGTCACGTTTCCGCAGGTAGAAACGATCGATTGCCACAACTAAGCCGGTGAAGGCGGTCAATAATGTCAGTATCAGTGCCAGGTTCATTTATTTATCGACTCTCAGTACTGCCAGAAATGCTTCCTGCGGAATTTCGACGGATCCGATCTGCTTCATGCGTCGCTTCCCTGCCTTTTGCTTCTCAAGCAACTTTCGCTTGCGCGTTACGTCGCCACCATAACATTTCGCCGTCACGTTTTTTCGCAGTGCTTTCACAGTGCTGCGTGAAATTATCTGACTGCCTATTGCCGCCTGTATGGCAACGTCGAACATCTGCCTTGGAATCAGTTCCCGCATTTTCTCAACCAGTTCCCGACCACGTGACTCTGCACTGCCGCGGTGCACAATCATCGACAGTGCGTCAACCCTGTCCTTGTTGATCAGAATGTCCAGGCGAACCAGGGACGCCGGCTCAAAGCGCTCGAAACGATAGTCGAACGATGCGAAACCGCGGCTTACCGACTTCAGGCGATCGAAGAAATCCAGCACTACCTCGGCCAGCGGCATTTCGTATTCCAGCGAAATCTGTCGTCCGAGATAGCGCATCTGTTTCTGCACGCCGCGCTTGTCGATACAGAGCTTCATAACAGCGCCAACGTGCTTTTCCGGAACCAGGATGCTGGCAGTAATGAGCGGCTCACGCAATTCGTCTATAAGGTTGGAAGCCGGCAGCTTGGCGGGATTGTCGACGTAGATGACCGTGCCATCGGTAAGCAGTACTTCGAAAATCACTGTGGGCGCAGTCGTTATGAGTTCCAGCGAATATTCGCGCTCGAGCCGCTCCTGGACGATCTCCATGTGCAGCATGCCGAGAAAGCCGCAACGAAATCCGAAGCCGAGCGCGGCTGAGGTTTCCGGTTCGAAATGTAGTGCGGCATCATTGAGCCGGAGCTTTTGCAGCGCTTCCCTGAAGTTCTCGTAGTCGTCGGAGCTGATCGGGAACAGTCCGGCGAAGACGCGTGGCTGCACCTGTTTGAAACCGGGCAACGGCTGGTCGCAGGGATTGGCAGTCGATGTAATCGTATCGCCCACCGGCGCACCGTAGATATCCTTTATCGCGGCGATCACAAATCCGACCTCTCCGGATTCCAGCGCCAGCCGATCCTGCATTTTCGGCGTAAAGCTGCCAACCCGGTCTGCGTTGTACGAGCGCTCGGTCGACATGATCGTCATCTTGCTGCCTTTCTTGAGGCTGCCGTTCATGACCCGCACCAATGACACAACGCCGACATAGTTGTCGAACCACGAATCGATTATCAGTGCCTGCAACGGCGCATTCGGTTCCCCGGTCGGCGGCGGCACCTTGCTGACAATCTGTTCCAGCAGGTCAGCAACACCCTGGCCGGTCTTGGCGCTGACGCGAATGGCATCGTGCGCTTCGATGCCGATAATATCTTCGATCTCGTGAATTACCTTCTCTACGTCGGCGGCGGGCAGGTCGATCTTGTTGAGCACCGGCAGCACTTCAAGGCCAAGGTCGATCGCCGTAACGCAGTTTGCAACGCTTTGTGCCTCTACTCCTTGCGCCGCATCAACGACCAGCAATGCGCCCTCGCAAGCGGCCAGCGAACGTGACACCTCGTAGGAAAAGTCGACGTGACCCGGCGTATCGATAAAGTTCAGCTGGTAGGTATTGCCGTCTTTCGCCGGATATTGCAGGGAGACACTGTGCGCTTTGATAGTGATACCGCGCTCGCGCTCGAGATCCATGGAGTCGAGCACCTGTTCCTGCATCTCGCGATCCTGCAGACCGCCACATAGCTGAATAAAACGATCCGCCAGGGTCGATTTGCCGTGGTCTATATGCGCGATAATCGAAAAGTTCCGTATGCGTTCCATTGCAGCTCGTTCAGTCAGGCCGCCACCGGCCTGGCCGGAACCTGTCTCGATTCGCCGCAAAGGTCGCTGGCCAGGCGCAGAAGGTATCGGGACAGGCGCCGATCAAACCGGGAAGTATATACGTTTCAGCTAGCGCGTGAGCGTGCGGCTACGGTCGTCAACGTTACTGTCACTGGCCTTGCGGCAGCGCATTCTCGACGGCATCGACATCGAGACGGACCTCACAGATAACGCGACCGTCGATTTCGACCACGGGTATGCGCTCGCCGAATCGCCTTTGCCATTCCATGTCGCTATCGATATCCCGAATCTCAACTGCATGCCTCCGGCGCAGCAACAGCAGGAGTTCTTCGATCAGCCGTTCGCAGAGATGACAACCTTGCCTGCTGTAAACACGGATTTCCGTCATGGGCCGGTCGGCCCGGGTCTACTTTTGTTTCGGGACATCAGGGGCCGCGCTCTCGCGCGCCACGCACGGTCGGCACGAAATGACTCCAACAGTTGGCACGCCGCAATTGCCGGCGGCCGAGCATGAAACCCGCCAGCAAGCCGCCCATTGCGATCACTACCGCAGCCAGATCACTGCCCCGATCCAGCACGACCGTTGTAACGGCAATCGCCCCGACCATACCGGAAAGGGGCAACCCGTACGCCAGCCACGCCGCCCGCAAGAGTCGGGCTGGCGCGAGCGCCAGTATTACCCTGTCGCCGACCTGCAAAGAGTTGCCACGCGGCACGGCGATGTCCATAGCGCGTGACGCTCCCCGCGCAAATGCCGTAGCCGCACCGCAGCCTCGGCCGACGGCACAGCGCGGGCACACAACCGGGGAGTCGACATGGACAGTAACGAAGTCCGGATGCACGGCGACCACCTGCGCTTCCGGGGTATCCGACACGGTGCGCTCGACTACGGCTGGCGACGCATCGAACTGGCGATACGCTGTACCGTCATGGAGGGCACTTCGCCTACCGCCGTGACCTGAAAATCGCCTGACTGAATGCTGTAGGAATTGGAGACGCCGACGCTGGTGCGCCGGGCCATTTCGGCTTCCTGTTTTTCCGCGATGAACACGGATACCGTCGCGAGTCCGTCACTGTAGACGACATGGGTAACCGGAGCGTCCGCGCCGGGCAATTGTTCGTGCCGTGTCGAGATCACGCGGAAGCCCGGCGGCAAGTCATCGCACGTCCATTCGCTATCGATCTCAGCTGCGGCAACTCGTTGCGGCTCCGTATACCAGGTGAAGTTATCGAGGCTCATCGACGGCGCCAGCGACGCGGCAGCAACGCCGGCTCCCAGATTGATGTCAGCAAACTTCAACTGCTCGATCATCTGGCCATCGTTGCCGATCAATTCCGTACGCAGCGGAAAAGCCGTTTCCCGATCGAGCCATAGGCGGTGACCGAATCGATAAACGTCATGCGGGCGAACGGCCACCAATACGGCCGGCCGGCCGGCCACCCTCTCCTCGCGCACGACCGACAGGTCATAGGACGCACCGAACTGCGCGTCGCTGCTCGGCAGCGTTGAGAACAGGGTACTCTGATCATTCCATTGCTCGACCAGCACGGACTTGCTGTCTGGCAAGATGCAATGCACCTCGTTGCCGATGCGAATGATTTCGAGGCCCTTCCCCTCCTGGGTAATCACTTTCTCGTTCACCACCCCATCGACGACTTTGTGCACCACCTTAAGCGCCCGGGTTTCCCCGTTGTGCCGACGTATTACGGTGCCTTCGTAATCGATGCTGGCGACCGCACTGGACATGCGATTCAGCCAGTCCTCGGGACTGGTACGATCACGCGCGTCTGCAGACGTCGCGACAGCCAGGAGCAGCACGAAGGCGATTGCGGTAGCAATCCATGGCCATCCGTCTGCGGTCCGCCCGTTGTTCGTCAGTTTTGCAATGCAGGCCGTCATCGACTAGCGATCGGACTCTGGCGGGTTTTGTGCAGAACGCGACTGGGCTTCTGTTGCAGCATTCTCGTTCTCATCCAATAGAACGCCGGTCGCCGGATCCGTGTCGACGAGCTCGCCCTCGCGTAATTCCAGAGTAACCAGTCGCGTCAGAATACCATTGGCGCCGAGGTCTCTCGAAGTTGCCCCATGACTTAGATAATACTGGATAAGCATTTCGCTCGGCCGATTATTCAGAACTTCCTCCGGCTGCGGTTGCGTATAGCCCGGATTCGCAGCGACGGCAGCCTCGGGCCCTGCTTGCAATGCCGCCGTCTGACCGCCTGTCGACGGCGCATCGACCTGGCGCAAGCCAAGAATTGCGACGGCTGCCACGACACACGCAACGGCGAGTCCGGCGACAGGCCGCATCAGTCGATTGGCGCGTGCGGGCGTCTCTGCCTCGGCAACGGCCGGCTGTTCGCCGAGCGCGGCCTGGATACGGCCGCGCAAGCCGTCAATGCCCGGCACCTCGCGATCGCGGCGCAGCAATCGCCCTATTCGCATATAGTCGGCGGCCAGATCACGCAAGGCGAGATCCTGGCTGAGGCGCCGCATGAGCAGTTCCGTCTCGTTCTCCGGTAGCTCGCCATCCACAAAAGCAGAAACCTGCATTCCCAGTGCATCGTTCATAAATCACCGCGCATACGTACTTCGTTCATCTACTTTCCCCCTCGTCGAACCTTGCAGGTCGATCGCTTGCGGTTGTTCCCGCGCGATCGAGTCTTCAAGGTCGAACCCCCTTATCAAACCCTCGTAACAACACCCGGTCTGCACCGAGACATCTCAATCAGCCAAATTGGCAATCTTTTTACCGATTGCGTCCCGTGCCCGGAAAATTCGCGACCGGACAGTACCGACAGGACAATCCATGGTCTGTGCAATCTCCTCGTAACTCATTCCGTCCAGCTCGCGCAATACAATAGCCGTGCGCAAATCGTCAGGTAGCGACTGGATGGCACGTTCCACCGTTTCATGCAATTCACGGCTCAGTACCACGCCCTCCGGCGTATCAACTTCCTTCAGCTTGGCGTGCAGGTCGAACTGTTCCGGATCCTGCAGGTCCAGCTCGACGTCCAGTGGTCGACGGCGTTGCGCGGCCAGGTAATTCTTGGCGGTATTCACGGCGATCCGGTAAAGCCAGGTGTAGAACGCACTGTCGCCACGAAAGCGTGGCAACGCCCTGTAAGCCTTGAGGAAAGCCTCCTGGGAAATATCCAGGGCCTGATCCGGGTCTCGCACATAACGCATAACCAGATTGACGATCTTGTGCTGGTACTTCAGGACCAGCAGATCGAATGCACCTTTGTCACCCTTCTGGACGCGACGTACCAGTTGGGCGTCGGTTGGCTCACTCGCCATACAGGCAGCCGCCACGGTCCCTGTCGCGGATTCCACCGACTTCCGGATAGACCGGCTGACCTGTGGAAAGTTCTCGGCTCGTGACGTTATTCATGGATGAGAATCGGGAAAAAATCGCAAAAATGTGAACGCGTTCGCAAGGCAGTTGCCTGCGCCAGCGTCTGGACGGGCGCAACGTCGCTGCAGCGAATGGTATCAGCTAACCCTCGAGCGACCAAAGAGCGCGGCACGCTGCCGCCAGACGAGCTGCAAACGACGCCAGTCGCCGGCCCGCGCCCCGTCGCGCCACAACCACTCACCGTAGTACAGGCCATCTCCGAAACGCAGTCGCAGCCATGCGCAACGCTCGAGCACCATACTGCCGGACAGGACCTCGAGTGACTGGCAATCGCCGTCTCGCCCGACCCCCTCTACACGTCCGCCGGAGTGTATGCGAATTCGATCTATACGCCGCATTCCCCGCCACTGCGCTCGTAACTCCAGCAACGACGACGCCATCCAGAGCAGGCACAATGCGAGTCGCCAGCCACCGGCCAGCGGCATCAGCAGGATTAGAACGGTACCGGAAAGCCCGGCTGCCAGCCCACCGGCTATGAGACATTTGCGCAACAAATCATGCGTCGTCAGTTCGCAGAAGAATTTGTCGGATGACATATGAGAGAGCCGGATCGGCAGCCTTTTGACTGCCTAAGACATAGTCGATCAGCTCACTGTCGGGTAGCGCCAAAAGTGCACGAAATGCGCATTGTTCCGCAGGCGCTGCGGTCGCAAAACGGGTCTCGAGATAGCCGGTCAGCAACTCGTCCAGCTCGCGCATGCCGCGTCGGCATTGCCATCTCAAGTGCGCCGGCCCGTCTACATTCATGAATGCAGGATTGGGTCAGTAACGGCGTTCGACCAGCATTTTTTTGGTTTCGGCGATCGCGCGGGCCGGGTTGAGGCCCTTTGGGCAAGTCTGCGTGCAATTCATGATGGTATGACACCGATACAGCCGGAACGGATCCTCGAGCGCGTCAAGACGCTCGCCGGTAGCCTCGTCGCGACTGTCGACCAGCCAGCGGTAGGCTGCCAGCAATGTAGCGGGTCCGAGAAACCGGTCGCTGTTCCACCAATAACTTGGGCAGCCGGTCGAGCAGCAGGCACACAGGATGCACGCGGACGGTTCGTCGACAAGTTCCTGATCGGCTTTGCTCTGCAAACGCTCACGGTCAGGTGGCGCAGGTGTACGTGTCTGCAACCATGGCTTGATTGCTGCGTATTGCGCATAAAAATTCGTCAGGTCCGGGACCAGATCCTTGACCACCGGCATGTGCGGCAACGGATAGACTCGCACCTCACCCTGCACGCTGTCGGCAGTCATCGTGCAGGCCAGGGTGTTCTTGCCGTCGATGTTCATGGCACAAGAGCCGCAAATGCCCTCGCGACACGAGCGCCGGAAAGTCAGCGTCGCGTCCGTCTCATTTTTTATCTTGATCAATGCATCCAGAATCATCGGCCCGCAATCCGCCATATCGACGTCGTAGGTATCGATGCGCGGATTCTCGCCACTGTCAGGGTCATAGCGGTAGACCGCGAAGCGCTGGACGCTGCGGGTCCCTTCTGCCGCTGGAAAATGCCGGCCTTTGGCAATGCGGGAATTGGCGGGTAAGCGAAAATCTGCCACGGATTCTTATCTCCTCAACGGTCAGCGCGATCAGTAAGTGCGGGCCTTGGGCGGAATGGCGGCAACTTCGTCCGTCAGGGTCGACTGGTGTACCGGCCGATAATCGAACGACACATGGCCGGACTCGTCCACCCAGGACAAGGTGTGCTTCATCCAACCGACGTCGTCACGCTGCGGGTAATCCTCGCGTGCATGCGCCCCGCGACTTTCCAGGCGATTGCCGGCGGACTCGATGGTGGCTGCCGCATTTAACAGTAAATTTTCGAGCTCCATGGTTTCGATAAGGTCGGTATTCCAGACCAGGGACCGGTCGGTGATCCTCACATCGGCGAAACTCGCGAACGTCTTCTGTAAATGCCGCGCACCTTCTGCCAACGATTCGCCGGTGCGAAATACCGCCGCATGATTCTGCATGACCTTTTGCATTTCCAGGCGAATTTCTGCCGTAGAACGCGCGCCGTTTGCATTCCGCAATCGATCGAGACGAGCGACCGCCGTTTCGCCGGCATCCTGGCGCAACGCCTTGTGGCGCGCTCCGGGCTGCATTGTGGTTGCGCAGTGTTGTGCCGCAGCGCGGCCGAATACGACCAGGTCGAGCAAGGAGTTCGACCCGAGTCGGTTGGCGCCGTGCACCGATACACACGCCGCTTCGCCGACCGCCATCAGTCCCGGCACCACACTCTCGGAATTGCCATTGCTGCTCGTGACGACTTCGCCGTTGTAGTTCGCCGGGATACCTCCCATGTTGTAATGCACCGTCGGCAGAACCGGAATCGGTGCGCGGGTGACATCCACTGCGGCAAAGATACGCGCGGTTTCCGCGATACCGGGCAGGCGCTCCTCAATGACCTCCGGTCCCAGGTGTTCGAGGTGCAGATGTATGTAGTCCTTCTCGGGCCCCACACCGCGTCCTTCGCGTATCTCGATGGTCATCGATCGGCTAACCACGTCGCGGGATGCCAGGTCCTTGGCGTTCGGAGCGTAGCGCTCCATGAAACGTTCGCCATCGGCGTTGGTGAGATAACCACCCTCGCCCCGAACACCTTCCGTAATGAGCATGCCCGCCCCGTATATGCCGGTCGGGTGAAACTGCACGAACTCCATGTCCTGCAGCGGCAGTCCGGCGCGCAGGACCATGGCATTGCCATCCCCGGTGCAAGTGTGTGCCGACGTACAGGAAAAATAGGCGCGACCGTAACCGCCGGTTGCGAGAATCACCTGGTGGGAACGAAACCGGTGCACGCGACCGTCTGACAGATTGATCGCAATGACGCCGCGGCAGACGCCGTCCTCCATGATCAGGTCAATGGCAAAGTACTCGATGCAGAACTCGGCGTTATGCTTCAGCGCCTGCTGATAAAGCGTATGCAGCATAGCATGCCCGGTGCGATCCGCAGCAGCGCAGGTTCGCTGCGCCGTGCCCTCGCCGAAATGCGTCGTCATGCCGCCGAACGGTCGTTGATAAATGCGGCCGTCCTCGGTGCGTGAAAACGGCACGCCGTAATGTTCGAGTTCGATGACGGCATCGGGCGCTTCCTTGCACATATATTCGATGGCGTCCTGGTCACCCAGCCAGTCAGACCCTTTGACCGTGTCGTACATGTGCCAGCGCCAGTCGTCAGCACCCATATTGCCGAGGGCCGCGCTGATGCCGCCTTGCGCCGCCACGGTATGGCTGCGGGTCGGAAAGACTTTGGTCACGCAGGCTGTTTTGAAGCCCGCGGCAGCGAGGCCGAAGGTTGCTCGCAGACCGGCGCCGCCTGCACCGACGACGACTACATCGTAGCTGTGCTCCACAAATTCGTAGTCGCTCATCCCGCCGCTCCGAACGCAATTGACAGCACGGCGAATGCGGCAACGGCGGCTGCCAGAACATGCGCGAAGCGCACAAGGATAAGCGCAACCGTCCTGACGAACGGTTGGTGCATATAGTCTTCGATGACTACGCGGACGCCGAGATCCGAATGCACTGCAACGGTTGTCACCAGCAATATCATAAGCACCGCATTCCAGGGTCGTGACAGCCAACTGACGATCGTTGCGTGCCCCAGTTCCGGCAGAAACTGCAGGGAGCACAGGAACCACAGCCCGAGCAGCAGTAAAGCCACCGCCGACACACGCTGTGACCACCAATGACCGGTACCCTCCTTCGCAGAACCGCTGCCAAGAACGCGACTTAGCGGTGAGCGCAGACTCTTCATCAAAGAACCAGCCAGTACAGGACCGTCAAGACCACCGTACTGATGATCACAGCCCAGCCGGATGCGTTCGCCTGGCTCTTTTCAAAGCCATAGCCAAGATCCCACGCGAAGTGACGAACCCCGTTTGCGAGGTGATAAAAAAATGCAAAACTCCACGCCGCAAGGAGAATCCGGCCGAATACCGACTGCAAACCATTGGCTAGTGACTGGTATGCGTCCGCGCCGTCTGCCGTCACCACGAGCCAGGCGACCAGCAATACCAAGCCGAATGACAGCAATACACCCGTGACTCGATGCAGAATCGAAAGGGTCATCGTGATCGGCCATCGGTATATCGACAAATGCGGCGACAACGGCCGTCCTGCATTACGCATAGTCTGGATTTTCCTGGTCACACCCGGGGAACCGTGCTGTTCTTCCCTCGCCTGTCAGAAATCGATGCACCGGCCGCCTTTCTCCCAGTCGCCGTAACGGGTAGGGTCCGGATGGCGTCGCGGCGCCCGGCCGACTTGCGACTCGCCGGCGGCACCCGGCAGCGTCGCCTCAACCAGCGGGCCGACCGTGCTATCGGCACCTGCAGAATTGGCGTCGGCATCGCTGGATCCAGAGCTGGATGTCGGGTTGGATAATGAGCGGTGGTTCGGTTCGTCAGGCATGGCGTGAGTATGCCAGACTGTGTCGTCCTCTGCAGGTTACAGCACCGCAGTTGGCACGGAATCCAACAACCCTGGCTGCGATATGAACGAACTTTTTGCAATTATCAGAGTAAGCGACACCGACGCCGAAGCGTTTTTGCAGGGCCAGCTCACCCAGGACGTCCGAAAACTCGCACAGGTGCCGCTGCTTTTTGCTGCGTGGTGCAATGCAAAGGGTCGGGTAATCTGTGTGATGCGCCTCTTAGCGATGGACGACGCGATTGGACTGATCGTGCCACGTTCGATGTCGGAAGCAGTTGTCCGCCGACTCGAGCTGTTCCGTTTGCGCGCCAAGGTCCAATTCGAGAACTCCGCGGCGGAGTGGCAGGCAACGGCGATTGCCGCCGAGGCCGATCTTGCCATTCTCGATACAGCAGGGCTTCTGCCCGACGTTGACGACTCGGCGGTCCTTCGGAAAAACCAGCTTGTCACTTTCGATCCCGGCGGCACGACGCGCTGCATTGAGATTTTCGGCCCGGCACAAGCTTTCCGCAGCAGCCGACTCAGTTTCCGGCAAGCACTTGACGACAGCGAGTGGCGGGCGGCATTAATTACAGCCGGCATCCCGACCATCGCGGAAGAAACAAGCGAACGATATACCCCGCACATGCTGAATCTCGATCTCGTCGGGGCAATCAGTTTTGCGAAAGGTTGTTACACCGGGCAGGAAGTCGTGGCCAGAACCGAGCACCTCGGCAAAGCCAAGCGCCGGCTGTTTCACTACCAACTTGCTGCAGGCAGCGCCACGATCGGTGACAAACTCGCGCACAACGACCAGGACGTCGGCGAGATTGTCGACGTCAGCGGCAGGGAGGTGCTGGCCATCGTGCCCGTGGACCTCTGCAACAAGACACTGCGGATCGGCACGCGAGACGCGAACCCCGTCGCACTGCCAACGTTCCGCAGGCCGTTTACCTGTTAACGCAGGCATTCTGTCCATTGGGACGGCCGGGCCTCGCAGGCCGGGCCTCGCAGGCCGGGCCTCGCAGGCCGCGCTCGTCAATCGACGACCTCCGGTCGCATATGCGGAAACAGCAATACGTCCCGGATGGACGCCGAATCGGTGAACAGCATGACCAGCCGATCGATACCGACGCCCAGTCCGGCTGTTGGTGGCATGCCGTATTCGAGCGCCCGAATGTAATCGGAGTCGAAGATCATGGCCTCGTCGTCGCCGGCCTTGCGGCTCGCGACCTGGGCCTGAAAGCGCTCTGCCTGGTCCTCTGCATCGTTCAGCTCGGAAAAGCCATTGGCAATTTCCCGACCGGCAATGAACAGCTCGAAACGGTCAGTGATAAAAGGATCGGCGTCGTTGCGACGTGACAGCGGCGAGACTTCAGTCGGGTAAGCCGTAACGAAGGTGGGGTCACGTAATTGCGCCTCACAGGTCTTGTCGAAAATCTCCATCTGCAATTTGCCGGCGCCCGGATCACCCGTTACATCGCCACCCACCGTGCCGGTGTACGACATCAAGTAATCGCGATCGCGTATGCGCGCGGCATCCAACTCCGGATTAAACGTTACGATCGCCTGTTCCACCGGTATTCTTGCAAACGGCTTCGAGAAATCGATGGTCTCGCCCTGATAGTGCACTTTGGTGTCACCGAGTACCGCCTGGCTCATGCCTTTCAGCAACGCCTCGATCATTTCCATCAGATCGCCGTAGTCCGCGTACGCCCGGTAGAGTTCGAGCATCGTGAATTCGGGATTGTGCTGTGTCGATACGCCCTCATTGCGGAAGTTGCGGTTGATCTCGTAGACGCGCTCGAAGCCGCCGACGACAAGGCGCTTCAGGAACAACTCCGGCGCGACGCGCAAATAGAGCGGCATATCGAGAGCATTGTGATGCGTGGCGAACGGGCGCGCGATAGCGCCGCCAGGAATGGTTTGCATCATGGGCGTTTCCACTTCGAGAAAATCCTGCGACTCGAGGAAGGCGCGAATGTACGCGACGATGCGCGCACGTGTCCGGAACACCTCCCGACTGTGCTCATTCATGATCAGGTCGACGTATCGCTGCCGATAACGGATTTCCTGGTCCGCAAGGCCATGAAATTTTTCCGGTAACGGTCGCAAGGACTTGGTAAGCAAGCGCAATTCGTCGGCCATAACCGTCAACTCGCCGGTTTGCGTACGGAACAGTTTGCCCGCGGCGGCAACGATGTCGCCAACGTCCCATTTCTTGAAATCCGGGTAGAGGCCGTCTGGCAGGCGATCGCGCTCCAGGCGTACCTGGATCTGGCCGGTTCGATCCTGCAACTTGATGAAACTCGCCTTGCCCATGAACCGCTTGACCATCATGCGCCCGGCGACTCGCACGTCGGGAGACTCTGCGGACAGCGCCGCATCGTCGTGCCCGCCGAAGGTGCGGTGCAATTCGTCTGCCAGGGCATTGCGCCGAAAATCATTCGGGAACGCGTCGCCGGTCTTGCGATGATCCGCCAGTTTGCGTCGCCGCTCAGCGATCAATGCGTTTTCTTCCGGTGGTCGTTCCTTGTTCGGGTCAGCAATGTTCACGTCAACAATGTTTCCTTTGCCTTACAGGCCCTGCTTCAGGCTGGCTTCTATGAATCGATCGAGATCGCCATCGAGTACCGCCTGGGTGTTGCCGGTTTCCACACCCGTACGCAGGTCCTTGATGCGGCTTTGATCGAGCACATACGATCTTATCTGACTTCCCCAGCCGACGTCGGCCTTGCTGTCCTCGACCTCCGCCGCCTTGGCCCGACGATTCTGCAATTCGAGTTCGTACAGCTTCGCCTTGAGCTGCGACATGGCTGTCGCTTTGTTCTTGTGCTGCGAACGATCGTTCTGGCATTGCACGACAGTATCCGTCGGCAGATGCGTAATGCGAACAGCGGATTCCGTTCGATTGACATGCTGACCACCCGCACCGCTCGCGCGAAAAACATCGATGCGCAAATCGGCCGGATTGATGTCGATATCGATTTCATCGTCGACTTCCGGCGCTACGAAGACCGAGGCGAATGAAGTGTGCCGGCGATTTCCGGAATCGAACGGTGACTTGCGCACCAGCCGGTGCACGCCGGTTTCCGTGCGCAACCAGCCGTACGCGTACTCGCCGACAATTTTGATGGTAGCGCTCTTGATTCCGGCCACTTCGCCAGCCGATACCGCGATTACCTCGGCGTCGAACTCGTGCGCCTCTGCCCACCGCAAGTACATGCGCAGCATCATCTCGGCCCAGTCCTGGGCTTCGGTACCTCCGGCCCCGGACTGAATGTCCAGGAAGGCATTGGCGATATCGAGTTCACCGCTGAACATGCGCCGGAACTCGAGTTCCTCGACGCGCTTTTCCCACGACGCCACATCAGTCGCCAGCACTTTCATTGTTGTCTCGTCCTGCTCTTCGCGCGCCATGTCGAACAGCTCCCCGGCATCTGCCAGGCCACTGGTCAGGCGATCAAGCATCAAAACGATTTTTTCCAGTCCGGCGCGCTCCTGGCCAAGTGATTGCGCCCGCTCCGGCTTCTCCCAGACGTCCGGCTGTTCGAGTTCCCGATTGACCTCGGTCAGTCGCTCCGATTTTTGTTCGTAGTCAAAGATACCTCCTCAACGCACTGGTGCGCTCGATGAGATCCGCGATCTGCAATATGACCTGGTTGCTGTCCATCTTCTCGCCCTTACTGGTAAAGCCGGCACTGCGGCTCAGGAACGATCAAGGTCGCTGATTGCCGCGTGTGTCGCGGCGTGCGTTACACGCCTGGACCGAAAAACGCGGCATGTTACCACGACGCAGTGCGGAACTTTACAACCGCACTTCAGGCCTGTTCGAGGCTCGTAATCTGTTCGACGAGCAGTTGCGGCGACTCGACGCCTCGCCATTCGTTGACGTCGAGACGGTAGGCAAGGCGCACTGAGCCACGAAACACCGGACCGGCCTGGTTGAACGCTATCGCGTCCAGCTCCGACGAGCCTGCAAGTGGCCGTACGCGCATTTTCAGATGCCGTTCCCCCACCGTTCTCTGTTCGAGCACTGCAAAAACACCCTGCCAGACGGGTTCCGGGAAGCCGGCACCCCACGGACCGCCGTCACGCAGCAGACGTGCCACGGACAGGTTCAGGCTTGCGGCCGGCAATTCGCCGTCAGTCACCAGGGCACCGCTGAAGTCAGCCCGCGGATACAGTCGTGTCAATTGTTCCGCGGCCGCACTCGAGAACTTTTGGAATTCCTGTTCCTTGAGCGACAGGCCGGCCGCCATCGCGTGCCCGCCAAACTTGTCGACAATACCCGGTCTCGCTGTCGCCACCGCCTCAAGCAAATCCCGGATGTGGACCCCGGGTATCGAACGCGCCGAACCCTTCAGGAACTGCCCGCTATCGTCGCGCGCAAAAGCAATTACCGGTCGGTGACAACGCTCCCTTACGCGTGCGGCAATCAGACCGACAACGCCCTGGTGCCAGCTGCGATCAAAAACACATACGCATGCCGGCAGCCCGCGTTCGGACATCGCGTCGACAAATGCAAATGCCTGTTCACGCATGCCGGATTCGATCTCACGCCGGTCGTTGTTGATGCCGTCGAGGACGGCCGCCAACCGGCCGGCGCTTGCAGGATCGTCAGCGAGGAGACACTCGATGCCGACCGACATATCGTCCAGGCGTCCCGCCGCATTCAAACGCGGACCGACTGCGAATCCCAGGTCCATGCTCACTGTGCGCGAGGGATCGCGACCCGCCAACGACAACAAGGCCAGGATGCCCGGCACGCACTGTCGCGAACGAATTCGCTGCAGGCCCTGGGCAACGAGGATGCGATTGGTGTGATCGAGCGGCACAACGTCGGCTACCGTGCCGAGTGCTACGAGATCCAGGTAGCGAGCCGGAATCTTTGCCGCGCCGGAATGACCGCTGTCCTGCAAGGTTTTGCCGAGTGCCGCCATCAGGTAGAACGCCACGCCGACGCCCGCAAGGCTCGAGCCGGCAGCGTCTCGCGCACCCGATGTCGTCTGCGCGTTCGGGTTCACGATAGCCTGGGCGTCGGGCAACCGGCTGCCGGGCAAGTGATGGTCGGTAATGAGGACCTCGATGCCCAAAGCGGTGGCTACCGCGACGCCATCCACGCTGGAAATTCCGTTATCTACGGTAACCAGCAGCGCCGGCGAGGATTGCGCTGCCACGCGCACGATTTCGGCGCTGAGTCCGTAGCCGTACTCAAACCGGTTCGGCACCAGGTAGTCGATATTTGCAAAACCGAAATCCCGCAGGCAGCGAACAACCAGCGCGCTGCTGGTCGCACCGTCCGCATCGAAATCGCCAATTACAACGATGCGCTGCCCACGGTGTTTCAGGAGTAGCTGGACGGCCGGGTATACGCCGTGCAATGAACCGACGGGAAGCATGCCTTTGAGATCCAGCACCAGTTCGTCCCGGGTCGTGACACCTCGCGCTGCGTACAGGCGAGCGAGCAACGGATCAACTACTGCAAGCCCGTCCGGCTGCGCTTTGCCCCCAGGGTCACGCAATTTGAGTGGACGGTTACGAATCGGTGTCATCAGTTGCCGCCCGGAGCCAGATGTGCCGCGCTGCGACGCCAAATACGCAAGCGGTCGCGACCACGCATCTCCGCCTGCAGCCCATCACGAAAGAGCATAGTCAGCCGCGCGATGCGGCCGCGTGCCAGGTGCATGCGCAATTCGTCCAGGTAGGATTCT
This sequence comes from Woeseiaceae bacterium, assembly GCA_041746375.1. Taxonomy (GTDB): domain Bacteria; phylum Pseudomonadota; class Gammaproteobacteria; order Steroidobacterales; family Woeseiaceae; genus IDS-8. The sequence continues at coordinate 40,403 of JBGTHC010000112.1, forward strand.
GCTGCTTCGGCAGCGTTGTCGCCGCAAGGCGTTACCGCAACGAAACTGTCGGCTCCCGCTACGCAAGCCGCGAGGCTGCCGGGCCAGCGATGGGTCGCCTGGTCCGATCCCAACCAGAACCCGGTGAACAATGGCTCGTCGCAGAACAGGCGCGGCAGCGCCTGCGTCCGCCGTCCAGGCGCCACGCCGCCGCCCCAGAACCACAGTGAGTTGACGGGCAACTGCCCGCCCGTCGCGCGCTGTCGATTGAAGTCGCATTCGTGCAGGCACATTTGCAATTCGCTTTGCAGTGCATCGTGTAACGCCGGCGCCGGACCTTCGAGCCGGTACGCATCCGGCGAGTGCCCGTGAGCGGCTGTTGCGGACACCTGCATCGTCGCCATCGCTTCCTCACGCCGCAAGTAGCCTGACGAATCAACCTGGTGAAAGGCATACGATCCATCGGCAGCCAGGGTGGCCTGCAGATAGCGGAACAAGTCCTCGGTCTCCGGCGTGCTCACATCCTGCAACGCATGCACGCACAAGTGATCCAGGCGCGCTTCGAGATAAACAGGGTCCGCTCCGCATTGCCAGCCGCCGGGCCGCTGACCTGTCTGACCCCATAACCGTAAGGCGGCCAGGGCGTTCGTGACAGGCGTCAGGTCCAGCACGGTTAGCACCCGCGCCAGCGGTTCAATGCGGACGTTGTCGATGCGCAGGTCTGCTTTAGACAGCCAGCGGCGAATGCCCGCGTCGGTAATCCGGCCGTCCCGAACCGCCGGCAGAACCACAATGGCATGCGCTCTGTTCAACATTGCCTGAAGCCAATCGCCTTGTAGTCGTGAATGAAGTGCCGCCATTGTTCCTGGCGGTTATTGAATTGAAAGCACAAGTTTGTATGATGCTTGTAATGAAAGTTTCACGAGACCAGGTTTCTCCGCTGACGGTTCGCAAGGTAACACGCGGCGAACTTGTGATCGGCAATAGCACTGTCCATCAGCACGTGCTGTTGACCGCAGATCAGGAGATCCGCCGCTGGACGGGCGGTGATGTCTCGCATTTGCGGGAGAGCGATTTCGCGTCGGTCATCGAATCGCATCCGGAAATCATCGTACTGGGAACCGGCTGGCAAGCCGCTTTTGCGCCGCGTGAACTTACCTTTGCCCTGGCACGCCGGGGTATCGGTTTCGAAACAATGGACACACCCGCCGCTTGTCGCACGTTCAACATACTGCTGAACGAAGGGCGCCGGGTGGCAGCGGTACTGATGATGTCGGCTTAACCCGGAAATCTCACCGATTCGTGGAAATCTCGGGCAGCCATTTGTTCGTACAACGGATTTTCCGATTGAGCGTAATACCCGAGTGTATTTCCGAGTGAGGAAAATTCGTTGTGCGGACAAAGGGCAAGCGAGAAACCGCGAAATCGGTGAGATATCCGGGTTAACGCCTGGGCAAGTACTGCCGGGGATCGACAGGCTGGCCGTTTTGCCGGATCTCGAAATGCAGGCGCGGCGCACGCCCGGGCCCCTCGCCCATCGTCGCTATGGGTTGGCCTTTTCGCACAGCGTCGCCTTCCCGCACCAGTAACGACGCGTTGTGCCCGTAGGCACTGAGATAGGTGTCGTTGTGTCGCAGAATAATGAGCTGTCCATAGCCGATCAGGCCGCTGCCGGAGTAAACCACGCGGCCGGTTGCGGCGGCGCGCACCGGCTGTCCCACCGCGCCGGCGATGAGAATGCCGGTGCCGGTACCCGGCCGTTGACCGAATTCGACGGCCACGCCTCCGGAGGCCGGCCATTCCCAGGGTGGCGGCGGTTCGGTCGGCAGGCTCGGCAAGGGGGCAGTTGCCGGAGCCGTCCTCGGCGAGCCTGCGGCCTGCCCGGTGGGGGAACTCCCGGGGTTCGCTGCACGCGATCCTGTTTGCGGCGGACCATTGAGCCTGATGACCTGGCCCGGATAAATCAGCGAGCCATCCCCCAGTCCGTTCCAGCGCGCCAGATCGCGGTGATCGCGACCGTAGCGCCAGGCGATCTTGAACAGGGTTTCACCGGAGCGCACCACGTGGGTCTCCTGGCTCGTATGCTGCCAGCGGGTGGCCGGGCCGCAGCCTGCCAGCAACACGGCAAGCCACAACGTAAGCAAGAGCAGCACAATCCGGCAGCCACCCGCCGCGGCCTCGGCGGCGGGCCACCGACGGGGAGTGTCTGTCGCGGCTGCTGTCATCCCCTCAACATGAAAAAGCCGATAATAAGAACCGCGAGTACCACGACGGCCCAGCCGAGGCGTTCGACGTAGCGTGGCAGGAGTTCGGCCATGCGTTCGCCGCCGGCTACGATGAGTCCGGCCACGAGAAAAAATCGTGCACCTCGACCCACCAGTGAGGCGATGACGAAGCCGGGAAAATTAAGCAGTGTCGCGCCGGCCGCAATGGTAAATATCTTGTAGGGAATGGGCGAAAAACCCGCGATCAGCACGGCCCACACGCCCCACCGATCAAACCAGTCGCGCGCCTGCACATAGGCGGACCAGTAGTGCGAGGTCTGCAGCCACGGCTCGATCAGTTCGAACAGGAACATACCAATGATGTAGCCTGCGATGCCCCCTGCCAGTGACGTTACAGTGGTAATCGTGGCGAAGCGCCAGGCGCGTGCGCGATCGGCCAGGCACATCGGCGCGAGCATTACGTCGGGCGGAATAGGAAAGAAGGAGGACTCGGCAAACGAGAGGGCGCCGAGGTAGCGCTCCGCGTGCCGGTGCCGCGACCAGCCGAGGACCCGATCGTAAAGGGCTCCGAACAGGCGCATCGTCAGACGCCCCCCGGGTCCAACTGCCCGCAACGTGAACTAGAAATACGATTACGAAACAACAAACTCTCCTTGATTAAAATACCTACTTTCCCTGAACCAAAGGCACAAAGCTGACTGCGCCGAGCGATTCCTGCTCGAACCGGTCCGGCAGGCGCGTAATTCGCGTTAGGCTTTGCCGCCCGCTGGGTCCCACCGGCATGACGAGACACCCGCCGGGCGCCAGCTGCTCCAGCAGCATCGGCGGCAGTTCGCTCGCGGCCGCCGCCACGACGATGCCGTCATAGGGACCGTACTTGTTCCAGCCCTGCCAGCCGTCACCCAGCCGAAAACGCACATTGTAAATGTCGAGATCCCGCAAGCGCTGCCGACTCTTTCGCAAAAGCTCCGGGATTCGCTCGACCGTGAAAATTTCCTTAACCAGCGGTGCGAGAACGGCCGTCTGGTAGCCGCAGCCGGTGCCAATCTCCAATACCCGTAGCCGGCTGTCCGCCCCCTCGAGCAGGGACTCCGTCATACGTGCCACAACGTACGGCTGGCTGATGGTCTGGCCGAGACCGATGGGCAGCGCGGTATCTTCGTAGGCGCGGCTGGACAGGGCCTCGTCGACGAACAGGTGCCGTGGCACGTTCCGTATCTGCTCCAGCACGCGCGAGTTGCGGATACCCTGCTCTGCGAGCCGCTGGACCAGTCGGTCGCGGGTCCGCGCCGAGGTCATGCCAATGCCCCGCAGGCCGGGATGGTGCACCATCAGGCGCGCAGCCAGTCGTCGCTGCGCGGCAGCGACTCGTGCCGGGTCAGGTCGACCGTGAGCGGCGTGACGGCGACGGCACCGTCATCCAGAGCAGCAAAATCGGTGCCCTCGCCCGCGTCCTGTCCCGGCCCGGCAGGTCCGATCCAGTAAATGTTGCGACCGTACGGATCGCTTGAGCGGATCATTGGCTCGGCACGGTGCCGAAAGCCTAGCCGGGCAGCTCGCACGCCGTTCAGCTTGTCGTAGGGGCGATCCGGAACGTTGACGTTGAGCATGACGTCGTTCGGTAACGGCGAACGTTGCAGGCGCTCTATCAGGTCGCAGGCAACTCGTGCCGCGGTATCGAAATGCGTGGCGTGCGGCCCGACCAGCGACACGGCAATGGCAGGAAAGCCCAGAAATCGTCCCTCCATTGCCGCAGCAACCGTGCCCGAGTAAATGACGTCGTCGCCGAGGTTGGCACCGTGATTGATGCCGGACACAACGATATCCGGGTCGAACTCGAGAAATCCCGACAGTGCGAGGTGCACACAGTCGGACGGTGTGCCATTCACGAAATAGTGGTCGTCGCGCACTTTGTGGATGCGCAGCGGTGCATGCAGGGTGAGTGAATTGCTGGCGCCGCTGTGGTTGCGATCAGGCGCGACCACGACAATTTCGGCAATTTCGGACAAGGCATTGGCCAGCGCGTTGATACCGGTGGCAAGGTAGCCGTCATCGTTACTTACGAGAATTTTCAATGCAGTCCTCTGCTATTGCGGTATATCGGTGCGCCTGCATTGTAGCTGCCACCGGCCACCAAAAATGCGGCGCACACTATACTTCAATGTCGCGGCGCGATACCGCGATACTCCGGCACTGATACTATTTGCCGGGATGGCGCCAGGGCCCGTAGGCACTTGCCCGATCGCCGCACATCGTCAGGAGCCAGGCTGCATGCCACGAAGAAAGGGTGACGCCGAAACCTCCGGCGATGACGAGGCAGGGCTTTTTCGTCGACTGATGGCCGACGCGAAGCCCCTGCATAGGGACACAGTGCCGCCGCCAACGCGCCCTGCCCGGCCCAAAGCGCGGTTCACACGCGAGGAACACCGAGCCATCGCGCGAGAAAGCCTCAAATTTGATATCCAGACCGGCGAATCCATGGTTGGGAACAGCCTCCGCTACCAGCATCCGTCGGTGAGCCGCCACGCAATGCGGCGCCTCGCGAGGGGCGGCTACAGCGTGCAGGCGGCCATCGACCTGCACGGTATGACCAGCGCGGAAGCGCAATCTGCGCTACAAGACTTTTTCGCCGAAGCTTTGCACCGGCGCCTCACCTGTGTGCGTATCGTGCATGGAAAGGGACACGGTTCCGGGCAACACGGGCCGGTACTCAAACGCGCGATCGACCAGTGGCTGCGACACTTAGAACCGGTGTTGGCCTTCGTTTCAGCGCGCCCGTCCGACGGCGGAACCGGCGCCGTGTACGTCCTGTTGCGCCGTAATGCCTGAGCGTGCCGGTCAGGCGGTCACGTCGCGGTAAAACACCAGCTCCCGCAGCACGGACGTGGCGAAAGCGCCGCTGCTCAACAGAAATTCAACCGTCAAGGTTCGCTCGCCGGTCTCCCACTTCAGTTCCCGCACGGCCAGGCGCAACGCGCGTCGCGCCGACTCCACGCCGTGCCGCTCCAGTCCACGTGCATATGAGTCGAACTGCGAGGCAACCGAATTCTCGTGCAGGGACAGTGCGTCGCTCGATCGCGGATCGCTCTTGCCCCACAACGGGCCCGTCGGGTGGATATCCAATGTCTGGAGGCGCTCGCACAGCTCGGCGTCGACCTCCGAGACGGCGAATACGCTGCCACTCCCATCCAGGTTGGCACATTCGCCGGGCACGAGCTGATTCCACGTGCCGTTGACGACCCGCGATTCGAGTAGGGTGTTAAATATCAGCGCACGAGCCGCGGAAAGCGCCAGCCCACGACGCGAGCGCGACAGGCGCCCACCGCCGAAAAGGCGCTCGGCAAGCTGCAGGTTGCTCGCGCCACGTCCGAAGCGCTGCTCGCCGAAGTAATTCGGCACGCCCTGGTCCGCCACTGTGGACAGGCGCGCGTCGATATAGTGAGCGGGCGAATCAATGTTTCGCACGACGATGCGGAAGCGGTTACCACGGTGTGCACCATGCCGAAGTTTGCGGCTATTGCGTGTGGACCTATGGATCTGCACGCCGTCCAACCGGAATCGGGACCAGTCGGCCGGCGCACCTGCCGGTCGCCGAACACTGAACCACTGGCGCGTTACGGCATGTCGATCTTTCATTCCGGCGTAACCGACATCCCGGACGTGGATGCCGGCGAAATCGGCGAGACGCTCCGCGACCCACGCCGTATTGGCTCCCGTTTTCTCCAGCCACAGGTAATCGTGCTCGCCCTCACCGTCGGGTTCGAAGCCGAGTTCCTCGTCAACCTGAAAGTCCTGCGGCGAGCAACGCAAGTCGCCGCGTGCGCCAGGCGTACCGTGCGCGCGCTGCCAATCAGGCAAGGGGGTGCCGACAGCGGCGTTCAGTGCAACGACCAGGGGCTATCACGAGGCGCAACGACCAGAGGCGCTTCAGTTCGCCTCGCCCGGCACCACCTGGTAGAACGTTTCCGACGCGCCGATCATTCCGAGGTCTGTGCGTGCGCGTTCCTCGGCGGCGTCATGGCCTTGTTTGAGATTGATGACTTCGGCTTCAAGTGCCGAGTTGCGACTGCGTAGCTCATCGTTCTGGCTACGCTGATCGACCACGGCGAGACGCAAATTGCGCGTCTTTCGATAACCGTCGTCGGACAGCCACAACTGTCCCTGCATGGCAATTGCTGCCAAGGCCAGCGACACGATCAACCAGCGACTGTAGACCAACTCGACTCCTGATTACTGGTTTACTGGTTTAC
>JBGTHC010000113.1:0-10544 GCA_041746375.1 Woeseiaceae bacterium
GTGAGCTTGCTCACATCCCGGCCGTTTCCGATCAACCATGCGACCGGACTTCCCGCCGTCGTTGCGGAAAGCTAACATGCCGGCATGACACAGGATCGCAATTGCCTCCGCGCCGTGCGCCGTATCGTACTCAAAATCGGCACGCGTGTGCTCACCCATGATGACGGCACGTTGGCGCTTGGTCGACTTTTCAGTCTGGTCGAGGAACTGGCCGGCGTGCACAAACAGGCCCGCGAAGTGCTGCTGGTTTCTTCCGGGGCGGTCGGGCTGGGGCGTGAAGCACTTGCTGCTGCAACTATACCCACCGACCTTGCAGACAGGCAGGCATTTGCGGCTGTCGGACAGTCGAGGCTGGTTAACCTTTACCAGCAGGCGTTAGCCCACAAGAACATCGTAGTGGGGCAAATACTTCTTACCCAGCAGGATTTCCGCCAGCCCGACCGGCTGCGCAACCTGCGTCGCGCTCTCGGGGCCCTGCTGACGTTGCGAGTACTGCCGATTTTGAACGAAAACGACGTCGTCGCCACCGACGAGCTCGTCCTGACGCGTGACCAATTTTCGTTCGGGGACAACGATGAACTGTCCGCGCTGGTTGCTACTCACCTCGGCGCCGAACTCCTTATCATGCTGACCAGTGTCGACGGGGTTTACGACAAGGATCCTCGCCAGAATCCAGACGCCAGGCTGCTGGACATCGTCAACGAGCCAGCGGGTGTGGCGGCCGATTATCAGGCAGCGGAGGGCGGCCGTGGCGGGATGGGGACCAAGTTGCGAGCGGCCAACACGGCGCGCAGCAAGGGTTGTCACGTAGTCATCGCGCCTGGGCGCCGGCCGGGGATACTTAAATCTGTGCTGAACGGCGAACCGGTCGGTAGCTGGATTCCTGCGGCCGATGCGTAGTGACAACCTAATTTTCGATCCGCTGGATTGTGAACGACCCGCAAAGTGCAGAATCAGTTTGAGAGGAACTTCTTCGCAAATAAATCCACATTCGGACGGTTCGCGGAGACCGTATAAAAGTCGACGCGGAAGGCATCGAGAACGGCGGCAATGTCGCGCCGGTCTTCAGCCTTGAGGCGCTTGCGCCAGTTCGCGTAACTTACGGAATAGCTGTCGCCGTTGTTGGCCTGATTCTGCAGGCGAACGGACGACTGTTGAGACGGCCGCTCCAAGACGTCTGCTGCAGGGACGGCCGTCAGGTCGAGACCGACTGCGATACGCTGCCACTCCGTCTCGGGTTGTTCAATCAGCTCCTCGTAAAACACGATCTGGTATCGATTTGCGGCCGCTTGGGTTGCCGGAATCAGATTTTCGATGCACCAGATCGCAGTCAGCGCCTGAGACGGGCTGAAGTCCTGATTCAGGAGTGTGGCCTGTTCACGCAGCGGGCCGTCCATCAGGGCTTCGTCGTTTCGATACCTTGCAAGCAGCCGATAGGGATCCCAATGGTCGGGGAACCGTAGCTGTGATTCAACGACAGCGCCGGGGTGACGCATTAAAAGAATTATTCGAGCATCAACAAAATTGGCGTGGACCCAATCGAGCAACAGGTTGGCACGGATGCATTTCACAATCACGGCTTCCCTGCGTTCCTGTTCGCGATAGCGAAAGTGCCGTTGCGCGAGCAAACGCCACTTCCGCAACAGACCATTTATTTCGGTGAGGGATCGCAGGTGGTTCAGCGACAAGCGTAAGACAACAGGTCGGATACGGTAGCTGGTCCACAAGGACCGCTGTCCATAATAGGTTATGGCCGTCAAGAAGGCCTTTAAAACCTCTTCACCTGCCCCGCGTGTCAAATAGGCGTAACCAAACTCGCGCGCGATTTCCGAAGTACCCGGGTGCAGCGGCTCGAACACCGGTCGCAGCCGGTTGGCGTCGGCAATGGCATCCAGTACCCAGGTCGTACCGCTCCGGCCCGATCCGGCAATCAAGCGCAATTTGTTAGTCATTTAGCAGGTGAGCTGGCTTTACGTCGGGCACGGCGTTCGCGCACCGTCCGCGAATAGATCGCTGGCCGTATATGCGTCCAGTACAGGCGGCGGAATACGTTCAGGAAACGGTGTGTCTGCCGATTCCACCAGCTTGGGGGGATTCCGTCCGATCCCCACTCGCTCGGGAAAGCATAACCCCACTTTTCCATATACACGCCGAATACCCGTTTCGCACGGGCAATTGACGCCGCGTCATAGTAGGCGGAGAAATGCATGTGTCGCGCGGCGGTCTTGTTCTGAACGGGCAAGGTTCTCGATGGCGTTACCCCGAAACCGGACACGGCGCGCGCGAAGTCTTCTGCAAGCCGTTCGAAACGCATTATGCAGTCAAGGTGAGGATGAGAAACGCAACTCCAGTTGTCATAAGGCCAGCGATAGAATTTAAGGAAGAATTGCGAGAATCCGGCCTCCTCATTCTGTGCGAAGTGAAACTGACGCCATCGAAAGTTATAGGTCAGGCGAGTGAACCACCCGGCGTTCTTGAGGCTGGAGTAAGCCTGCTTATGATCGTTCGTTAACTTGAAATACAGGCTAACAGCGTCATCGAGAGGATTACGGACGCCGGCGAACGCAAAGTAGTCCTTCTGGATGTCTGTCGCTGCGCTCAAGAACTCTCCGTAGGTCGCATGTTTGTGAAGCATCCCCCGGCCGTCGTACAGCTCCCGCAGTTCACGACTGACAGCGGTCGACCCGGTTCTGGGGAGCTCTACAAAAACGTATTTGTGCTTATCGCTGATGATCATCGGTGCGCCGGTTTAACATTCGGTGGACCTACATGGTCGCTGGATTACCTCCTGCGGGGCAAATATTATACCTTCCGTTGCGTCGCGATGAGCCGCACATCACGGTTCTTTGCCAGGTGACTGGACCCGTGCCCTGGAAGTTGCCAGAATCCGCCGCCAGCTTCGATTCGTTTAAGCGAAAAAGTCGGGCAACCTTTGCCGTTGCAAATGAGCGAGTACGCAATTGTTACGCCTCCTGAGAAAACACAAGACGTTTGTCGGTTTTGTTGCGACGATGATGTCCGGAAAGGGTATTGCCGCCATTATTGCGCTGCTGACAATGCCGGTAATTGCCCGGCTGTTCTCTCCGGAAGATTTTGGAGTCGCCGCAATATTTCTTTCCTTGTGCGTCATGGTGTCGAATGTAGGTGCCCTTCGCTACGAAAGCGCGTTGGTGCTGCCCAAGCAGGAATCCGAAGCGCGCCTTCTGATGTCGCTTGCCTATCGCATCCTGGCCGCTCTCTGCTTGTCGATGCTGATCGGAATCGCCATTTACTACTGGCTGGGCGTTTCGTTTGCGCTGGTGGAGTCATTGGGCGTCTGGCTTTGGTTCTGGCCGCTGGGCGTGTTGCTGATGACGATGATTCAGATCCAGGAGGCGTGGCTTGACCGCCAGCAGCAGTTTCGTGTTGTCGCGGCATCGATGGTGGTCGGCACGGGTGTTACCGGAGGCTCGCGAATTGGATTCGGCCTGTTGACCGGCACTTCAGTATTCGGGCTGATCGTGGGCCACATGCTCGGCCAGCTCAGCCGCCTTGCCGTACAGAAGAGCGCAAGCCGGGCAGCATTTAATGCCGTTTTTACGCGCACCGGGTTATCGGAGCTTCGGAGCATTGCCCTTAAGTACGCGGACTTTCCAAAACTCAACGCGCCTGCGGCACTTTTGTCAGCCGCAACCCAGCAGCTTCCGATAGTATTTTTCGGTCTGCTGTTTGCTCCTGCCGTCGTCGGCTATTACTCGATGGCGACTCGGCTAAGTCATGTGCCGACGGTCATTGTTGCCACCTCCGTTCGCCGCGTATTTCTGCAGAAAGCAGCGCAAATCAATAATCGCGGAAGGAGCCTGACATTTGCGTTCCTGATGTTGACCGGCGGGCTTGCAATCCTCGGGGTGATTCCGCTGGTTGTGCTGTGGTTCTTCGGTGAACCGTTGTCCGCCTGGCTGCTCGGCGACCGGTGGGCGCAAGCCGGCCGCTACCTGGAAATAATCTCTCCGTGGCTGTTCATTCTCCTGGTAACTGCGCCGGCGAACCCCGTGTTCGTCGTGCTACGGAAGCAAAAATTCTGGCTGAATCTGCAGTTAGCGACGTCGATAACTCGCCTCGGCACTTTCGGGATTTCTTACCTTCTGGAGTTAAGCCCCGAATGGACTTTGGCTGCGTTCGTTGCAGCGACCGTTGCCGGCAACCTGGCGATCATCGTGACGGCGCTCGTATTGAGCATGCGACACCGTGCATCGCTGCCACCGGCGCAAGTATAATGGTTCCGCCAAGTTCGACCGCAGTAAGGAGACCGAATTGAACGCGAAACATGCAGTGACACGTCGGCACATATACATTTTAATGGCCCTGGTTGTGGCGGCTGCATTCCTTCTGCGGGTCTGGGGTATCTGGTTCGGGCTGCCGTTCAGTTACAGGGCGGACGAGTACCATGAAGTGTTTCGAGCGCTGGAGCTCGGCACCGGCAATTTCAATTTTGAGCGCACCGGGAAGGGCGGCTATTTCTACATTCTTTTCATTGAGTACGGAGCGATCTTTGTCGCATTAAAACTGGCGGGTATTATCGACTCTGCACAGGATTTCGCCCGTTATTTCGTCCGCGATCCCTCTATTTTCTACTTGACCGGTCGCGCAACAACTGCGGTGATCGGCACCGTGAACGTTTTCCTGGCGTACAAGATCGGTGCCCGCGCATACGGAATCGCTGCGGGCGTGCTGGCAGCGGCCTTCCTGGCGGTCGACTTTCTGAATGTAGAGCATTCGCATTTCATAACGGTCGATGTTCCGATGACGTGCCTGGTCACTGCTGCATTGCTGTTTGCGGTCAGGATGGTAACCGACGGTAAAGCCGCGGATTACAAATGGGCAGCGCTGTTCGCCGCGCTGGCAACAACTACCAAATTGCCGGCAATCCTGTTGTTGGTCCCTTTGCTGGTCGCGCATATTTATTTTGTGCGACAGCGTGCCGGCCTTGGCCGCCAGTTTTTTCTGTGGCGAGATCTTTGGTTGGCGGTGGGCGTATTCGCGATTGTGCTGGCAATCACGAACCCGGGCCTTTGGCTGTCGCCACCGTGGCATTTGCTCGGCGTCGGATCTGCTTCAGAACCGGTTGACGAGGACGTCGCGGAGATGCTCTCTTTGATTCCGCCCAACCTGTATATTTACTATGTCAACGTAATTGCCCATTCAATGGGCTGGCCATTGCTGATTGTTTCGCTCGCAGGGGTCCTCTACGCCCTCTGGAAGCGCACGGCGACCGACGTGATGCTTGTTTCCTTCGCTGCCGTAAACTACCTGGTTTTCGCAAGTACCGACTCCCATCTGTACTATCCCCGCTATATTCTGCCGATTATAGTCGTGCTGGCCCTGTTGGCCGGCAGACTGTTGCAGGTTGCCTGGCCGAAAACTGGTTTGATGAAACAGTCGGCTGTCGTCGCGATCTCGGTAGCCTTGATTGTGCTCCCCGCGTATAGGTCGGCAGCTAATGGTTACCTCCTGACTCAGCCGGACACCCGAACGATAGCCAGGAACTGGTTTGAGGAAAACGTCGCAGACGGTTCGAAAGTGATGATCGAGGGACTCAAGATTGAACCATCCCGGCTTACCGTGCCGTTGCAAGATACTGCGGGCAATATGCGGGCGAACATCGAATATTACAGGACCCGCGAACCGGGAAAGGCAAAGTATCTGGCATACGTACTTCAGGTTGAGAGTGGGCGCACCTACGACCTCGAACTGGTGAAGCGAACGGAATTGCAGAGCCTCGACCACTACAAGGAAAAGGGTGTCCAATATTTCGTGGTCAGGCCTGAAGCCTTCGAGAATTCGCGAAGGATGGGGGTGGCTGGCCGCAGTTTTCTGGACGAACTGCGGGATGACCAGGACATGAAGTTACTGAAGAGCTTCGAGGCCGATGCAAAATCTCGACCCGGCCCCGATATTGAGATTTATGAAGCACGGTCGAACACCCAGAATGCCACAATGTAGTCCCGCGCGGACGGAGAGCGCGTTGGAATTCGAGCCGGAAACGCGTGTGGTGCCACTAGCGGTCGTCTCTCCGGTTCGGAATGAAGCTGCGTATGTTCGCTTCACCCTGGATGCGATGGTGGCGCAAACAGTAAGGCCGCAGGAGTGGCTCTTCGTCGATGACGGATCCACCGACGATACCCGCAAACTCATCGAGTCGTACGCCGAACGTTATCCGTGGATCCGCGTGATAAGTGTTGAGGACCGGGGGTTCCGTCAACTGGGTTCCGGGGTGATCGCTGCTTTCGACTTCGGCCGTGCACGCTTGCAGAAAGCCGACTATAAATATATCGCCAAGCTCGACGGAGACATGTCGTTTCCACCGAGATACCTCGAGTTGATGCTTAAGCAGCTTGAGGAGGACCCGAAGCTTGCTGCTGTGTCGGGCAAGGTCTTCCGGCCGCAAAACGGCGGCCTGGTCAATGAGTACATCAGGAACGAGATGGTCGCCGGACAATTCAAGCTGTACCGGCGAGATATCTTTGAGGAAATCGGTGGATTCACCCAAACGATTCTTTGGGATGGCATCGATATACACCGGTGCCGTATACATGGTTACAAGACATTGTCTTTTTATGACCCGGAGGCCACACTCATCCACCATCGGCTGATGGGTTCGTCGGACCAGAATGTATTGAAAGGACGGGTGCGGCTGGGCCGGGGCATCTGGTTCATGGGATATCACCCGTTTTACGCTATTGCGTCCGGCCTTTTTCGCATGCACGAAAAACCCTATGTCATCGGCGGCCTTATTGTCATCGGCAGCTACTTCTACGCCGCGCTGCGTCGCGAGCCTCGATTCGATGACCCGGTATTCATCCGTGAGCTTCAGCGATGGCAACTGGAACAACTCCGCAAGATTCCTCTAGGGCTGCTTGCAAGAATTCGCAACGTAGTTTCCTCGCGATGACCGGATGCCGGTGACAGGTGCGAGAATGATGGCTGCAGCGACGGGACGGTGTGCGATCGACGCGGTGCAGATCGCGGGCGTCACTTTTCATGCGGTGTCAGAGGCGGAATGCGTGTCTCTCGTATTTTTGGAGCTGGGGAACGGACAAGGAGGCTGGATCGTTACCGCGAACCTGGACCATTTGCGCCGCTGCCAGGGCGGCAGCGACTATGCAGAGTTAATCAGCAAAGCGGATCTGGTCGTTGCGGATGGAATGCCGATCGTCTGGGCGTCCTCGCTTCAGGGCACGCCTTTGCCGGGACGTGTCGCCGGCTCGGACCTCGTTTCGTCGCTGGCGCGCCAGGCAATGATCGACGACCGAAGCCTGTTTTTGTTGGGTGGTGATCCAGGCACTGCCGAGGCGGCTGGCGAAGTCCTGACAGAGCGTAATCCGGGACTGCGGCTGGCGGGCTGCTTCAGCCCGCGTCACGGGTTCGAGAAGCGTGCTGCCGATCAACAGGAGATTGAACGCCGATTGCGAGACAGTCAGCCGGACATTGTTTATGTGGCGCTGGGGTCGCCGAAGCAGGAATTTCTGATCGAGCGTTACCGCTCATTATTGCCAGGCGCCTGGTGGATCGGGGTCGGCATCAGTTTCAGCTACCTGGCAGACCGGTTAAAACGGCCGCCGATGTGGTTGCGACGAACAGGGGGCGAATGGGTAATGCGCCTGGTGCAAGAACCTCGCCGCATGTCGCGGCGCTACCTGATGGAGGGAGTTCCTTTCGCTATCCTGCTGTTGGGCAAATCGGTCTTGAGTCGTATAACCGGATTCCGCTCCGACGCGGCCGGTTAGGCGGCCGGTTTTAACGGACTGTGGAGGAGACTTAAATGAATGACTGCGGTCCGGTATTTGTTGTCGGAATGAACGGTTCCGGCACCAGCATGATGCTGGATTCGCTGGGTCGCCATCCGGATCTCTACGCCGTGCCGCACGAAACTCTGATGATGCCTTACATCATCGAACAGGCGCGACGCTTCGGAAATCTCGAGGTGGACGAGAATTTTTTCGCATACGGCAGATTTGCGCTCGATCAGATGCCTGTCCTGCGACGCATTACAGGCACGGACAGGCTTGAGCTTCCTGGTAACTGGTTGGCACAGCCACGTACCGTTGCCGGCGTATTCGACGGGATTTTCGGGTCGCTTGCGGTTGGGCAAAATACGCGCCGCTGGTGTGAGAAGACGCCCGATCACGTGCAGCATATCCGGACCTTGGCGGAGGTTTTTCCTGATGCCGGCTTTGTCCACATGATCCGCGACGGCAGAGAAGTAGCGGCCTCGATCAGCCGCCGGCAGTTAAGGCATCCCGAACTGGTGATGTATCGCTGGAAGAAATTGGTCGCCGAGGGACGGGCGGCAGGCGCCGGTATCGGCAACCGCTATCTTGAAGTTCGCTACGAGGACCTGACATCGGATCCGCGCGCCCAGATGCAGCGACTCTGCCGGTTTCTGCAGGTCAGGTTCACGGACGAGATCTTGCAATCCCGACTGCCGCAGAATCCAAACCGAAAGCAACTGCCCCGCGGGGAACTGGGAGCGATCAGCCCGAACCCGGTCAAGTGGCCGAATTATTTCGACTCGGCGACGGTTCGCCGACTTGAAGAGATCGGCGGTCGCATGCTGGGTGAGCTGGGTTATGAGGTGCGGACCGTTTCAGGTGACGACGAACCAAAATGGTGGCAGAAAAAACTATGGCGTGCGATGGATTTCCTTCGATATACCTGGGCGCAAAAGAAGAGGAGTCGACGGTATAATTCCTGGCCGAAACTCGCCAGGAAGATTTACTTCTCTTTCAAGGAATACCGCTCGAAAAGATTCTGAACACCGGTCACGGTTCACGCAGCCGTCTGTGAACCTTCTAACAGAAAAGCGATCGCATAATCGAATAGACTCATGGGCTGTCGTTTATCGCATAGAGGCAGTGCGACGCGCTCGCTAGTCTGTCCTTCGGTATTCGCATACTATGTGCCATGATATTGACAATATTGGTTTAACTTATGCATAAGTACCTGAAATATATAACGTTATTCCTGTTGACGGTGGGTGCTTCGGCGCCGCTGGCGGCTCAGGAACCACCCGGTCGCGGCTACGCCGTGCAACCCGGGGATATTCTGGAAATCTCGGTCTGGAAAGAGGAAGACCTGCAGCGAGAAGTGCTGGTCCGTCCGGATGGACGGTTTTCGTTTCCATTAACTGGCGAAGTCGATGCCACTGGCAAGACAGTTGGCGACCTCCGCGAGGAAATTTCCGCCAGTCTGCAAAAGTACATTCCGGACCTTATTGTCACGGTATCCGTCAAGAACATTCTGGGCAACAAAGTATACGTTCTTGGACAGGTCAATAACCCTGGCGAATTTGTGGTCAATCCGCGCGTTGACGTTATGCAGGCGTTGAGCATGGCAGGTGGCACCACGCCGTTTGCAGCTCTTAACGACATTGTGGTCCTGCGCCGCGACGTCGATGGGTCGCAGCGCGCGATTCGTTTCGCATACAAGGCCGTTGAAAAGGGTAGCTCGTTGGACCAGAACATTGTGTTGCACAGCGGCGACGTCGTCGTCGTGCCATAGGTCTGAGACACACTATCATGGCAATCCACACTCCAGATCAGACGACCTCGTCCCCAACGGACGCCCTTACCCTCAAGGACGCCCTGGACTTCCTGCGTCGCCGCTTCTGGCTTTGTGTCGTCATCGGCGCAGCTATTTTCATGACTGCCATCGTGCTGGCGTTCCGTCTGCCCCCGGTATATCTGTCGCAGGCAACCATTCTGATCGAACAGCCGGCCATACCGGATGACATCGTACCGTCGACTATTACGAGCTACGTCGACGAGCAGATTCAGATTGTCGCTCAACGCGTGCAGACACCAGACTCGATCACGGCAATCATCGAGGAGTTCGATCTTTATCCGCAGGAACGCAAGTCGGAGCCGATGGAAGTGACAATCGAGAGGTTCATTGCGGCTACCTACCTCGAGAGTCTAACGGCCGAAACGACGGACGATCGAGGCAGAGTAGGCGCGACGACATTCGCATTTGTTGTCGGCTTCCACTACGGCGTACCGGAAAAGGCGCAGCAGATCGCGAGTGACCTGACGCAACGTTTTCTTGATGAAAATCTCCGTTCCCGCACGCAACGAGCGTCCACGACCACGGTATTCCTTCAGCAGGAGGCCGAGCGACTGGCCAATGAAATTTCGGCGATGGAAGTAAAGCTTGCAGCGTTTAAGGACGAATACGGTGCTGCCTTGCCGGAGCAACTGAACTTCAACAGGACCTTGTTGACCCAAACAGAGAAAGACCTCGCCGATACGGAAAACCAACTTCGCGAACTGCGGGCCGAGCAGCAGGTGGTCCAGTCAGAACTGACGACACTCGATCCCTACGCCACGATTTTCTCGGAAACGGGAGAACCCATATTCAGTGCGGAACAGCGCTTGGCGGAGTTGCGGCAGCTTTACTTGCAATACAGTTCGCGTTACGGACCCGAGCACCCCGATGTCGTACGCACCAAGCGGGAAATCGATGCAATCGTGAGCGGCGGCGGCGTCAGTGATTCGCTGGGAGACGTC
>JBGTHC010000114.1:0-21493 GCA_041746375.1 Woeseiaceae bacterium
GCCTGAAACAGGATGCATTTGTAGTGGCTGAGTTGCGCGGCACGAAAGATCTTTTTCCCGTGGTGCAGCGGCGCGCGACTCCGCACGGCGAGGCGGCGGGCGTATTGCCGTATGCACTGACGAACCCGGTATTCGTGGATATCGACGGCAACGGCACCTTCGACCCACCGCTGCCGCGGAACATAGAGATCCGCCGCAGCGCCAATTAGGGACAGTGACCCTTTACTCAGTAAAGGGCCAATGTCCCCATTTTCTCAGCCCTGTTGGGGACGGGCCTGTGGTCGCAGGTGATCGCCGAAACCGTTGGCAGCCTTCGGCTGATCGGTGATTTCCTCGGCATCGTCGGACTTATCGCGACCGACGGCGCCAATCTTGTCTTTCGCCTTGTTCCGCCAGGCCGCAAAGCGATCACGCAAGCGAGTACGGCGGTAAAGGCCCTGCGACGAATCGAAGTAGTACATCGCGGCGGCGCCCAGCCCGACGGTAGCAATCCAGCTGACCGGGATCAGCATAAACTTCAATTTGGCGCTTGGCTCATCGCGCATATCTGCCAGCGCGTGGCCATTGCCCGGCCGGTACCGATTGAAAAGCGAGCTGACCGACGCGGCGGCGCCCGCGGCGCGATCGCGTGCTTCATGGCTGGCGTCACGCGCTCCATGCGATACCTGGTCCATCCGTTCACCGAGGTCGTGACCGAATGAGCGCGCACCTTTCATGAACTGGCCGCTGCGCCGACTCACCCGGCGCCCTGCCACGCGGGCGCGGTGTGAGGCAGTGTTGAAGCCGTCAGTGGCCGTCTGGACGCCGTGCGCGACCGCATCCTTCCCGTGTTCGATCCGGGCGCGGGCGAGGTGACGGCGTTGGCGGCCCCGTGAGGGGTCGAGGTAGTACATGGATGCCGCGCCGAGGCCGGCAGTCAGTAGAATTTTCATTGGAGTTTGCATAGTTTACCTTCGCATGAAATGTGAATGGACGCAGCGGAAGTGGTACAGCGCCTCCACCGCGCGAATGCGTCGCTTAACTATGTAGGTAGCAAGAGTCGTGCCAGCAGTGAGCTCAGTGCGTGGATTAGCGGGTGGTTGACTCGAGGTAGCGGAAGAATTCGGAATCCGCGTCGATCATCAGTGTCATGTTGTCGCCCAGCGCGTCGTAGCTCTCCAGCGTTTTGAAAAACGCATAGAACTCGGGGTCCTCGCCGAACGCCTCGCCGTAAATCCTGGTCGCTTCGGCATCCGCTGTACCGCGGATCTCCTGCGCGGTGCGTTCGGCCTCGGAGCGGATGCGGCGCAGGTCGCGTTCCATGCCGCCGAGAATTTCCTGGCTGCGACCCTGACCTTCCGAGCGAAAGCGCGCCGCGATACTCTGGCGCTCCGAGATCATCCGGGTCTCGACCTGGGTGCGCACCGACTCGATATAGTTGATGCGCTTGATGCGCACGTCGACCAGCTCGATGCCGAGCTCCGGCATCAGCCGCGACGCGCCGGCGAACATGTCCTGCTCGAGCACAGCGCGACCCTTTTTCGGACGCTCGAGGTCGGTCTCAGCCAGCGCAGTGACTTCTTCGGCGGCAAGCTCGCTCACGTCTACGGACCAGTCCGCCGAGCGCACGATCTCCTCGAGATCGGTGCCGGAGACGATGTCCCGGGCCACTGAGTCGATGATGTCGTCGAGTCGTGCGCGCGCGCCGGACTCGTCACGCACCGAACGCAGGAACTGCAACGGATCGGCGATGCGCCAGCGCGCTGTCGTGTCGACGACGATGAACTCGCGACCGAGTGTTGGAATCTGGCTCACGTCCCCGTCCCAGGCGAGCAGTCGCTTGTCGAAGCGACGCACCTCCTGGATGAAGGGCACGCGCCAGTGCAAGCCCGGCTTGTCGATCACTTCGCCTATCGGTTCGCCGAACTGCACGATGATGCCTTGCTCGGCCTGGTCGATAACGAACGCCGAGTTGACGCCGACGAACAGCAACGCCGCAATAACGATAGCCGCAATGGGAAAATTCTTGTTCACTGGGCTTCCTCGGGGGTGGCCAATCGACGCAATTCGGATTCACCCAGATTCAGCAACGGCAGCACCTGGCCTTCCTTCACAATTACCACCGAGCCTATACGCGGCAACGTTTTGTGCAATGCCTCGAGGTAGAGACGGGAGCGGGTAACTTGCGGCGCGTCGCGATATTCAGCGAGTACCGCGCTGAAACGCGCCGTCTCGCCAAGCGCCCGGTTCACGCGTTCGGTCGCATAACCTTCGGCTTCGGCAATGACCCGGTTCGCCGTGCCTTCCGCCCTGGGTATCGCCTGGTTCAGTTCGCGGTTCGCCTCGTTGACCATGCGCTCCAGCTCCTGGCGCGCTTCGTTGACCTCATTGAACGCCGGCTGCACACGTGCCGGCGGTACTACGTCTTGCAACTCGACCGTGATGATGTGCAGACCGTTATCGTAGCGATCCATCGCCGCCTGGGTTTCTTCCCGCGCGGCATTCGCAATTTCGACGCGCGCGATGGTCAGCACCTCGCTGCCGATCCGATTGCCGACGACACGACGCATCACTGACTCGGAAAGGTCGCGCAAGGTCAGCGCCGGCTCGCGCATCGAATAGAGATACTTGATAGGATCCGCGATGCGGTATTGCACCACCCATTCCACCTGGATGACGTTCAGGTCGCCGGTCAGCATCAGAGACTCATCGAGGAAATTCCCCTCGCTAAAACGCGTGCGGTCAGGCCCTGACGAATCCTCCGTGCGAAAACCGAATTCCTGCTTCAGGACCCGCTCGGTAGCGACCTTTTGTACTGTATCGATGCCGAAAGGCAGCTTGAAATGCAGCCCGGGATCGGTGATGCCGTAGACCGCGCCAAAGCGTTTGACCACCGCTCGCTCTTCGGGCTGCACGGTATAGAACGAAGTGAATGCCGCCAATGCCAGGAGAAGGACGATCAGTCCGAGGGCGATTTGCTTGAAATTCGGTCCTTCCGGCGGGGGGCGGCGTTGCTTGCCCAGGATTTCATGAAGTACGTTTTTCTCCGCTCGCATTAACTCTTTCCCCTCACCCATCGTCCCAAAACCGCGGACACTGTAACGCAGACGATCTCGATATTCCTGATATTCGGTCCCTGGGTGGCCGGCGGCTTGCTCAGGATGTGACGCCCGTCAGCGCGAAATGGACGCGGCGGTGCGAGGATGCGTTCTGGAATAGCAAATTGCGAACAATTGCAGGTACTTGGAAATTACGATGGCTGAACACTCAGAACTTACCACCCGTTCTATTCGCTTCAGCGGCTGCGTTGCGGTTGGCCTGCTTATTTCCGGGGTTCAGGGGATCCCGGCGCTGGAAATCGCGCAGACCGCATTGTTGGCAGCAAGCTTGTACCTGGCGTGGCTGCTTGGTGAAGCCGGCCAAGCCCGATACCTGAAGAAGAAAAAGAAGAAGATCAAAATCTAACGGCCGGCGCAGACCCATTTGCCCGTACTGTCACAGCCCCTCTCCGGCTACAATGCGGCACCCCGTGTCCGGTATCGATTGACCAAACCTACGAATTGTCGACCCCGGCACTAACTACGGGTAACCTTCGCCGTGGAAAGGGCACCGTGACAGACCACAGACTATTGGGCGGTACGGCAGTGCGCGAGCGCATTCTTGCCGATGTTGCTGCGGGTGTCGCCGCAGCCGGGCAGACGCATCCGCTCGGGCACCTCGTGTCGATCAGCATCGGCAACAAGCCGGAGGTTGCCATCTATATTCGCAACCAGGCCAAGGGCGCGCTGCAAGCCGGCATCCCGTTCGATGAACAGATCTGGCCGGACGACCTGACGCAGGAAGAATGCAAGGCACGTCTCGTCGCGATGAATGACGACCCGAACGTCCTTGGTGTCATTTTGCAGCGGCCGGTGCCGGACCAGATCAACGTGCGATCGCTGCAGTCGGCAATCCATCCGCTGAAAGACGTCGAAGGCATGAATCCCGCTTCGATCGGCAACATCGTTTACAACGACCTGGCGCTTGCACCCTGTACCGCAGCGGCTTCGGTCGAACTGATCAAGGAAACCGGTCTGCAGCTGCACGGTCTCGAGGTGGTCATGATCGGCCACTCGGAGATCGTCGGTAAGCCGGCTGCGTTCATGCTGATGGCGGAGGGTGCGACCGTCACGGTGTGTCATCACCTGACGCGATCGGTTGCCGCGCATTCGCGACGCGCGGATGCGGTGCTGGTTGCCGTCGGCATACCGCATTTCCTGCGTGCGGACATGGTGAAACCCGGTGCTGCGGTCATCGATATCGGCATCAATCACGTCCGTGACGAAAACGGGCAGTCAAGGATTGTTGGCGACGTCGATACGGACAAGGTCAAGGAAATAGCAAGCTGGGTGACGCCGGTGCCGGGAGGCGTGGGCCCGGTCACGGTCGCCATGCTCATGCGCAACGCCATCGTCGCCCACCGGAAGCAGGTAGCGGCCGGGTGGCTGGGCTGATTCGGGACTCCGGGCCCTCTTTACCCCGAAATTGCCGTACCATATCGCTTCTGCCGGCTGTGAGCCGGAGTAATTCACAGAAAATAGTGGAGCGAAATCATGGTTAGACTTCTTGTACCGTTTATGGCCCTGGTACTCGTGGGCTGCGGTCCGTCACCGTCCCCCGAAACGTCACCGGCCGATGAGTCAGCGGCTGATCAGGCGCGGGGGGAAGCAGCGGCTCCGGCTGATGCTGCCGCAAGCCGGCTCGACGCCCTGCTGGGCGACGCCCCTGACGACAGGAAGGCGCGCTACAAATATCGAAACCCGAAGGCGACGCTGGAGTTTTTCGGTATCGAACCCGGCATGACGGTGGTCGAGGTATTGCCGGGCGGTGGCTGGTATTCGCAGATCCTGGTGCCCTATCTCGGTGCGGACGGCCGCCTGATCGGCGCCAACTACGCGCAACACATGTGGCCGAAATTCGGCTTCTTCGAGCAGGATTTCATCGACAGCATGGAAACCTGGTCCAGTGACTGGCCGGGAACCGCCGATGCCTGGAAGGGTGACGACGGCGCAACTGTAGAGGCCTTTGTGTTCGGCTCCATGCCGGAGTCGCTCATCGAGCAGGCAGACGCTGTCTTGATGATTCGGGCGCTGCATAACCTGGCGCGCTTCGAGGAAGATGGCGGCTACCTCACGGTGGCGCTGAACGACGTTTACAGAGTGCTGAAGCCGGGCGGGATCGTCGGCGTAGTGCAGCACGAGGCGCGTCCGGATATGCAGGACGACTGGGCTGACGGCAGTGCCGGCTACCTGAAAAAGCAGTTCGTGATCGACAAAATGACTGCTGTCGGTTTCGAACTCGTTGACCAGAGCGCCATCAACGAAAACCCGAACGATCAACCAACTGCAGACGACGTAGTGTGGCGGCTGCCGCCCGGTTACCAGACCAGCGGCGAGGATGCGGAAAAGCGCGCGGCAATGGACGAAGTCGGCGAATCGAACCGTATGACGCTGAAGTTCCGCAAGCCCGGATAGAAAGTTGGCGGGCTCCTGCAGAAAAACTCCTGTAGGAGCCTGTACCACGGGCGATCCTATTTCTTGTCGACGGGGGCGTTCGCCGCGAACGTCTCCAGCTGCGCTGAAAGCGCCTTCTGGAACGCGGGTCGCGTCTCACAGCGTTGCCGATAGCGATCCAGCACCGGCATGCTCGCTATTAGGTCCGTATGCCGCGGAATGCGCAGCACGGTGGTCATCAGCAGGTCGGCGACGGTGAAGCCGCCTTCCAGGTAGTCGCGACCCTCGAGACAAGCGGACAACGCCACGAGTCGTTTGGTGACTGCCTCCAGCGCGCCCGGACGCCGCAGCTTCGCCCATTCCTGGTCGGCGTAAAAGAGATCGATCTGCACCAGGTTCGTGATCATCGGTTCGATCGAGTTCAAGGCAGCGAACAGCCATGCGGTGACGCGGGCCTGCGAGCCAGCGTCCGGCGGCATGAGTACCTCCGAACGGCCGGCGATATAATGAACAATGGCGCCCGATTCGAATAGCGTCAGCCCGTCTTCTTCGAACACGGGTACCTGCCCGAACGGTTGCTTGGCGCGATAGTCCTTCGAGCTCTTGTCGTCGGGTCCGATCAGGCGAACTTCGTAGGGCAGGCCGGCCTCCTCCAGCGCCCAGCGTACGCGCAGGTCGCGCACCAGGCCCTGCGCGAAAGGCGGTACCCATTTGAAAGCTGAGATTGTGATCATGTCTGTTTTTCCGTCACACTGGATTCCCTTGATTGTGCGAGGACTCGAGCATGGCACGCAAATTCCGTTTTCGGCAACTGCTGCCGCTATCGTTCGCGGCGTTTCTTGTTGGCTGTACCGGCGTGCCCGAGGGCATCGAGCCCGTCACCGGCTTCGAGCTCGAGCGCTACCTCGGAACCTGGTACGAAGTGGCGCGGCTCGATCACCGTTTCGAACGCGGTCTGTCCGAGGTCACTGCGAATTACAGCTTGCGAGAAGAGGGCGGCGTTCAGGTCGTCAACCGCGGTTTCGATGCCGCGAAGGGCGAGTGGAAAGAAGCGGAGGGCAAAGCGTTTTTCATTGACGATCCCGGTGTCGGGCGCCTGAAGGTATCCTTTTTCGGACCTTTTTACGGCGCCTACAACATCATCGAGCTCGACAAAGACGACTACCAGTACTCAATGATCACCGGACCGAATCGCTCCTACCTGTGGATCCTGGCGCGGCAGCCCGAACTCGGCCCGCAAACGCTTGATCGACTTGTCGCCAGGGCAGCCGAGCTCGGATTCGCGACGGACGAACTGATTTTTGTGGAACACAAATAGCGTTGAGGCGTGTTCAGTCGACGAATCAGCGATTCCGCTCTTCGAGCGTCGTCCGAATGCGCGCAGCCAGTTCCGTTGCTTCGCGGCGCACGCGTTCCGTGTCGATCGTCAGCATCTCGCGGTCTTTCATCAGCACCCGGCCGTCGACGACGGTGGCGACGACATCCTGCTCGTCCGCCACATAGACGAGATGCGAGATGACGTCGTAGGTCGGAATGAAATGCACGTCATCGAAGGACACCTGGATGAGATCCGCGCGCATGCCGACTGCCAGCGTTCCGACTTTGTCCGCCAGCCCTATCGCTTCGGCGCCGCCGCGCGTTGCCATGTTGAGCACCGTGCTGGCGGAGAGCACGGTGGGGTCCATGCGATCGACTTTCTGCAGGAAAGCCGCGAGCCGCATTTCTTCCCACATATCGAGGTCATTGTTGCTGGCAGCACCATCCGTGCCGAGCCCGACCCGCACGCCGGCGCGCAGCATCTCGGTTACCGGAGAAATGCCGGACGAAATCTTCATGTTCGAAGTCGGGTTGTGAACGACGCCGACCTTGCGCTCTGCGAGGATGCCGATCTCGTCCCCGGTCGGCCATACCACGTGCGCGCCGATGATGGGTCCGTCGAGAAAGCCGATGGATTCGAAGAATTCGATCGACGTCGTACCGTAGGTGTCCTTTGAATACTGCACTTCGAAGGGCGACTCGGACATGTGGATGCTGATCGGCACGCCGGCATCGTTCGCGGCCTGGCGTGTTGCCTGCAGCTGTTTGCCATTCAAGGTGTAATTGGCATGCGGGCCGAAGATCGGGGTAATGCGCGGGTTACGGCCCTGCCAGCGAGAAATGAATTCCAGTCCCTTGCTGACCGAGTCCGTCGCGTTTTCCGCATCCGGGCTGCGCTGGTCGATGACCGTTGCCGAGATGTACGCGCGCATGCCGCAGGACTCGACCACTGAGGCGATGACGTCCGGATAGTAGTACATGTCGACGAATGTCGTCGTGCCGCCGCGAATCATTTCCCAGCAGGCGAGTTCTGTGCCGATGCGCACGAACTCGGCGTCCACGAATTCCACTTCCGCCGGGAAGATATAATTGTTGAGCCAGGTCATGAGATCGAGATCGTCGGCAACGCCGCGCAACAGGGTCATGGCCGCGTGCGAGTGCCCGTTGATCAGGCCGGGGAGGACGATGCGATTGTCGCCGCCGAGCGTATCGGACGGGTTATAACGTGCGCTTAGTTCGTCGGCGGAGCCGATAGCAACGATCAGGCCTTCGTGAACCGCGATCGCGCCGTCCGCAACGACCGGATTGTCCGGATCCATGGTAACAAGGTACTTGCCGCTGACCAGCAGGTCGACAGGGTCGCCGGTGCTGACGACTTCCATGCCGGCGGCTGGCGGTTCGTCCGGTGTGGAGCAGGCAGCGAGGGCGGAGAGGAGCAGTGCCGTAAGGCAGGTTACTTGTTTTTCCATGCGCATATTGTAGCGCGGACAGTGTCGGAACGTTCTTCGCGCGCGAGGCGCGCTCCTACGATGAATTACCAAAACATCCCGAAAATCGAGCTGCACTGCCATCTGGAGGCCTGTTTCCGGCCGTCGACCGTGATGGAGATCGGCCGCACACTGGGTCTCGATATCCCGCAGGACCCGGCTGCTTTCCAGCGTGACTGGCTGCTCACCCGACCGCTCGCGGATCTGCAGTCGGCGCTGGCGCGCTTCGTCGATATCCAGCGGATCTGGTGCAGCGAGGAAGTCATCGAGCGCATGACGGTCGAGGCATGCGAGGACGCAGCCGCGCAAGGCATCCGCGTCATCGAGTTTCGTTACGCGCCGGATTTCATTGCGTTCGGCAAACCGCATCTCGATCGGGAGAAAATCCATCGCGCAATTCTGCGCGGCATCGAGCGTGCGGATCGCCGCGATCTCGCGGTCGGCCTGATCGGGATCGTACAGAAGACGTTACCGCTGGCCGATGCCGCGTATACCGTCGACTTCATCGTCGAATGTGCGGACACCTTCGTGGCTCTGGATTTTGCGGATCGCGACACGCATCCGCTCCGGGAGTACGCCCCCATGGTCGAGAAAGCGAAGTCTGCAGGCCTGCATCTCACGGTGCACGCGGGTGAGGAACCGGGCACGGCTTCACAGGTGCGCGACGCGATCGAGATCCTGGGCGCAGAGCGGATCGGCCATGGGATTCACATTATTTCGGATCCGGCTGTGCTTGCGCTGGTGCGGGACAAGGGCATACCGCTGGAGGTGTGTCCGACCAGCAACTGGCTGTGCAACTCGGTGCCGTCGACGCAGGCGCATCCGATCCGGCGATTGCTGGACGCCGGCGTGGCAGTGACCATCAATTCCGACGATCCGAGTTTGTTCGGCATTGATTTGTGTCACGAGTATGAGTTGCTGCAGCGCGAGCATGGTTTTTCGGCGCAGGATTTCGAGCAGGCCAACGCGGTTGCGCTGGCGCATAGCTTCATTGCGCCGGAGAAAACGGGGAAGAGATTATAGGGACAGATTCCCCACCGTTCGCATTCGCCCGCAAGGCGGCTCCTACAAGGGCCCGTTTCCACCGTGGTCAATGTACGAGTTCAATTCGCGCCCTGTAGGAGCTCGCTTCGCGGGCGATCCCCGCCCATTCAATCGAAATTACGCGCGAATCTCACACCAAACTCACTTGCATCGTTGCTCAGCATCACCAGCACGTAGTCCACCGTGTTCAGCCGTGCGTTGTCGTAGCGCTCGTCGAACACGTTGCGACCGTAAAGCCCGACCGTCCAATCGCCGTCCGCGGCGGTATAACTGACATCGATATTCAACAGGCTGCGGCTGTCAATTTGCGTGAAACGACCCGGGTCGGATGACGGCTCGCCGTACATATCGTCACGGAACGAGTAGTCGGCGCGGAACGTCATTTCGGCGCCGCCGGCCATCGGCATGTTGTACTCCGGGCTCAGCGAGAATGTCAGTTCCGGTGTCAACGGAGCAACCGCCTCCGGGTCGTCGACGTCCGCATTGATGTAGCCGAGACTGGAGTGCACGCTGAATTGTTCCGAAATCAATATGCGCCCTTCCAGTTCGAAGCCGATCGACTGCTGGTCGACGATGATGTTGCGCGTGTCAAAACCGGCACCGGACGTCGTGCTCACCTGGTAAGGCAGGTCGGAGTAATCGGTGAGGAATATCGACAGGCTCATCTGCACGTTGCTGTAAGGCGTTCCCTTCACACCCATTTCGTAATTGATCGCGGTAACGTTGTCGTTTGCGACGAAACAATTCGGCTGGCTGACATTGCCCGGCTGCGTGAAATCAAGGAATCCGAACAGGCAGAATGGTCGCGGCGGGAATTGCCCGGACTGGTAGCCGTTTTGCACGGTGCCATAGACGTTCAGGTTGTCACTCAGGTCATAGGTGGCGGCGACCTCCCAGCTCATTTCGTCCCAGTCGCGCGAGGCACTGGTGTCGATGAGGCTGTCGTTGATATCGATGGTTGCGGTCTTTTCGTCTTCCGTATAACGCAGGCCACCGGAGACACGCAGCTCATCGGTAAGCTGGTAGCCGACGTTGCCGTAGAGCGCGCGGCTCGTGACATCCTGTCCAAGCGTAAAGGTGCCCGGTCCGCCAAGGAAAATGGTCGGATCCTGGTCGTTCACACCCTCCTCGTCGAAGAAGTATATGCCGGAGACGAAATCCCAGCGTCCGTATTCGCCGTTCAATTGCAATTCAATCGAGGTCTGGTCGGCGACGCCCGTTTCGGGGAACGACAGGAAATCGTCGAAGAACCCATCGTCGTCGAGGCCGGTGCGATACTTGGAGTGGCGATCGCTGACGATCATGCGCGCGTTCAGCTCGGGCGATACAACATAGTCGGCCGTCACAGACAGGCCGTATGCCTGGTTCGTCACGGAGGTCTGCGCGGCCTGGCCGGTGTTGTTGTCGTACGGGTCGGCTGCAAGATCGGAATTGCGATAGCCGGCCTGGAATACCGCGCCGTTTGGCAGTTCGTCGATCAGCGTCGTGTAAGGTCGCAAACCATTGTTGCCGTCGTTGCCGTCGGCTGCGAACAGCAGCGAGAGGCGGTCGGAGACCGTCCATTGCAAAGCGATGCGTGCCGAAACGTCCTGCAGCTCGCCGACATCCGCCGCTGGATTGGGGATATTGGGAAACTCGCCGATGCCATTGCGATGCCGGAATGCGCCGGAGAAACTCATGGCGATGTCGTCGCTGAATGCTACGTTGGTATGGAAATCAGCATTCATGCGACCGCGCGTGCCGAGTTCGAAGCCGATGCGTCCGCCTTCGTCGGCATTGGGTTCGCGGGTAATGATGTTGATGGCACCGCCGATCGAGTTACGTCCATAAAGCGTGCCTTGCGGGCCGCGCAGGACTTCGACGCGCTCGATGTTGGAGAGGCTCCAGTTCTGCCCGACCTGGCGGCCGAGATAAACGCCGTCGACGTACACACCGACGCCCGGGTCGGTCGTGATCAAATGGTCCTGCAAGCCGATGCCGCGGATAAACGCGTTGGTCGACGACGTGTGACCGCCAGAGAAGCCGGTGACGTTGAGATTCGGCACGAACTTGCCGACGTCGGTGAGATCGGTAATGCCCTGTTTCTGGATCGCCGCACCCGAAAAGGCGCTGATGGCGACCGGCACTTCATAGATGCTTTGTTCACGCTTCTTCGCGGTCACAGTAATTTCTTCGAAAAGCGATTCCTGGTCCGTAGCCTGTTGGGCCAGGGTGGTGCCGGATGCGGCAGTGATCGATGCGGCCAGGGTGGCGCACAGCCAGTGTTTCGAGTTCATGACAATTCCCCCGCGGAATGCACTTGTTTGCTGAGTGGCCGGGATGCCGGCCGGCGACATTAGACACCCGGCGCAAGCGGCTGTCGAGGGGTTGCCGTGCGGCCGGCTGTTTATTCGGGAAGCACCCCGTAGGAGCGCGCCCTGCGCGCGAATGCGCCAGCGACAAACTGTTTCCCGGTCGCGCGCTGGGCGCGCTCCAACAATGCCCAAATCGGTATCGGTGACCAGGTCGGTGGAAACTCGCAGCGGACGCGGCTCCTGTGCGATAGTCGTTGCGTTACAACCACGCCCGGACACGCATGTTATTCACGGACATCATAAGAAAGAAGCGCGACGGCGGGGAATTGTCGCAGGGCGAGATTCAGCTCTTTGTCGATGGCCTTGGCGATGAAAGCCTGCCGCCGGAGCAGGTCTCGGCACTGGCGATGGCCATTTTTCTCAATTCGATGTCGTTTGATGAGGCGGCGCACCTTACCCGGGCGATGGCGTCGTCAGGCACGGTACTTGACTGGAGCAGCCACGACCTCAACGGCCCCGTGGTCGACAAGCACTCCACCGGCGGGGTCGGCGACAAGGTGAGTTTCCTGCTCGCGCCGATCGCCGCGGCCTGCGGCTGCTACGTGCCGATGATCTCGGGGCGGGGGCTCGGGCACACAGGCGGTACGCTCGACAAGATCGGCGCGATTCCCGGCTATAACCCGATGCCGGACTTCGACCTTTTCGCCAGGGTCGTCAGGGAAGCAGGTTGCGCCATCATCGGGCAGACCGGTGAACTCGCACCCGCCGACCGTCGTTTCTACTCGATTCGCGATGTCACCGGGACGGTGGAGTCCGTGCCGCTGATTACGGCGTCTATCCTGTCGAAGAAAATCGCGGCGGGCCTCGATGCGCTGGTGATGGACGTGAAGGTGGGTTCGGGCGCCTTCATGCAAACGCCCGACCAGGCGGAGAAGCTGGCGCGCAGCCTGATCGGTACGGCCGCGGCCGCGGGGCTCAGGACGCATGCGCTGATCACGGATATGAACGAAGTGCTTGGGACGACGGCCGGTAACGCCGTCGAGATCGAAGAGTCGATGCGCTATTTGCGCGGTGAGCATCGCGAGGTCCGGCTTGACGAAGTGACCCTGCAACTCGCGGCGGAAATGCTGCTCATCGGCGGGGTCGAGACAGATCGGGGGGCTGCCGTGTCGCGCGCGGATGCGGCAGTGACGTCCGGGCGGGCCGCAGAGCACTTTGGTCGCATGGTGGAGGGCCTCGGCGGGCCGCGGGATTTTGTCGAAAACTACAAGAAGCATCTGCCACGAGCCGGGGTCGTGCATCCGGTGACGGCGGGTAAGGCGGGCTACCTCGCGGAGGTCGACACCTTTGCCGTCGGCAACGCCGTCATCGTGCTGGGCGGCGGTCGACGCAAACTCGACGATACGCTCGACCTCGCGGTGGGGATCACCGGGATCCTGCCGATTGGCACGCCGGTGGCTGGCGATACGCCGCTTGCCCTGGTTCACGCGGCGTCGCGAGAGTGGGCGGAGCAGGGGGCGGCACTCTATAGGAAAGCGTGCCGCATCAGCGAGGAGCCACCGGCGGAACGCCCGGTTATTTGCCGGACCCTCCGCGACGCGTGAGGGGCACAGCGCCGCTGATACGATCTGTTGGAGCGCGACCTGCGCGCGAATGCGGATAACGCCCAAACTTTTCCCATTCGCGCGTAAGGCGCGCTCCTGCGGCTTGTCGTCAGCCACCTGCAGGAGCCCGTATCACCGGCGACAGCCAGCCCCGCAGCCGGTATCCTTGACCGGCGCGGCGCCTTACAAGCACAACAACAGGTGGTCACCGTGCCACGCATCCAGGGGGAGTGACGATGGCGGGAAATTTCATCGGTTTGGCAGGCATAGTCGTGATTCTTGCCATCGCCGTGCTTTTTTCGTCGAATCGCCGCGGCATCAACCTGCGGGTGGTGTCGGCCGCGTTTGCGCTGCAGGTCGTAGTTGCGGCGTTCGTGCTGTATTTCGACTGGGGCAAGCGTGCCATCGAGGCCATGAGCAATGGCGTCATGGCCATCATCAACTACTCGCGCGCCGGCATCGACATGGTATTCGGGGGGCTGGCCTCTGAATCCGTCGGCTTCAGTTTCGCCATCAACGTGCTGCCGGTCATCGTGTTCTTCGCCTCTCTCATGTCCGTGCTGTATCACCTCAGGATCATGCAATGGGTGGTGAAACTGGTCGGCGGTGCGTTGCGCCGCATCATCGGCACCGGGCCGGTCGAGTCCCTGAATGCCGCTGCAAATATTTTTATCGGCCAGACCGAGGCGCCGCTCGTGGTACGACCCTATCTCAAGGGACTCACCGAGCCGCAGATGTTTGCCGTCATGACCTCCGGGCTGGCATCGGTCGCCGGCACCGTGCTGGCGGCCTATGTGCTCATGGGCGCGGAAATGAAGTACCTGCTGGCGGCAAGTTTCATGGCGGCGCCGGGCGGGCTGCTGATGGCCAAGATCCTGATGCCGGACGATGAGGTCGGCGTCGACACGGTCGACAAGAGCGGCCTCATGCTCGACGAAAGCCGGCACGAGAACGTCATTCTCGCCGCCGCTGTAGGTGCGGGCGACGGCGTGCGGCTGGCGGTCAATATCGGGGCGATGCTGATCGCGTTCGTCGCTTTGATCGCATTGTTCAACGGCATTGTCGGTGGTGTCGCAGACTGGTTCGGTGTCGAAGACCTGACCTTGCAGAAGATTCTTGGCTGGGTGTTCGCGCCGATGATGTTTCTCCTGAGTGTGCCGTGGACAGAGGCGCAGGCGGCCGGTGCATTATTCGGCGAGAAGCTGATTCTCAACGAGTTTGTCGCCTTCAGTCATCTGGGAGACTACCTCGCCGGCATGAGCGATCGCACGGTTGCCATCGTCACATTTTCGCTGTGCGGTTTCGCGAACCTGTCGTCAATTGCCATCCTGCTGGGCGGGCTGGGCAGCCTGGTACCGGAGAAACGCGAGCTGATCGCGCGCTTCGGCCTGAAAGCCGTCGCCGCAGGTTCGCTGTCGAACCTGATGAGCGCGGCGCTCGCCGGACTGCTGCTGACTTTCTGACGACGCGGGATGTCGCAACGCCCGATCATCATCGATTGCGATCCGGGACAGGATGACGCCATCAATTTGCTGATGGCATTGCTGTCGCCGGAAGATTTTCTCGTCCTCGGGATCACGGCCGTTGCGGGGAACGTGCCGCTGCCGTTAACCGAGCGCAATGCGCGCCTCATGTGCGACATCGCCGAGCGCAGTGACACGCGGGTTTTCGCGGGTTGCAGCCAGCCTCTCGTGCGTCGCCTGATTACAGCCGAGAACGTGCATGGCTCCACCGGCATTGACGGCATAGAGATTCGGCAACCGACGACGCCGCTGCAATCGCAGCATGCTGTCGATTTCATCATCGAGTCGCTGCTGACCGCGGACGACGACGGGGTGACGCTGGTGCCGACCGGCCCGCTGACCAACATTGCCAGCGCGATAACGAAGGAACCCGCGATCCTGGCGAAAGTGCGTGAAATCGTGCTGATGGGCGGCGCCATGCGCGAAGGTGGCAATCATTCGCCGTCCGCCGAGTTCAACATCCTGGTCGATCCGCACGCCGCACATATCGTGTTCGACTGCGGACGGCCGATTGTTGTGCTGGGCCTCGATGTAACCCACCAGGTGCTCTCGACACGCGCGCGCACCGAACGCATTCGAGCGCTGGGCACACCGGCTGCGCTGGCAACTGCCAGCATGCTCGATTTCTTTCGCCGCCACGACAGCAAGAAATACGGTACTGACGGCTCGCCCTTGCACGATCCGTGCACGATTGCGTATCTGTTGAGGCCGTCGCTGTTCGAGGGGCGGGAATGCAATATCGCGGTGGAGACGCAGTCGGAACTCACAATGGGGCATACCGCCGTCGATTTTTGGGGCGTGAGCGGCAGGCCGGCCAATGCGACGTGGGTGCAAGGCGTCGATGCGGATGGTTTCTACGATCTGCTGACGGAGTGCTTGTCGTGAGGCGCCGTTGGAGCGCGCCCTGCGCGCGAATGGGAAGAGGTCTGTCGTTTGCGTATTCTCGCGCAGGGCGCGCTCCAACATGAGCGGAGCGCGCGTGATCGTCGTCGGCTCTGTGAATCTCGACCTTGCGGCGCGCGTGTCCCGCCTGCCGGTTCCCGGCGAAACCGTAACCGGCGCAGAGTTGCATCGCTTTCCCGGCGGGAAGGGGGCAAACCAGGCACTTGCGGCGCGGCGTCTCGGTGCCGATGTCACGCTCATTGCGCGGGTCGGCAAGGACGCGGCCGCGGATGAAGCGCTCGCGCTATTGCGCACCGCCGGTGTCGACCTGTCCTGCTGTGCCGGCGACGACAATGCGTCAACCGGCATCGCGCTCATTTCGGTATCGCCATCTGGGGAGAATCACATTGTCGTGGCACCAGGCGCCAATCGCCTCTTGCGGCCGGAAATGCTGGTTTTGACGCAGGCCGATGCGCTGATCTGCCAACTTGAAGTTCCGGCCGACACATTGACGCGTGCGGGTGAAGAGTTCGATGGCTTCTTCTGCGTCAATCTCGCGCCGGCGATGGAAGTGCCCGGGGCGATCATCAAGCGCGCCGATCTCCTGATCGTCAACGAGACTGAAGCTGCGTTCTACGGTGAGCGACTCCGTTTATGCCGTGGCTACATGGCCCTCACGCACGGTGCGCTCGGTGCAGAGCTTATGCGAGGCGGGAAGGTGATCGCGCGCGCGACACCGCCGCGCGTGACCGCCGTCGATACCACCGGGGCGGGAGATACCTTCACGGCGGCATTGACGCTGATGCTCGTTGAGGGCCGGAGTCCGGACGAGGCGCTGGCATTCGCGTGCGCCGCCGGCGCGCTGGCAACGACCAGGCACGGCGCGCAGCCGTCGATGCCGTTCCGGGCCGACGTCGAAGCACTTCTCCAAACCTTAGCAAAGCGCTGATACAAACCACTTAGGAGCGCGCCATGCGCGCGAACGGGAAGAGTTCGGCCGTTAGCCCGACAGGTGAAACGACCGCGGCAGGAGTTCATCGATACTGCAGGCGTCAAAGCCGCTCTCGCCTTGCAAAAAGACACGCGTATTCTCATCCGCAAACTCGCTGATGACCTGGCGGCAGCCCCCGCAGGGTGTGCAGGCTTCCAGGGAGTCATGCCCGCCCACTACCGCGATGGCCACGATCCTGCGCCCGCCCGCCGACACCATGGCGCCAACCGCATTTGCCTCGGCGCAACTGCCCTGCGGAAACGACGCATTCTCCACGTTGCATCCGATGTGCACGCGGCCTAGTTCGTCTTGCAGCGCCGCGCCGACCCGGTACTTCGAGTGGGGTGCATACGCGCTTTGCCGTACGGCAGTAGCGGCTTTGACCAGGCGCTCCTGATCGACGGTCTGCGAATCGGCCATTTCTCAGCGCTCCCTGGCTCAGCGCTACTTGCGCATCGGGTTGTTCGGGTGTGTCGTCCAATCCGCTTTTTCGGACGAGATCGGACGGCCGGTCCGGGGATCGACGCCGTGGGTCAGCTGCTGCATCGTGATGCAGCTGTCGACCGGGCACACGCTGACGCAAAGATTGCAACCGACACATTCTTCATCAATTACCTCGAAGTGACGGCTGCCATTGATCGATTTCGTAATTGCCTGGTGTGACGCATCTTCGCACACAATATGGCAGCGCCCGCACTTGATGCAAAGATCCTGGTCGATCACCGCCTTCTCGACGTAATTCAGGTTCAGGTACTGCCAGTCGGTGACGCTCGGTACTGCTTTACCCACCAGTTCGCCCACCGAATGCATGCCCTTGCTGTCGAGAAAATCGCTCAATCCATGCGTGAGGTCGTCGATGATCTTGAAGCCGTAAACCATCGCTGCCGTACATACCTGAACGTTCGATGCGCCAAGCGCCAGAAAGTCGACTGCGTCGCGCCAGTCGGCGATGCCGCCGATACCGGAAATCGGCAATCCGCGCGTGTCCTGATGCCGTGCGATTTCAGCCACCATGTGCAGGGCAATCGGTTTCACGGCCGGTCCGCAGTAGCCGCCGTGCGAGCCCATGCCATCGGTCGTCGGATACATCGTCAGCGTGTCGTAATTGACGCGCATGATCGAATTGACGGTATTGATCAGTGACACCGCATCCGCACCACCGGCTTTTGCGGCTTTGGCGGGCGGCAGGATGTTGGTCACGTTCGGCGTCAGCTTGACGATCACCGGCACGCGCGCATATTTCTTGCACCATTCCGCGGCCATCTGGATGTACTCGGGCACCTGGCCGACGGCCGCACCCATGCCGCGTTCCGACATGCCATGCGGGCAGCCGAAATTGAGTT
This sequence comes from Woeseiaceae bacterium, assembly GCA_041746375.1. Lineage (GTDB taxonomy): Bacteria > Pseudomonadota > Gammaproteobacteria > Steroidobacterales > Woeseiaceae > IDS-8. The sequence continues at coordinate 17,957 of JBGTHC010000114.1, forward strand.
CGAGTGCATCCGCGCCGGTGTCCTCGATCATCGGCACGAACTTCGCCCAGGTCGGTTCGTTCATCGGCAGCATGACCGAGACGACCATCGCCCGATCCGGCCAGTCGCGCTTGATCTGGCGGATTTCGTCGAGGTTGGTTTTCAGTGGCCGGTCGGTAATCAGCTCGATGTTGTTGAAACCGATGACGCGACGATCGTTGCTATGGATTGCGCCGTAACGCGGGCCGTTCACGTTGACGATCGGCGGATCTTCCCCGAGCGTTTTCCAGACGACGCCACCCCAGCCGGCTTCAAAAGCGCGGTTGACGTTGTAGGCTTTGTCGGTGGGTGGCGCCGACGCGAGCCAGAACGGATTCGGTGAGTGGATTCCAAGGAACTCGCTGGTCAGGTCAGCCATAACGGAAACCTCATTTACCGCGCAGGTAGCGGTCGATTGCAATTGCGGCGATCTTGCCATCCTGCACGGCGGTCACTGTCAGGTCCTCACCATCGGCGATGCAATCGCCTCCCGCCCACACGCCATCGATCGACGTGCGTCGTTCGCCGTTGACCGACAGCTTGCCACCCTGCGTTCGTAACAATTCATTCTGCGCCGCGGGAAGATCGCTGCCGAGAATCTGTCCGACTGCCTTGAACACCACGTCGGCCTCGATCGTCCATCGCTCGCCCGTGCCAATTAGCGTGCCGTGCTTGTCCAGGGTCGTGCGCTCGAATTCCATGCCGGTCACAGTATCATCTCCCAGAATGCGGACCGGACGCGCCCAGTGATGCAAAGTAACGCCGTTCTTCAGCGCAAACTCCTGCTCATACGAACTGGCGCCCATTTGCGCGGGCCCGCGCCGGTACACCATATCGACAACTTCCGCGCCCAGCTTCCTGCTTTGCACCGCGACATCGATTGCCGTCATGCCACCGCCAATCACGACGATGCGTCGCCCGACCGGCAATTTGCTCTTGTCGCGCGTCTGGCGAAGAGTCGCAATATATTCCACGGCATCCACCACGCCGTCGATCTCCTCATTGTCGAGGCCGAGCCGGTTGACGTCGCTCAAACCGATGCCAAGAAAGACGGCATCGTACTCGTCCATCAATGATGCCAGCGTGAAATCCTCGCCGAGCGTAACCTCACTGCGCAACTCGATGCCACCGATATCCATGATCCACTGCACTTCGCGCTGTGCGAAGTCGTGCAAAGTCTTGTAGGCCGCGATGCCGTACTCATTCAGGCCGCCCGGTTTGCGGTCGCGATTGAATACCACAACATTGTGCCCCAGCATCGCCAGCCGATGCGCGCAGGAAAGCCCCGCTGGTCCCGCGCCGACGACCGCGACTTGTTGTCCGCTGTCCGGCGCGCGAGCAAACAACCTGATGTCCTGCTTGAATACCGGATCGGTGGCAAAACGCTGTAACAGACCGATGCGCACCGGCAGGTCCTCGTGCGTATTGCGCACGCAGGCCTCTTCGCACAGTACCTCGGTCGGGCACACCCGCGCGCACATGCCACCCATGATGTTTTCTTCGAGAATCGTACGGGCCGACCCCTTCATGTTGTCGCTGCGAATCTTCTGGATGAAGCCGGGGATATCGATGCCGGTGGGGCAGGCCGTCGTGCACGGTGCATCGAAACAGAAGTAACAGCGATCGGCCTCGATCAACGCCTCAGAGCGTGTGAGTGGCGGATGCATGTCAGCAAAGTTCCTGTTGATCTCGGCCACCGGCAGGCGAGCGGCGCGCACATCCCGGCCCCGCTGCTGGTGGCGATCGCTGCCGCCGCTGCTCATCGCTGCACTCTCGCCATCGTTGTCACGATTGGAGGATCAACCGCTCTTGCGCGCACGTTCACCGACCGGCTTGCGCCGCACCGGCTGCGGCATATTGCGTTCGGCCTTCCTGCGCATCGCATCGTAGTAATTCGCAAATGGCGGTTTCTCGATGTAGCGACCCGCGCCGCGCTCGACGTCAAGTTTGCCATCGGCCCACACCACCTTGCCTCGCGACAACGTGTGCGATGCGCCACCCTTGACCGTCATGCCTTCGAAAATATTGAAGTCGATGTTCTGGTGATGCGTTTTCGCGGAGATGGTTTTGCTGGCCTGCGGATCCCACACCACGATGTCGGCATCGGCGCCGACCGTGATCGACCCTTTGCGCGGGAAGATATTGAAGATCTTTGCCGCGTTGGTCGACGTGGCCGCCACGAATTCATTCATGGTGAGCCGGCCCGTGCTGACGCCGTGATGCCACAGCACTTCCATGCGGTTTTCGATGCCGGCCGTGCCGTTCGGGATAAGGCGAAAGTCATCTTTTCCGGCGGCTTTTTGCGGCGCGCAAAAGCAGCAGTGATCGGTCGCGGTCGTCTGCAGGTTGCCCGACTGCAAGCCGTTCCACAGTGCCTTCTGGTGTTCCGGCGAGCGAAACGGCGGGCTCATCACGTGACCGGCAGCGAAGTCGAAATCCTCGCTGCGGTACACCGAATCGTCGATAAGCAGGTGGCCCGCCAGCACCTCGCCGTACACGCGCTGGCCTTCATTGCGGGCGCGGGAAATGGCTTCGAGTGACTGCCGCGAAGACACGTGCACGAGATAGATGGGCACGCCCAGCACCTCGGCGATGCGGATGGCACGGTTCGCGGCTTCACCTTCCACTTCCGGCGGGCGCGACAATGGATGGCCTTCGGGGCCGGTGATGCCGGAATCGAAAATCTTCTGCTGCAGTCGATAGACCAATTCACCGTTCTCGGCATGCACCGTGACGATGGCACCGAGCTCGATCGCTTTCGAAAAGCTGTTCACCAGAATTTCGTCGTCGGCCATGATGGCGCCCTTGTACGCCATGAAGTGCTTGAAGCTGTTCACACCATGCTTCTTCACGAGCGTTTCCATGTCGCGCGCGACGCTGTCGTCCCACCAGGTGATTGCAACATGGAAGGAATAATCGGCGACGGCCTTTTCCGCCCACTCGCGCCACTGGCGAAACGCTTCCATGACGCTCTGCTGCGGATTGGGGATGACGAAGTCAATGATCATCGTCGTGCCACCGGCGAGACCCGCCGCAGTGCCGGAGTAGAAATCGTCACTCGCTACCGTGCCCATGAAAGGCAGCTGCATATGCGTATGGGGATCGATGCCGCCTGGCATAACGAATTGATCGCCGGCGTCGATGACATTCGTGCCTTTGGGTATGTCGAGTTTGTCGCCGATTGCCTGGATGATGCCATCGGCGCACAGCACATCCGCGCGCCAGCTCGTCTCCGCCGTGACGACGGTGCCGCCCTCTATTAGTACCGCCATATCATTTGCCCCGACTCAATAAATAGTAAAGGAGGCCACCGAGCAGCGAGCCGGTGAACCAGCCGTAGTCGTAAAACCAGCCGAGCGCGCCGGTCGTGATCGCGACGAGTGTCAGCGCGACCGGAAGCAGGAACGCGACAAAGCCCGGCGCGTTCCAGGCGGGGTAATGGCCGCCGTTCCGGTACAGATCGGGCAGCTCGTAGGTTTGTCGCTTGATGACAAAATAGTCGACTATCATGATTCCCGC
>JBGTHC010000115.1:0-11110 GCA_041746375.1 Woeseiaceae bacterium
CATTACTGCCGATGTCGAAGTCGGTCGCATTTACGAAGGTAAGGTAGCGCGACTGATGGACTTCGGCGCGTTTGTGACAATACTTCCGGGCAAAGACGGCTTGGTGCACATTTCACAGATCTCCAATGAGCGAGTCGAAAAGGTCAGCGACAAATTGGCCGAAGGTGACATCGTCAAGGTGAAAGTGCTGGAGGTCGATCGCCAGGGCCGTGTCCGGTTGTCAATGAAAGAAGTTGAGGCGGCCTGACCTGTACCGGTCGAGTCATGACGACGAGCGGGACGTGCCTGTCAGGGGCCGATCCCGCTTTTATTGTTTACAGTCCTGGAATAGCGTACGAATCCTCCGTTGAGCGTGACAGCGTGGACTCGAGGAATTCGAGAATTCGCCGCGGTAAGTAATACTGCGGTCGCCACGGCAACCCACCATCGATAAAGCCGACATGGCCACCGTGCGCGCTTACTTCCAGGGTAACGCTGTCCGATAACTCGCTTTCTGCAGGAATGATCTCCGGCGACATGAAAGGGTCGTCCAGGGCATTGATGATCAATGTTGGTCGTTCGATACGACTCAGGAAATGAATTGAGCTGCAACGATCATAGTAGTCATCCTTGCCTGCGAATCCATGCAACGGCGCCGTAACCGCGTCATCAAACTCTGCGAAAGACCGGGCATTCATGGCCCGATGCCAATCGAACGCCGCAGTATGTGGATCGAATTTGCGACGCACCGCAGCCTTCATCCGTCGTAGCAGGTATAGTTGGTAGAACCTTGAAAATCCTTTAGTTAGTGCGTTAGCGCAACAATGCAAGTTGAGCGGCACGCTGACCGCTGCGGCAGAGAGTAACGGGGTATCGACGCCGCTTTCGCCAAGATACTTGAGCAGGACGTTACCACCCAACGAATAACCAACCGCCATGATCGGGCCACGGTGATTTTCCGTTCGCAGCTTGTGCAGGAAGTAGCGTAAGTCGTTGGTTTCACCGGCGTGATAACGTCTCGGCAAGCGGTTTCGGTAGTCCCCGCAGTCACGAAAATGCAACACGGCAGCCCGCCAACCGCGCTGCGAAGCGGCATGCAGTAACTGGCGGGCGTAACTCGAGCGTGCCGAACTTTCCAGTCCGTGAAGAACGATCAGCAGTGGCGCGGATTCATGGGCTTCGGGCGAACCGGCAAGCCAGTCTATGACCGTTATGTCGCCGTCCGGCAGGTCCAGCATTTCACGCTGCAATTCTGGCCTCGGCGAACGTGGCAGAGGTAGCGACGGGAAGATTGTTTGCAGGTGCCGGTTTCGCAGCCAGCGCGCCGGCGTAAAGTCGCTGCTGCAAATGCGAGCTAGACGCTTGTCCTGTATGCCCAAATCGGTTCCGGCTGCCGGAGATCTTTTACGCCTGCCGCCAGTGGATTGGCGACATAAAAAAGGCCCCCTGTTTTCACAGGGGGCCCGCCGTGGAGTGTTAACTCCTTCAGGCATTCGCAGCAGGGGGCGGGGGAGCGTATCCCTGCTGCATCGCACAAAATATGATATTCGATACCCACCTGTCAAGATAAAAAACCGGACGGGCTCTTAGCCGGTCTTTTTACGGTCGTCCGATGAGGCGTTGTCGTCGCTGGCGGGTCCTTGGTTGCCGCCGAAGCGCCGAAAAACCTCATCCTGCAGCGCTTTCCAGCGGTTGAAATTTTTCTGCGCACGTTCGGCGACTGCTGCTACCGGGTCTACCCCCACGACTCGCTTGACCTGACTGCGCAGGTTCTGTTGCTGTGTGAGGAACAGCTTAAGACTTTGTTCAAGATAGTTTGCAACAAAGCCGGGTACAACCTTGCCATACGACCGGATTACCTGCGAAAGGAAATCCTCGCTCATGACTGCATCACCGTGCTGTTCCTGCTCGATAATGACATGTAGCAATATGCTGCGAGTTATCTCCTGGCCACTCTTCTTGTCGATTACGATGAAGTCCGTTTTGTTCAATACCAGATTCCGCACATCGACCAGCGTGATATAGCGACTCTCCTCTGTATCGTACAGACGACGATTCGGATATTTCTTGATGACTCGGGCGGCGGTCATACACAGTCTCTTTGCGACGCGAAGCTCTGATTGCGCCTGCAGAACACGAGTCTACGATAGCCCATTTTCGTGTTGGACCATAGGACCTTATCGGGGCATCGGCAGATTGGTTTGACCGGTCAGGACACCCATGTTCCAGTTTTCCCGCGCCCACGACCAGATGGCGTCAAGACGGCACTCAGCAAGCTCCGCGGGCGGCTTTTGCCCGAGTGCCATCAACGCTGCGACCAGGGTGGGTCGAACCTCTTCTGTTGCTATAGCCGCAGCGCCGGTCGACTTGCCCAACTTCTCTCCTGAGGGATTCGTTCCAATCGGAATATGGGCGTATTCGGGCGCTGGGTAACCGAGCAACTGCTGCAGATAGATCTGGCGGGGTGTCGAGTCGAGCAGGTCGATGCCGCGCACGACATGCGTGACTCTTTGCGCAAAATCGTCGGCAACTACCGCGAGATGATACGCGATCAATCCGTCTCTACGACGAATGACAAAGTCACCGGACTCTGGTTCGAGAAGTTGTTCCTGTCGTCCTTGCAAAACGTCGTGAAACGCGATCGGCAGCGCGTTTGTTCGAATGCGAATAGCGACGTCCCCGCCCTCGCAACCGCGGCGACAGGTGCCTGGATAAATACGGCCGAGTGGTCCGCGAGGAACATTGGCCAGATCCTGCCTGGAGCAGCTGCATGGATAGGCGAAACCGTCGGTGAGGAGCTTGTCGACGAGTGCCAGGTGCCGGTCGATTTCGCGGCTCTGAAACCGTACATTGCCGTGCCACTCGAATCCGTAAGACTCGAGCGCCTCGATTATGTACTGCTCTGCGTCCGGCGAAGCACGCGGGGCATCTATGTCCTCGATACGCAAGAGCCACTGGCCGCTGTTTGTGGTCGCCTCCAGGTAGCTGGCAGTCGCCGCCAGCAGGGAGCCGAAATGCAGCGGACCGGTCGGCGACGGGGCGAACCTGCCGACATAGCCTGCGGGCTTTTTCTTCGCCATGGCAAGCGCACCGTTTTGTGCCACAAAACAGCGAACGCCAGGGTGCTACCGATAGCGATCGTCCCGATCCCGGAACTGTCGCTCGGCCATTTCCCGACGTTCCTGGGCCTCTACGGACAGCGTTGCCACCGGACGTGCCTCCAGGCGTTTCAAGCCGATCTCTTCGCCGGTCTCATCGCAGTAGCCGTAAGTACCTTCCTCTATCCTGACCAGCGCCGCATCGATCTTGCGCAGCAGCTTACGCTCGCGGTCCCTGGTTCTCAGTTCGAGGCCAAACTCGGATTCCTGCGTCGCGCGATCGTTCGGGTCCGGGAAGTTGGCGGCTTCATCCTGCATATGGTGCACGGTGCGATCGACCTCGTTCATCAGCTCGCGCTTCCACGATGTCAGGATGGCCTGGAAATGAGCTAGCTGAGCGGGACTCATATAGTCTTCGCCGCGCTTTACCGAGTAAGGCTCTATACCGTGAATCGGGCCGGTAAGTACATCCTGTCGCGAACGGTTGGCACGGGTCGAGGCAGTTTTCCTTACTTTAGCCCTGCCGGCCTTAGAGACCTTCTTGACCGAGGGTTTCTTGACCGAGGGTTTCCTGACAGAGCGTTTCCTGATAGAGGATTTCTTGGCAGAAACCTTCTTACGCGCAGCAGATTTGCGGGCGGTGGTCGACTTCTTCTTGCCCGAAGCCTTGCGGGGCGCTGCCTTCGCCGCCTTTTTTGCACCGCTGCGTTTATTGGCAGTTGTCTTCCTGGGCGACTTTCCAACAGCTGTTTTCTTAGTGCTTTTCTTCTTGATCGGCTTTCGAGCGGCAACCTTTTTACGTGCCGCTGGCTTCTTCTTCGACACCTTTCTGGCCGAAGACTTGGCTGCAGACTTTGACTTGGTTTTGCTCACTTTGCGTTTTGTTCCTGAAGTTTTTTTGCTGGCAGCCGGCTTACGTGAAGAGCTCTTGGGCATGCTGGTTCCAGCGCGCTTTGGTTTCTTGGTCGCAGCCTTTCTAGCGGGCATGGTTATTAGCTCCTGCCGGTCAGAGAAAAACGCGGAATTATACATCGGATGTCCGCACATGGAAGCCCTAATATGCGGGTGTACAGGGGCGGTCCGGCTGCTGTGGCAAACGACGCGAGCGTTGCGCACAAAAGAATGTCTCGATGCAGCGACAATCGTTTTGTGGCGCCAATTACATTACACTATAACGATTTAGTGGCCGATTGGCGTAAACATCATCTGATGCGACTCAGCAAGATCAAGCTCGCCGGTTTCAAGTCCTTCGTAGATCCCACCGTAATTCCCTTTCCCAGCAACCTTGTCGGCGTTGTCGGGCCCAATGGCTGTGGCAAATCGAACGTCATCGACGCGGTTCGCTGGGTAATGGGTGAAAGCTCTGCCAGTCGATTGCGCGGCGATTCGATTACGGATGTCATTTTCAACGGATCCAGCACGCGCAAGCCAGTGGGAGCATCGTCTGTCGAGTTGCTATTCGACAATTCCAACACAACGCTCGAAGGGCAATACGCCAAATACGCTGAAATCGCGATCCGCCGGGAAGTGTCTCGCGATGGCATATCGAGCTATTTCCTTAACGGAACCCGCTGTCGTCGCAAAGACATTACAGGGGTTTTCCTCGGCACTGGATTGGGTCCCCGCAGTTACTCAATCATTGAACAAGGAATGATTTCACGCCTGATCGAGGCCAAGCCGGAGGACATGCGGGTATTCCTCGAGGAAGCGGCCGGCATTTCAAAATACAAGGAACGTCGCCGTGAGACATCGAACCGCATAAAAAGTACGCGCGAGAATCTCGATCGCTTGATGGATGTCCTGGAAGAGGTGGAAAAGCAGATCAAGCATCTTGATCGGCAGGCAAAGACGGCGGAGCGCTATGGGCGACTGAAGGACGACGAAAGGCGAATTGCGGCCGAACTCCTTGCGCTGCGTTTGCGACAATTCGATGCACGCGGGCGTGAAGCAGGTGCCGTGCTATCCGAACGTGAAACGGCACTTGAAGCTACGATTGCTGAACAACGCAAGATCGAAGCAGGTCTGGAACGAGCCCGTGTCGCTCAAAGCGAGCGGCAGGACCAATTCAATACCGTGCAAGCTCGTTATTACCGAGCCGGCTCTGAGATTGCTCGGCTGGAACAAGCCATTGAGCATGCCCAGGAAATGCGTGAGCGGCAGCGCCGCGACCTTGAGCAAGCGGCAGAGGGCGCCAAGGAAATTGCCGCACACATAAACAAGGACCGCAGCGAGATCGAGCAACTCGAGTTGACGCTGCATGGGCTCCAACCCGATCTGGAAAGAGCGCAGGAGAGCGAACGCATGTCCCTGCAATCGCTGGAACGTGCCGAGAAGGCTTTGGCCGAGTGGCAGCAGCAGTGGGACGAATACAATCTGCAGGCGAATGAGTCACAACAAGTTCGCAACGTTGAACACACGCGTGCCGAGCAACTGGAATCCAGGCTGAACAGCCTGATAGAGAGGCGCAAGAAGCTCGCGGAGGTTCAGCAGACAGCCAGCACGGAAGAGTTGAAAGTCCGTTTCGAAAGGTTTGCGGAACAAGAACTGCGAAAGCGCCAGGCCCGTGATGAATTCGAGCGGGCTATTGGTGATATCACCGACAAGATTCGCAAGCTTCGCGAGCAGGACCAGAAATTGGGCCAACTGGCCGATGATCGTCGTGCTTCCCTGCAGTCTGCGGAAGCCCGGTTCGCATCCTTGGACGCAGTGCAGAAAGCGGCACTCGGGGTCAGTGACGAAAGTGTACGCGAGTGGCTTGAGTCAAACGATCTGCTGAGTAACTCGCGCGTGGCACAGTTGCTGGACGTCGATGACGGCTGGGATCGCGCCGTTGAAACGGTGCTGGGACAGTACCTTCAGGCGGTTTGTGTTACCGATATCGAAACTGCATCGACGAATATTGCCCAGGTTGGTAGTGGCAGCCTGACATTGCTGACCACTCATGCGGACAATGAGATGGAGCCTTCTATAAGTATTTCGCTGGCGAGCAAGGTGCGCGGCGCGCCGCCGGCGATTCTGGAGATATTGCGGTCGGTAAACATCGCCGAAACCGTCGGTGGAGCTTTGTCGGCGCGCAGAGCTCTTGGGGATGGACAGTCGGTTGTCACACCGGACGGCATCTGGATGAGTGCGTCATGGTTAAGAGTGTCGCGCGACAAAGATCCGAAAGCCGGAATATTGAGCCGCGAACACGACATGCGGCGACTAAAGGGTGATATTCGGGAGTTGCAGGCCCGTGCCGACAGCGCCAAAAAGTTGCTGCAAGATGGTCGCACTCGCCTTGGCCAGCTTGAAGAGCGGCGTGAAACTCTGCAGCAGGATGCAGCGGCACTGCTGAACGAGTATTCCGAGGTCAAGGCAAACCTGGACTCTGCCCGTTTTCAGTTGGACCAGGCAAACGCCCGCAAGGTGGCGATTGCAGACGAAAGCAGCGATATAGAGAAAGAACATTATTCGGCAGAAGTGCAGTTGCAGGAATCGCGCGCGCGATTCACAAATGCAGCGGCTAACCTTTCAGAGCTCGAGGCTCGTCGGGAAGAAATGGAGGCCCGGCGCGAGGAGCTGCGTGCTGAATTGGGCCGAGTTCGTGCACAGGCCCAGCAGGATCGTGAAGCCGCGCATGATATTGCCATTCATTACGAGAGCCGTCGCACCAGCAAAGAATCGGCCGCACAAAGTCTCGCCCGAATGCAGGCCCAGCTACGTCATTTCGGCGATCGCGAGGCCGAGATTCGCGAACAGCTTGAACTCAGTGAGGGCCCGCTGGCTGATAACAAGAGAACGTTGGAGCAGCAGCTAGCGACGCGTATTGAAGTTGAAAACGAGTTGAATGCGGCGCGCCAGCGTGTCGAAGAAGTTGAAAGTGAACTACGCGAGCTCGACCAGAATCGCATGCGCGAAGACAGAGCCGTGGATGGGGCCAGAACTGCCGTCAATGAGGCACGCATGCTCGCCCAGGAACTTCGGGTTCGCCGCGAAGGTATCGCCGAGCAGTTTGCGCAGACTGACTTTGAATTTGACAGCCTGGTCCAGAGCCTTGCCGACGATGCCGAAATCGGCGACTGGGAAACCAAGTTGGATGGCGTTCGCAATCGCATTGATCGCTTGGGTCCGATCAATCTTGCCGCGATTGATGAGTTCAAGGAACAGTCCGAACGCAAGGACTACCTCGACTCCCAATTGGCAGACCTGAATAATGCCTTGGATACACTGGAAGGAGCTATCCGCAAGATTGATCGAGAAACGCGTACTCGGTTTCGAGCGACGTTTGATAACGTCGATGCAGGGTTCAAGCGCTTGTTTCCCAAATTGTTTGGCGGCGGTCACGCCTACCTTGAACTAACGGGTGAGGACTTGCTGGCGGCGGGTGTGACAGTAATGGCGCGTCCGCCAGGAAAGCGCAATAGCACAATTCATTTGTTGTCAGGTGGTGAGAAAGCCTTGACCGCTGTTGCGTTGGTGTTTGCCATCTTCGAGTTGAACCCGGCACCGTTTTGCTTGCTCGATGAGGTGGATGCACCATTGGATGACGCGAATGTCGCGAGGTTTTGCGATATCGTGCGTGATATGTCCGAGAAGGTGCAGTTTGTCTTCATCACTCACAACAAAGTAACGATGGAAATGGCCAGGCAATTAACCGGGGTAACGATGCAGGAGCCGGGAGTATCCCGAGTTGTTTCCGTCGATCTTGACGAAGCGGTTAGAATGGCGGCAAGCTGACTTGAATACTCCTGGAAGTTTTTATGGACGGTCTCCGTTGGTTACTGCTGTTGTTTGGCCTGCTGGTTATTGTGGGTGTCTATGCCTACAGCCGGCGTGAGCGAGGCAAGCGCGAACAATCTGTAGCTGTTTCGGACGCAGAAGCGCGACTCGAACCGACGCTGGATCCACTCGCCGAGCCTGGCGACCGCGAAGTCGAGTCGTTTGACGCTGAGCCGATCGAAGAAGCACCGAGGCACGAGGCTTCGCAACCACAGAAGATAGTGACGCTGCGATTGGTCGCGAAACGGCACGGATCTTTTCCTGGCGATGACCTGGTCCTTAGTATGCGCGGCATCGGGCTGCGGCACGGCAAGTTCGGTATATTCCATCGCTGCCCGAACGACGATGAGTCCAAGGTCATTTTCAGTGCAGCGAGTCTTGTAGAGCCAGGCAGTTTCGATCTGGCGGACATCAAAAATCAGAGGATTCCGGGCATCAGTTTGTTTATGGTGCTTCCGGGCCCGGTCGACGGTGCCCCGGCGTTTGACCTGATGATGACGGGTGCCCGGGAATTAGCGCGGTTGCTGGACGGAGAATTGCTTGACGAAACGGGTAGTACGTTGAGCATCCAGCGGGAGCGCTACCTTCGCGAAGAAATCATTCAGTACCAGCACGGAATCAAGGTAGCCTGATCTCAGGCATCGATCCGGCTGTATGACAATCCCTGCTGCAATCAAGAAGGAAGCGGAGACGCTGGTCCGGGAAATCCGACAGCATAACTATCTCTACCATGTCCTGGATGCGCCTGAAATACCGGACGCGGAATACGACCGGTTGTTGCGGCGACTGCAGGCCATCGAGGCCGACTATCCAGAACTGATCACCGCAGACTCACCGACTCAGCGCGTCGGTGCTGCACCTATCAAAGCATTTGGCACCTTCAAGCACAATATTCCGATGCTATCGCTTGAAAATGCATTCAGTGAAGAGGCGTTGCGCAACTTTCATCGCCGTGTGACTGAACGGCTGGAGTTGGAGATCGATGCCGATCTGGAGTATTCCGCCGAACCCAAACTGGATGGCGCCGCTGTCAGCTTATTGTATGAGAACAGTGTCTTTGTTCGGGGGGCAACCCGGGGCGATGGGACAACTGGAGAGGATATTACCCACAATTTGCGGACCATCGAAGCGGTCCCGCTGCGCTTGCGGGGAAAGTCGGCCCCTGCGATGCTCGAAGTTCGCGGCGAGGTGTTCATGCCAAGGGATGGTTTCCGGAAATACAACGAGTCGGCTCGCGAGAAAGGTGAGAAGACATTCGTTAATCCCCGCAATGCAGCAGCGGGGAGCCTGCGGCAGCTGGATCCGAAGCTGACTGCTTCAAGGCCTCTGGACATTTATCTTTACTCGGTTGGACTGGTTGACGGGGGCTCTCTTCCAGGTCGGCACAGCGAGATTCTGGTGCAGCTTCTTGAGTGGGGTTTCAAAGTCTGCCCGGAAAGAGACGTTGTCAGCGGTATCGACGGTTGCCTGACGTATTACGAGAGCATTGATCGGCGTCGCAATGAATTGCGCTATGACATCGACGGTGTCGTCTACAAAGTTGACCGTCTGGACTATCAGCGCGAGCTCGGATTCGTCTCGCGTGCGCCCCGGTGGGCGATTGCCCACAAATTTCCCGCGCAGGAAGAAATGACAATTGTGCGTGACATCGAGTTCCAGGTCGGGCGTACCGGAGCGATCACACCGGTAGCCCGTCTGGAGCCGATATTCGTCGGTGGCGTTACGGTGAGTAACGCGACGCTGCACAACATGGACGAGCTACACCGCAAGGATATTCGAGTTGGCGACACCGTAATTGTGCGGCGCGCCGGCGATGTGATCCCTGAGCTCGTGCAAGTTATTGAGGAACGACGACCGCGTGGCACCAAGCCTGTCAAGTTGCCAAGCAAGTGCCCGGTATGTAGATCGCTGGTAGTACGCGAAGAAGGGGAGGCGGTTGCCCGTTGCAGCGGCGGTCTGGTGTGCGCGGCACAACGAATCGAGGCATTGAAACACTTTGTCTCCCGCAAGGCCCTGGATATCGAGGGCTTGGGCGAAAAGCTCATCGAGCAATTGGTTGCACTCGATCGCCTCAAGACTCCCGCGGATATATTTGACCTGGCCGAGGACGAACTGATTGCGCTGGATCGAATGGGTGCAAAATCAGCGAAGAAGCTGATTGCAGCAATCGAGCGGAGTAAGGAGACCACTCTGGCGAGATTTCTTTACGCGCTGGGGATTCGCGAAGTGGGTGAGGCAACCGCCCAGATGCTTGCCCAGCATTTTGGGCAGTTTGCCGAAATCGTAGAAGCCAGTGAGGAGCAATTACAGCAGGTCCCCGATATAGGACCGGTCGTGGCGTCTCGCGTACACACCTTTTTTCGGGAAAGCCACAACCGACAGGTCGTCAAGAAATTGAGCGTTTCCGGGGTCAATTGGGATGAGTGGCAACCAGCAGCAGTGCCGACTGAAGGCCCTCTGGTCGGCAAGACCGTGGTCTTGACCGGGACATTGTCGTCCATGACCCGGGATGAGGCCAAAGCCCGTATACACGCACTGGGTGGCAAGGTCACCGGCAGTGTCTCGAAGCAAACTGACATCCTGGTTTTTGGCGAAAACGCAGGGTCCAAATTGACGAAAGCGCAAAATTTGGAAATTGACTTACTTGACGAGGCATCCTTCCAAAAACTCCTGTCTGATCAATAATTAATCAGCATTTGGGATTTTATGATCAGAAAAAACCAACGAAATCAATCCTTAAAAAGCACAAATACGTTCAGAAATAACAATGGTTTTCGTCTGAAAATACACCCATAACTTGGGCCATTTTTCCCAAGTGCCTCATTTCGTTGACCAGAATCAGGCGCGGCTCATATATTTTGCGTTCATGCAAGACACCATCCAAAGACGTATTCTCGACGCGCTACTACTTGTCCTGAGGCCATTAGCGCGAGCCCTTCTCCGAGCCGGCGTCGGCTATCGAGAATTCGACGAAATGGCCAAGACAGCATTCGTCGACATTGCGACCAGTGACTACGGTCTCCGTGGTAGGCCGACAAACATTTCCAGGGTCGCGGTAATGACAGGCCTTACTCGGAAAGAGGTGAGACGCTTACGCGATAAGTCCGAGGCAGGCCTTGGAGCAACTGTGGTTCGGTCGACGCCAATGGCTACGATTCTCCATCGTTGGTATTCGGAGACAGAGTTTCTCACTGAGAATGGCGCACCAGCAGAACTTCCCTTCGACGGTGATGGGTCCACGTTTTCAGACTTGGTTAGAAGGTATGGTGGCG
>JBGTHC010000116.1:0-14649 GCA_041746375.1 Woeseiaceae bacterium
CCCGGCAGCGGCGTTGCCGGCACGGCCACCACGGTGACCGCCCTTATAGTGGTGCGCTTCCTGGTCGGCGCCGTGCATGCGCCGATCTATCCGTTGACTGGCGGAGTCGTCGAACGCTGGTTTCCACTCGGTAGCTGGGCATTGCCCAACGGCTTGTCGAGCACTGGCCTGACACTCGGCACCGCGGCGACGGCGCCGGTGCTCGCGTGGATGCTTGGCGAATACGGCTGGCGGGAATCATTCGCTCTGCTGTCACCGCTCGGTTTTATCGCTGCTTTTCTGTGGTGGTGGTACGTGCGCGATTACCCGTCGCAACATGCTGCTGTCAACGAAGCAGAAGTCGCCTTGATCACGGCCAACCGGCCGGTAGCGGAGAAAGCACAAGATGGCGCGCCGAGCTGGCTGCGCATACTGAAAAATCGCAACGTGTTGTTGCTGACGCTCAGCTACTTTTGCATGAACTACGTGTTCTACCAGATGTTCAACTGGGTCTTCTATTACCTCGTCAACGTGCGCGGCTTTGAGAGTCAGGCAGCCGGCTACCTGACATCGGTGCAGTGGATCGCGGCAGCAGTAGGCGCCACGCTCGGGGGATTTCTTTGCGACTGGCTTTGCCGACGCCACGGCATTCGCTGGGGTTGCGCATGGCCCGCCATTTTCGGCGTCGGCATGTCCGGCGTGTTCCTGATGTTCGGTTCGCTGGCGGCCAATCCTTTCATGGCCGTTGCGTTGCTCGCGCTTTGCTTCTTCTCGAACCAGATCACCGAGGCCGCGTACTGGGCGGCAAGCATCGGGATCGGCGGCAAGAACGCGGCAGCCGCCTGCGGCGTGATGAATACCGGCGGCAATGCCTGTGGCGTGGTCAACGCATTGCTGGTGCCATTCACGGCCGCGGCACTCGGCTGGACAGCCGCCATGATGACCGGAACCCTGTTTGCATTCATCGGTGCGGCTTTGTGGTTCTTCATCCGAGCAGACCGCCCGGTCGCAGAATAGGCAATACCCGGGAGCCCCCAGTGCAGGAGCCCGCACTACGGGCGAATGCGCCAGCGACGAAAGTCCTCCCATTCGCCCGCAGGGCGGGCTCCAACATGTGGAATCGCGGCGAACCAGCGCGCCCGGATTGCTAAAGTAAACAACACCAAATAGGGACACAACACCAAATAGGGACAGTGACCTTTAGATCAAATAAAGGTCACTGTCCCTAAATGAAAAGGGGGGGTTAGCATGCGGTACCTGGCGATCCTGGTGGCTTTGTCGAGCGGTTTCTTGCCCGCGGCATTGTCGGCGCGTGCGCTGCAACTGGACGATATGTACGACATTCGCGAAGTCGCGGACGCACAGGTGTCACCGAATGGCGAGTGGGTTGCTTACACGGTGTCGTCCATCGACCTCGAGGAGGACAAGTCGACCAGCGACCTGTGGATGAGTCGTTGGGACGGTACCGCGAACCTGCGACTTACGGCAACGCCGCAATCGGAAAGCCAGCCGCGCTGGAGCCCCGACGGCAGCAAAATTGCCTTTCTTTCGGATCGTGCGGACGAGGACAAAGGCGCGCAGCTTTGGTTGCTCGACATGCGCGGCGGCGAAGCGCAGCAGGTGACGGACCTCGACCATGCCGTGAGCGACTACGCGTGGTCACCGGATGGCGCTCGCATGATACTGGTCGTCGACGTAGCGCCGCCCGAGGAGAAAAAAGATCCCGAGGGTAAAGACGACGAGGAAAAGCCGAAGCCGATCGTCGTCGATCGCTTCCGGTTCAAGGAGGACATCACCGGCTATCTCGGCGTCGAGCGCTCGCACCTGTTTCTTCTCGAGATGGCCGACGGCAGCGTTACGCAACTGGCGGACGGCACCTACCACGAATTGCAGCCTTCCTGGTCGCCCGACGGCAAGCGCATTGCGTTTGTCAGCAAGCGCGGCGACGATATGGACCGTCACGACAACTGGGATGTCTTCGTGATGAACGTCGAAGCAGGCGCAAGTGCGTCGCAGGTTACGCAGAATCTTGGCGCCGACGGCGATGGCTGGGGCAGCGATCCACCGCGCTGGAGTGCCGATGGTGAGCGTATCGCTTATCTGCGCGGCGGCAAGCCTGAGGATATCTGGTACGCACTCACCCAGATCGCCACGATCGACGCCGGAGGCGGTAGCGAAAATCTGCCCACAGAAGCGCTCGATCGCAATTCGCGCCAACCCCGCTGGAGTTCCGATGGCAGCAGCATCCTGTTTCTGCTGGAAGACGACCAGAGCGTGCAACTTGCCGAAGTGCGGCTTCGCGACAACCGCGTCGAACGATTGACCGCACCCGGTCGCGTCGTGCACGAATTCGACGTAAACCAGAACGGCCGAGTCGCGTTGGTTATCTCGACACCCGAGCAACCGGCCGACGTTTGGAAGCTCGAGCGCGGACGCCTGCAGCAACTGTCGCGCCAGAATGAAGACTTTGTGAAAGAAGTCGACCTGCAGACCGCTCAAACCATTCGTTTCGAGAGTGCCGATGGCCTGGAAATTCACGGCATGGTCATGCGTCCTGCGTCGGCAAAAGCGCCCGTGCCGCTTGTATTGCGCATTCACGGCGGCCCGGTCAGCCAGTACCAGTATGAATTCGATTTCGAGTGGCAATTATTTGCTGCCAATGGCTATCTCGTCGCTGGTGTAAACCCGCGCGGCAGCACGGGACGCGGCGAGGAATTCCAGAAAATGCTGTTCGCCGACTGGGGCTATGCGGACGTACCGGATATCCTGGCGGCCACTGATCACCTGGTGGAAGCACACGGCGCTGACCCTGATCGTCTCGGTGTCGGCGGCTGGAGTTACGGCGGCATTCTGACCAATTACGTGATTGCCTCGACGGACCGGTTCAAAGCTGCCATCAGCGGCTCGAGCATGTCCAACATGCTGGGTGGTTACGGCCATGATCAGTACATCGTTGCCTGGGAGAACGAACTCGGCAAACCCTGGGAAAACCCTGATGTCTGGTTGCGCCTCTCGTATCCGTTCCTGCACGCCGATCGCATAACGACACCGACGCTTTTCCTGTGCGGTGCCGCCGATTTCAACGTGCCACTGGCGGCCTCCGAGCAAATGTACCAGGCGCTCCGCAGCCTCGACGTGCCCACGCAACTGATCATCTACCCGGATCAGTATCATTCACTGACTCGCGCCAGCTTTCAGTTCGACAAGCGACGGCGTTACCTGGAGTGGTACGACCGCTACCTGAAGCCGTGACAACCGCTTGCCCGCTCGGCTGCCGAGCGCAGGCAAGCGGCGTATGATGCGCCAACATCGCCCACGGAACTTAACCGCCATGCGTCAGCCGGAAGACATTACAGAGAGTTACCTGTTTTATCAGCAGGGTAGCCGGCGGCCACGCATTGCCCGCGCCGAAGGCATCTACCTGTGGGACTCGGCCGGCAAGCGTTACATCGACGGCTCGAGCGGACCGATGGTGTCGAATATCGGTCATTCGAATCCACGTGTACTTGCGGCCATGAAGCGACAGATGGACAAGTCCACTTTCGCCTACCGCCTGCACTTCGAAAACGACGCCGCTGAAGATCTCGCTGCACTTACCGCATCGATGATGCCGACCGATGTCGACCGCATCTTCTTCGTTTCAGGCGGGTCCGAAGCGATTGAGACCTGTCTCAAGCTGGCACGCCAATACGCGATCGCAATCGGACAGAAGAAACGCTGGAAAGTGATAGCGCTTTTCCCGTCGTATCATGGTTCAACGCTGGGTGCGGCTGCGGTCACCGGCATGCATCAGTTCGTCGAGCCGTTTCGCGAGATGATTCGTGTCATGCCGAAGATTCCGGCGGCCACTTGCTATCTCGATCACGACAAACTGACGCACGAGGAACGTGGCTTGCGCTACGCGGAATGCCTGCGTGACGAAATCGAGCGCCAGGGAGCGGAAACCGTGCTTGCCTTCATCATGGAACCGGTCGGCGGTGCATCAACCGGTGCGCTGGTGCCGCCGGATTCCTGGTACCAGCGCATCCAGGAGATCTGCAGCGAGTACGGAATTCTCCTGATTACCGACGAAGTGATGACCGGAGCCGGACGCACCGGGCGCTTTCTCGCATCGGAGTACTGGGACCTGAAACCCGACATCGTGGCGGTCGCTAAAGGATTCGGTGCCGGTTACGCGCCGCTTGGCGCAGTGGCTGCGCACCGTCGCATCGTGAATGCTGTCATGAACACCGGCGGCTTTGCGCACGGGTACACGTATGCAGGCAATCCGCTGGCCTGTTCCGCCGGACTCGCGGTTCTGCATGAATTGATTGAACACAAACTGATCGACAACGCGGAACGCCAGGGCCGCAAACTGCGCGCGCAACTCAGTTCACTAATGCAGCGTTATCCATTTATCGGTGACGTACGTGGCAAGGGGCTTCTGCTCGCGTTCGAGCTCGTACGGGACCGCGAGTCGATGGAGCCGCTTCCCGCGGAATTGAACGCGCACCTGGTGCTGGTCGAGGAAGCCTATGAGCGCGGCCTCATTATCTACTCGCGGCGCACGCGCGGCGGCACAGTGGGCGATCATTTCATGGTCTGCCCGCCGCTTATCATCACCGAAGCGCAGATTGACGAGCTGATGGAAATACTGACTGCCAGTCTCGATGCCTTTGCGGCTATCGCCGGACTGTCGGTGAACGAGGGATGACAGGAATATGAATCGCAAGGTCATCATTACCTGCGCGGTCACGGGCTCCATCCACACGCCGACCATGAGTCCGCACCTGCCGGTGACGCCGGAGGAAATTGCCGAACAGGCAGTCGCAGCAGCCGAGGCCGGTGCTGCCATTCTGCACTTGCATGCCCGAAATCCGAAAACAGGGCAGCCGACTGCCGACCCGGGCGTATTCATGCAGTTCCTGCCGCGTATCAAGAAGGAGTGCAACGCCGTCATCAACATCACCACCGGCGGCAGTTCACTGATGACGCTGGAGGAACGGCTGGCGGCACCCAATCTCGCACAGCCGGAAATGGCATCGCTCAACATGGGTACGATGAACTTCGGCTTGTTCCCGATGAAAAAGCGCTACAGCGAATGGAAGTACGATTGGGAGCCGAAACTGCTGGATGCGACGAAGGAGGTCGCGTTTCGCAATACCTTCGCCGACATCGAACAGATCTTTCACCAGCTCGGCGACGGCTATGGCACGCGCTTTGAGTTTGAATGCTACGACGTCGGCCACATCCAGACGCTGGCGTTCTATCTCGGCGAAGGCCTGATAAAGAAACCCCTGTTCGTGCAATTCGTACTTGGCGTACTGGGCGGTATCGATGCGGCGCCGGAAAATCTCATGCACATGAAGGCCACCGCAGACCGTTTGTTGGGTGGAGATTACCGCTTCTCCGTGCTGTGCGCGGGCCGCCTGCAAATACCGCTGGCAACGATGGGCGCAATTCTTGGCGGCAACACGCGCGTCGGCCTGGAGGATAGCCTGCTGATAGGTCGTCGCAAGCTGGCGAAGAGCAATGCGGAGCAGGTCACAAAGATTCGCCGCGTACTCGAGGAGCTGGGTTTCGCAATCGCGACACCCGACGATGCGCGCGAAATGCTGGCACTCAAGGGTCCTGACAAGGTGAATTTTTGAGTGCCGTCGTGCCCATCGACACGCATCCACGCATCCGTCTTGCGACGGAACAGGATGTCGATAAACTGCATGCCATGATTGTAAGTCTGGCGAAAGCAACCGGACTTCGCGAGAAAGTGACCAGCCGTCCGGAAGATTTCCGCCGCTTCGGCTCGCGAGGGCAGCCCGCGTTCCAGGCGCTGATCGCGGAGCAGGGAAGCGAAGCGATGGGATTGTCACTGTTCTTTTACAGCTTCTCGTCTTGGCGCGGCGAACTGGGCGTCTATGTGCAGGATCTTTTCGTGGACAGTCGCGCCCGCGGCATCGGGCTCGGACGCCGACTGATTGTCGAGACCGCGCGCCTGGCGAAAAAGCGTGGCGCGACCTATTTGCGACTGTCTGTCGCGAACGATAACAGTGCAGCGCAGGCGTTCTACCGCAGCATCGGCCTGACTTTGTCGGCAGACGAGTGCATCTACCAGGCGATTGGACCGGCGTTCGAGAATCTGACGATCCGATCCACCACAGGGACACCGGAAGCAAAATGAAAGTCATCTTTTCCGAATGGCAGAAGAAGCATTCACCGCGACACTACCTGTCCTCCGGCGCGCCCCAGGAAAATCCGGAAGTGCCGGAACGCACCGATCGCCTGCTCGCGGCTGCCGTATTGAGCGGACTCGAGCTGGAAGCGCCGGACGATTTCGGTAACGCACCGATCGCTGCCGTGCACACCGCCGAGTATTTGCAGTTCCTGCAGAATATTTATACGCGCTGGGCGCGAAACCCGGATGCGTCCGAGGAAGTTACACCGAATGTCCATCCCGATCGCCGCGACGGCGCCTCTCCGGCGTCGGCCGTAGGGCAGGTCGGCTGGCATGTCTACGACAATTCCTGTCCCATCGCCGCCGACACCTGGGAGAGTGCGCGCTGGAGCGCAATGTGCGCCGTTCATGCAGCGCGGGAACTGATCAACGGTGCCGGTGCCTGCTATGCGCTCGCACGACCCCCGGGGCATCACGCATCGAGCGATCTGGCGGGGGGCTTCTGTTACTTGAATAACAGTGCGATTGCCGCCGACAAATTACGCTCCCGTTTTGACCGGGTCGCGATCCTCGACGTCGATGTGCATCACGGCAACGGCACGCAAAGCATTTTTTACCATCGAAATGATGTCCTGACAGTATCGATTCACGCCGACCCGGTGCGCTTCTACCCGTTCTTCTGGGGACACGCGAGCGAACGCGGCGAGGGCGCCGGCATCGGCTCCAACCTGAACCTGCCATTGCCGCGCGGTACCGGCGACGATGATTATCTGAAAACACTAAACAAGGCTTTGCAGCGTGTTGCTGCATTCGCGCCGGATGCGCTCGTGGTGGCACTGGGGCTTGATGCTTTCAAAGGCGACCCGTATCAGGGTTTGGCAGTGACGACCGAAGGCTTCGGGCGCATCGCAAAGGAAATCGCGCTCATGCAGTTGCCGACGCTCCTCGTACAGGAAGGCGGCTACCTGTGCGAAGAGCTCGGTGACAATCTCGAATCATTTCTGCGCAGCTTCACAGAGCATCACAAGTTGTAGGCGGGGATGGCCCGTATCACGGGCGATAAAAATCGGAACGCTCCCACGGGAACGCCGGCGCATCGACCGCCACTTGTAGGAGCCCGCCCTGCGGGCGAATGAGGAGAGTACCAGGACTGGCCAATTCGCGACCGATAATTGCTCCTGCATAATATGCATTCCCGCCATCCATGGCGGTCACGCAAGGCGCGCGCTTACAGGTATTTACATGACCGCAACGCTTCACATCCTCGATTTTCTCGCCCTCGCGATCTACTTCGCGATCCTCATCTGGATCGGTATCCGCGTCGCGCGTGCCGAACGCGACGACGAAGATGAAAGCGAATCGTTTCTCGCCGCCGACCGCAACATGAACCTGCTGCAATCGACGGCAACAACGGCGGCAACCGATCTTGGGGGCGGTTTCAGCATCGCGATGGGCGGGCTCGGTTTCACGCTTGGCATATCCGGATCGTGGCTGATCGCCATTTCGGGACTCAGCGTCATCATGGTGTCGTTCCTGATGGTGCCCAAGGTAAAACGCTGGGCCGACCGGGTGAAAGGGCTCACCACAGGCGACCTGTTCGAAGCGCGTTTCGACCGCCGCACCGGCACGGTAGCGGCCGTGGTGGTAGGACTTGCCTGGTTCACTTTCGTCGGCGGCCAGATCATTGCGGGCGGCAAGTTGCTGCAGGTGACACTGGCGATGGACCTTACCCTGGCTATTCTGTTGGCGGGGTCGATCATCCTTGCCTATACCGCACTGGGTGGGCTGAAGGCCGTCATTTACACGGACGTTTTCCAGATGGTCATCCTGTTGATCGGTATCGTGTTCATCGCGGTGCCGATCGGCTTGATCGAGGTCGGTGGCTGGAGCGGCATCAAAGCGCATTTCGGCGCGTCGCCGACAACATCCAGCATGATCGAATGGGACGCCGTAGGATGGAAAACCGTTCTTGGCTGGTTCTTCGCCATTTTCCCCGTGTGGTTCATCTCCATCGCGGCGATGCAGCGCATTGTTGCGGCGCGGGATGAGAAAACGGCTCGGCGCGCGTTTTTTCTGACCGGCGTGCCGATCGAATGGCCATTGTTCGCCATTGGCAGCACGCTGATCGGCATGATCGCCCGCATGCTGATGCCGGATCTCGCGGATCCCGAGCTGGCAACGCCGATGATCATCCTCGAATTGTTGCCCGTGGGTCTCGCCGGCATTGTGATCGCCGCCTACATTGCGGCAGTGATGTCGACCGCGGATTCAGCATTGATCGGTCCCGTGGCCATTTTCACCAATGACATCTATCGCAAGCACTTCCGACCGGATGCCAGTAGTCGCTCGCTGGTGCGCATTGCTCGAACGGCCACGATCGTACTTGGTGTCCTTGCAATCGCCATTGCGTATCTCGTGCCGAATGTGCTCGACCTCATACTCTATGCCTACACATTCGGCGCGGCGGGACTGTTCTTCCCGATGCTCGGGCTCCTCTTCTGGCAACGCACAACGGCGCAAGGTGCCTTCTGGAGCATGCTCGCCGGCGGCGGTTCGGCGGTCATCTGGGCGGCGTTGGGCGAGCCATATGGATTTGCAGCCTCATACGCAGGCTGGATCATCGGCTTGCCCGTGCTCATCATCCTGTCGCTCATGACGGAACACAGTGCCGACGAAGATCTGCAGCTTTTCCACAGCGAGCCCTGATGCAGAAGTGTATGGATAGCGAAACGAAAGCGTTTGCCGGCGTCGCAGAAATGATAAAGGCAAGGCAGCCCGTGTCACCGGTCTATTGTATTTATCCGCACATCTATCGGGAAACGGCTCGCGAGTTTGTAAGCGGCTTCCCAGGGCGCGTGCTGTACGCGGTTAAAGCGAACGATCATCCCGACGTTATACGCTTGCTGCACGAGGGCGGCGTCACGCATTTCGATTGCGCCTCCGTGCCGGAGATCGAACGAGTACGCGAAGCGTGTGAGGACGTGACACCCTATTTCATGGTGCCGGTGCGCTTGCGAGGTGCTGCGCGAGATGCGCAGAGCCGGTTGCATGTAAGACACTTCATGGTCGATCACCTGAGTGGCATTGAGCCGCTGGCGCAGGAAATCGATATGCGCCGCGCCGTCGTATTCGCACGCATGGCAGTGCACCATGAGTCGGCGATGCAGGATCTGTCGGCGAAATTCGGTGCGCCACCGGACGAGATGCCGGCCATTCTGCATGCGATCAGGGATGCAGGCGCGGAACCCGCACTTGCGTTCAATGTCGGCTCGGGTGTTACGAGTGTAGATGCATATTCCTACGCGATCGAGCTGGCGGAGTCGGTGCTGCGCAAGTTGCCGTTCGCGATTCGGCTGGTCGATATCGGCGGTGGCTATCCCAAGTCGTATCCCGGGTTCGCGGTACCGCCGTTGCAGGAATACTTCAACCGCATCCGGGATGCGGCCGCCCGGCTGCCGCTTGCTGATGGCGGTGAGGTGATGGGCGAGCCGGGCCGGGCATTGGCCGGGCCGGGGCTTTCCGCGGTCGTCGAAGTGCTCTTGCGCAAGAATAACAGGCTCTATCTCAATGATGGCATGTACGGTATTTTCTGGGAGCTGCGTTTTCGTGGTCACGACCGCTACCCGCTGCGTGCGTATCGCCATGGGGAGGGGATGACCGGCGGCGCCCAAAAGTTCAAATTGTTCGGCCCCACCTGTGACGGTACGGACGTCATGCCCGGCGAGGTCGAACTGCCTTCCGATATTCGTCCCGGCGACTACCTGGAGTTTGGTGCGATCGGCGCTTACAGCCTGGCCGGCCGCACCTCGTTCAATGGGCATTATAGCGACGACATCGTGACGATCGACAACGCGACTGCCATACCCCCGGAGTGATTCGCCCTTGATACGGGCTCCACAGGAGCACCGTTAATACAAAATTCGATCCGTGTCGTAATCGCCCGTGACACGGGCTGCTACGGTCCCCATGAATCCACACCCACCCAACGTTAAACTACCAACATGGAAGTTCTGACCAACCTGCTGGCGCCGCTCGAAGCGTACCCCTGGGCGCTCACTCTCCTCGCAGTCAGCGCGCTGCTGGTAGTCGCGTGGCTTGCCGATATGGTCACCCGGCAGGTGTTGTTGCGCCTCATCACACGTGCGGTAAGTGCCACGCCGGGTGTATTTGGCAACGCGCTTCTGGCGCGCAACGTTATCTCCCGGCTTGCACGCGTCGTTCCGGCCCTGGTGATTTACTGGGGTGTTGCTGCCATCCCCGAACTTCCCGAAAGCGCCGTGGTTGTGACACGCAATGTCGCAAACGCCTACATGATACTGACCATCGCAGGCGCGCTGGGACACCTTCTCAATGCTATCGATGATATCTACCGCGCGCACGATGCGGTAAGAGCGCGCAATCGGCCCATCAAGGGCTACTTGCAACTGATCAAGATAATCGCGTTCGTCGTTACGGCATTGCTGATACTGGCGGTGCTGATCGACCGTTCGCCGCTGATCCTGCTGTCGGGTCTCGGCGCCATGACGGCGGTGCTGTTGCTGGTGTTCAAAGACACCATCATGTCGCTAGTCGCAAGCGTGCAGTTATCGAGCCAGGACATGCTGCGTGTGGGCGACTGGATCGAGATGCCGCAGGTGGGTGCCGACGGCGACGTCATCGACATCGCACTGCATACGGTCACGGTGCAAAACTGGGATCGCACCATTGTCACGATTCCGACCTGGCGCCTGATCAACGAAAGTTTTCGCAACTGGCGCGGAATGAGCGAATCCGGTGGCCGACGCATCAAGCGTTCGCTTTACCTGGACCAGACCTCCGTACGATTCCTGTGTGACGAAGAACGGGACCGCTTGCGCCGGATAGCATTGATTGACGAATACATGGATCGGAAGAAGAAAGAACTGGAAGAGTGGAATGCGAAACTGATTGCAGGGAACAAAGACCCGGTCAACACCCGGCGCGTGACGAATCTCGGCACGTTCCGCGCCTATGTGCTCGCCTACCTGCAGGCGCACCCGGACGTGCACCAGGATATGACCCTCATGGTCCGCCAGCTCCAGCCCGGCGCCACCGGGCTTCCGTTGGAGATTTACTGCTTTACGAAGACCACGGAGTGGGTGCGCTACGAAGGCATACAGTCGGATGTTTTCGATCACCTGCTGGCACTGTTGCCGGAGTTCGGCCTGCGAGTGTTCCAGTCGCCGACGGGCGCCGACCTGCACGCGGCGGAGTCACCACAGAAAGCCGCAGGCAGCGCAACCGCCAGCTAACACACTCCGCATCGACGATGCGCGAGTACCGCAGGAGCGCGCCCCGCGCGCGAACGGAAAAGGTGTTGATCGATGTCGCATTCGCCCGCAAGGCGGGCTCCAACAAGGTCTGCATGGGCACGTGTGGCGACTGTTTGTAGGAGCGCGCCCCGCGCGCGAACGGGAAAACCATCGTTCGATGGCGCTTTCGCCCGCAAGGCGGGCTCCTACCGTTCGCGATTTCGTGGGCTCTCGCGCCGTGCAGGGTCAGGCGCGAGTGACCAGGTATAAACAACCGCGCGCTTTGCATCCTCGGTTCCCATCACGGATGTATACAGCGCACGTGCGGCCGTATTGTCCTCTTCGGTGGCTACCCAGGCTTCAGCACAGCCAATACTACGGCCATGGTCGAGCAACACATTCATCAGCTTCTTGCCAATCCCCCGGCCGTGACAACGACCGGCAACGCCGACTTCATTAATGAACATTTGCAGCGGCTTGTCCGGATGTAGGTACAGCAGCGCAGAAGCCATACCGATGACCATACCTTCCTGAATCGCTACAGCGAGCAGGTTCCTGTCGTCATGCAGGTACTTTGCTACAAGATCGGCACGTACCCTGTGATCGAAAACGTCGTCATCCACCCGCTCGAGAACGCGCGCATCCTGCTCACTGAGAAGCCTGACGATCACTTTCCCTCGTTCCAACTGACTGTTTAGTGTGCAGGCATCAGGCACGGCGTCAATTCTCGCGCAGGTATCCCCAGGTGTGCAGCTTGTCGTGATCCTCGAACCATCGGTCGCCGATGTCCTTGCGGTAATACATATTCGGGATGAGTATGTTGCTAACGCGCTGGTACGCCTGCGACTGTGCTTGCTTCACCGACACGCCCTGTCCGGTCACAATCAGCACCACACCCGTGTTGCCCGTGATGAGCCATTCACCTTTGACGAGCTTCACATCCTCAATGTGTATTCCTTCGTAGTTCGGCCGGCGAAAGATAACGACACGGTCCTTTGAGTTTGCTTCGAATGTTTTGGGATCGTGAAACGGGAAAGGCGGTACGACGATACGCACACCGATCTGGAAACCCCGCTTGAACTTGAATGTCGACAACGTGCCGTCCGCCATGCCGGCGAGAAAATCAGAAATGGGCATCGACAGGCTGTCGGCCTGGATGCTGATGGTCGGATACCCAAAACGTGCCGTGAACTCGAGCGGATAAATGCCCTGGCCGTTGACAATGCAATTGACGTCGATGTAGCCGACGTAGCCTTCCTCGGCCAGGCGTGATTCCAGTTTCGCCAGCGTCGCCTTGAAGATGCGGTTCGGCCCGCTCCAGTACATACAGGTGCCCATTTCGCCGGTCGACGGGCCGATGTCTCCGGGAAAGAGGAGTTTGTGCTCGAAGTTGACGTTGATCGGCTGCATGAATTCTTTGCCATTAAAGAAGGCGCCAACCGCCACTTCCACGCCGCGGACACGTTTCTGCAGCTGAAACACTTTTACGGTATCGGCATACACGGCTTTGTAGGATTGCAGCACGTGCACCACATCCTTGCCGTCGTCTTCCTTGCCGACAAACAGCAGGCGCTTGATGTTCTGTGCCTCGCCGCTCGGCTTGATAACATACGCAGAGGGGTTTTCCTCCACGTAGGCGATGGCGGAGTCGAAATCCTTGAATTCCTGGAAGGGAATGATCGAGACACCGTGACGCTTCAGCTCTTCCTGCCCAAAAGAACGGTCGTCTTCGAGCATGTCCGTATAGGTGGTGCCACCGACCGCCTGCTTGCCGTCGGCGCGCAGTTTTTGCGCCTTCTCGCCCATGCCGCACACGTCGTCGAACACAATCACGTCAGCCCAGTCGACATGCGGTTCCCATGCGTCGACTTTCGGTACGAATCCGTCACCGATACTCTTCTCGGATTCGCTCTCTATGAAGTACCTGACCTTGTGGCCTTCCTTGACTACCTGCCAGGCAATATCGCTGATCAGCGCGCCGATAGAGACGAACAGGAATCGTTTCTTTCTTTCAGGCATAGGATTCGCCCGCCCGTCGCAGGTGTGTGGAATGACTGGATTATGCATGGGTGGTGCCGCAAAACAAATTCCGCACGGCGCTTTCTTTCGGGGTCATCCCGTTCGTCCGCAGGGCGGAAGAATGCGGCGACGATCAAACCAATTCCCGTTCGCGCGCAAGGCGCGCTCCAAAGCTTCCCCTTACGAACCCAACCGGTAGCGCAATTTGATTACCAGCTGGTCGCCCACCGGTTCCTCCCACGACTCACGAAACAGATCCGAAAATTCCGCGAATGGCAGACGCCGTGAATCGGCCTTGGTGTAGACAATAAACAGATCGGAAAGCGGTGCAATCTGCCAGCGATAACGCAACTGAAAGTTAAGCTGCGACAGGCTGAAATCATCCGTCGGGCCCGGTGGCTTCGGCCCGGGTATCAGCTCCGTCCCGTTCTCCTGCAGCGTATAAAACTCCTGCTCCTCGGCGCGAATGCCGACCCACTGCAACGCCAGTCCGAAATGCTGCCGGGCGCTCGGGAAAAAATCGACGCTGAGTTGCGGTTGCCATTGTGTTGCATCGAACGTCGTGAAGTCGCGATTCTCCTGGTGCAGCAGCCAGCCACCGCGGTCGAACCACGTCGTCTTGAAATCCACGCTGACATTCAGGTCGGGTCGCCAGGTAACGCCCGCCGCTGCCTCAAAGGTATCGCCGCCGACGAATTCCCCCTGGTAGCCCGCCTTGCCGTAGAAACTCCAGGTCAACGCCTGGTTGGTCTGGTATTGCACGCTCAGGTTCGTGCGCGCCGCCACATCGAACGTGCCGTTACCGAAACTGTTGCGGTCGTCGTAGCGTGCCGGAAAGTGCGCGCCCGATAGCGTCAGGGTATCGAGATTATTAAGGGTGAATGCAAAGTCGGAAGCAACGGCGTTGTTCGTTCGATAGCCATCGCCGTTAACCTCGAAACGCAGGAATGGGGAAATCGTGAAATTGCGAATGCGCGTGAGCCCCGACTTGACCCACTGCATCCGGTACCAGGCTTCCCGCACATCGTTGCGTCGCTGGAATCCGAAATCGTTTACGTCGAGCGTCGAATCGAACGCAGTCAGTTCGAGCGAATGCCGGAGTCCCTGGCGGGGCACATAGGTAATGTCGGCGTAGGCCCCGTAGCCCGTTCCTGTTTCATCGCGGTCGGAGGCTAGAAGCTGGCCATCGACGTTCCACCGGCCGCTCTGGCTCAGGAAGTGAAAGTCGGC
>JBGTHC010000117.1:0-3860 GCA_041746375.1 Woeseiaceae bacterium
GCGAGTCGTGGCTCGCAAAGGACTTGCCCGAATGCCAGTTCCACGGTTTCACCGGTCTTCAGCAGCCGGTCGCGGTCATTGCGCGACAGCCCGTCGATCAGGTGGTTGCTGGCTGGAGCGCGCACTACCACTCGATCAATCCTGCAGAAGGCAATCGCGAGAGGTTGGACGAGATGCTGTGCCTGATTCGCCTCATGCCCGCAGTGTTGCCTACGCGCTGCACGGTAGTCTGTCCGCTGGAACACATACAGAGGTAACAAAATGCGCATCCACATTGCTGCGGGGGGTTTGGCCGCCGGTCTGTTCAAGGTCTGGGCTTATGTGCGCCGCCGTACATAAACTGTCACACGTCGACGTTAGAATCGTAGCTCGTACACACACATGCACTTCGGAGCAGGACACGGTCAATGACGACTAACTCCCTGAATGGCAAGGCTGCAACCTTGACTTCACGGATCGACACGCTGCACAGGCGGGATAATGGGGAGGCTTGTCGATCGGCAGTGAATGGCGCTGACGTAGTCACGGACACCTCAGGCACTCGCAGCCGACAGCTCAAAGCCGCCATGCGAAGGATCGACGCGTTGGTGAAGCTGAACATGCAGCTTGAGAAAGAGGCCGCATTGCTGGCTGAGTCCCTGGAGAAAACGCGCCGGTACGCCTATCACGACGAACTCACCGGCCTGCCCAATCGTCGTTTGCTGTTTGACCATTTCAACGAGGCCGTGGCGCGTGCGAAACGCCAGCACAATCAACTGGTATTGCTGTTTCTCGACCTCGATAATTTTAAGGCTATTAATGACACTGTAGGGCACGTCGCGGCCGACCGGCTCCTGCAACAGGTGGCTTTGCGCCTGGCCACGTGTATCCGTGGCTCCGATACAGCCTGCCGCTACGGCGGAGACGAGCTCGTGACGCTGTTGACGGATATCGACACCAGCGACGATGCCAGCGCAGCGACCGACAAATTGCGTGCGGAACTTACGAAGCCCTATGAAGTTGACGGGACGCCGGTCAGGGTGACCGTAAGTATCGGCGTTGCCACGTGGCCGGCAGACGGTAAAGATTGCCTGGCCTTGATCAAGGCAGCGGACATGGCAATGTACCGTGAGAAACGACAACTCGCCGTCGCTCAGAGCCGAACCGCACATAGCGTACGCGAACAGGCTTTTATCGGACGGCGACCAACGAATCTGCTTACTGCTGACTGCTGACCTGCAATGTGCGGCTGGCGCTGTGCCAGGCATACACTCGTCGGCAAATGTTCGGTAACGTACCGACAGGAAGGGCATGGCACGGGCACGATGGATAGCGAACCTGGATCAGGGAAGGTTCGCGAATCGCCAGGGCTGCCAGCGGCGCCTGGGGTTACCACGATGAAAAAAAAGCGAACGGCGTTTTCCAGCATTGATCCCGCGATCGGGCATCTCGTAGCTGGACGCGGTGGACTCTCGATCGAATCAGGAGATCTCGATGAGCACGCAGCCTTACCCTTTTAGTGCCAGCCCGCATGCAAAGTCGTGCCGTGAGGCGATGGGCGAGTGTGCGGCGGACAATCACGTCATGCGTGACTGGCCGGCAGGTTCGAATGTGAACGACCCGATTGCGATGATCTGTCACGAAATACGCAATCCCGTTGCGGCATTACGGAACGGCATCGAACTTGTTGCGTCCGCCACTCTGGATGGCGACGGGCTCATGCGGGTTTCGGAAATGATGCAGCGCCAGTTGGGCCAGGTCGTACGCCTGCTGGAGGACCTGAGCGATGGCGTGCACCTGACGTCCGATAAACTGCAGATCAAGCGCGAGCCGGTCGATCTTGCAAAGACCAGCCAGCATGCGCTCGACACGATCGGCCGGATGTTTGACGAAAAACGGCAGGAATTGACGATCACTTTGCCGCCCGCCGGCACGGTGTGGGTGCGCGGCGATCATAATCGGTTGATCGGGGTCATCGTCAACTTGTTGGTAAACGCCGCCAAATACACAGGTACCGGCGGTCGTATTGCGCTGGTGCTTACGGCCGATTCCGGCCACGCGATGCTCACCGTTCGTGATTCCGGAATTGGTATTTCGAAGGAATTCCAACGGCGGATTTTCGACCTCTTTTCGGAAGCGCCTGTTATCCTCGATGCTGCCGACCACGGACTTGGCCTCGGTCTGCCCCTGGTACGCAATATCGTACATTTGCACGAAGGAGAGGTTTCCGTTTACAGCGCCGGCGAAGGCCTGGGTAGTGAATTCACGGTCTGGCTGCCGCGGCTCCTGAAGTCTCAAGGGGCTGACGGAGCTAATGGGGCTAACGGGCACAGCTAGGAAGGCGACAGACGTGGGTCGGACCTCTTGTCCGTGACCGACCGTGCTTTATGGGAGCATGTTGGCTGCGATCTCGATTCGCGCGGCTGCGCCATGAATCACCGAGGCGTTGCCCTCCACCCGGCTTGCCGTAAGTGCACCAAACTCATGCAGCGCAATTTCGAGCTGTTTGTCGGCCAGCGCTGACGACTGTTCCTGTTCACCATCGCCAGTGCCCATGCTCGCCAGCATCTGGCGGGCCGCGCTCAGGAATCCGTAGGCGTCCTGATACTCGTGGGCGTTGACAACGGTTCCATCTTGCGCAACGCCGATTGCAAATTCCTGGCCCGCGGTTACCCTGTTCCTGTCGTCGCCGGCGGATTACGACGGCGGCGAGCTGGTCCTCGACACTTCCGGCGGAGAAACGTCGATCAAGCTCAATGCAGGCGATCTCGTGCTATATCCAACCAACTGCCTGCATCGGGTTAATGTAGTGCGCAATGGCTCGCGACTCGTGTGCGTCGGCTGGATCCGCAGTCTGATACGACTGGAAGCGCATCGCGAAATCCTGTTCGAACTGGAGTCAGCCGCCCGGATGATTTTCCAGCGCGAGGGCTAAACGGACATCTTTGACAAGCTGGTGAAAATCAAGGCCAATGTTGCCAGGTTGTGGATGGAGGACTGAAGATGAAAGACAAAGTCACGCGACGCGATTTCCTGAACGGTACCAGCGTCGCTATCGGCGCTTCCCTGCTTTCGCCATGGACGGACGTATTCGGCCGCGAAGAAAGCAAGTTCGCGTTGCCAGGTAACTACTATCCGCCCGCGAAAACCGGGCTGCGCGGCAGCCACGACGGGTCCTGGGAAACCATGCACGCGCGGGTCTCCGGCAAATCCTGGCCTGCCAGTGCGCCGGAGGGCGAATTCGATCTGGTGATTGTCGGCGGCGGCATCAGCGGTTTGTCGGCGGCACACTTCTACCGGCAGGAAAAACCGGACGCACGCATACTGGTCCTCGACAACCACGACGACTTCGGTGGCCATGCGAAGCGCAACGAGTTCACGATCGGGGGACGGACGCGTATCGGTTACGGCGGTACCGAGTCTATTGACACGCCATCGGGCTACACGAAAGTCTCCAGGGACCTGTTGTCCGACATCGGCGTCGACGTGCAGCGTTTCTACGACTATTTCGATCAGGACCTTTATTCGTCGATGGGGCTGTCGTATGCGATTGCTTACGACAGTGCGACTTACGGACAACGGAAGCTGGTGGCCGGCTACGGCAGCGTTCCCTGGCAGGAGTTTGCCGCCGCAACACCCATGAACGAGCGTGCGCGGGCCGACCTGGTGCGCACATTCACGGATCCGCGAGACTACCTGCCAGGCATGAACCGCGAAGAGAAACGCAAGCTGCTGTCGAGGATAAGCTACCGCGAATTCCTGCGCGACTACGTCAAGGTCGACGACCAGCTCCTTGAAATGTACCAGCGCTGGGGCATGAGCTATTGGTGCGTCGGCATGGACGAAGTGCCAGCCATTGCGGTGCAGGGATATACCGACGG
>JBGTHC010000118.1:0-44882 GCA_041746375.1 Woeseiaceae bacterium
GCCCGACGATTGGACACCGGGACCGGGTCTTCGGACGTTATTTTGGTCATCAACACGGCAATATTTGTCGCCTTGAACGGGACCTCCCCGGTCAGGAGCTCGTATAGCGTAACACCTAGTGAAAATAAGTCCGAGTGCCCGCTCAGGGTCTCGGCGTTCAACTGTTCCGGCGACATGTACATCGGGGTGCCGAGCACGATGCCGGTCTTGGTGCGGTTATTGTCGGTGAGCCGCGCGACACCGAAGTCGCTGATCTTGAGCACATCGCCCTTCGGCTGATACAGCAGATTCGCCGGTTTGATGTCGCGGTGAATGACACCTTGATTGTGAGCGTAATCGAGCGCATCCGCCGTGCGCGCACAAAGCTCGAGCGCTTTCTTGGGCGCGAGGAGCCGCTTCGGATCCGTAAACGCCGTCAGTGGCTGACCCGGCAGGTACTCCATGGCGATGTAGGCCAGGTGCTTGTCTTCACCCGCATCGAATACGGTAATGATGTTCGGATGGGTCAGACGTCCGGCCGATTCCGCCTCGCGGAAGAAACGCATGCGTGCTTCTTCCAGTTCTTCGTCCTCGAATTCCTTTTCAATCGGAATGACCTTCAGTGCGACAGCACGGTTTATGCGGGGATCGCGCGCCAGGTAAACGGCGCCCATGGCGCCGCGGCCGATTTTCTTCTCGATCACGTAGCGACCGAGGCGTTGCGGCGTCCGGTTTGCATCGCCACCGGATAGCGCTTTGCCGCTGTCGGGGCCCTGACTGCGTTTCATCCACTGCAGTACAGCCTCCGCGCGTTCCGGCTTGGCCTGTTCTTCAAAGGCAATCGACAGTTTGTACATCATGGTAGCCAGCGTTTCGTTCGCCTCACAGCGCCTGAACTCGGCGAAGGCCGGTTCCAGGCGTCCCGCTGCCAGGAAATCCGCGCCACGCTTGAACGCGTTGACGGACGCTTTGCGGACGGCGCCTGCCAGCCACCAGCGCAGGCACGCCACCGCGATGAAAAGGAATGCGGGTCTGCCGAGATCGAGCCGCAGGCGCCCCACATTCAACATCAACGCCTCGATGACGATCAGCAGCAAGGTTGCGCCCAAGCCAATCAACAGGATGTCGCGGCGACTGCGTCCGGGAAGAAACTGAACTGCAATGATTGCCAGCACGAGGGGCGCCAGCCACTCCAGTGCACGCACCCAGATCGGCGCAACAATTTCCTGGCGGTTCTCGATGTTTGCCAACAACGCCGCCGTAATTTCGGAGCGCGTTACGTACTGCCCGGAGGGCAGTTGCGCGGCGGCGGATACGAGGGGCGGTTCGGCATCGACAAACACCGTACGCCCGCGCAGAGCGTCCGCGGGAAAATCGTCGGTAAGAACATCCGCTGCCGCGTAGCGTGGCAACGGTTCATAGTTCGAGAGATAGATAGCAACGTCCGGGCCGGAAATTCGCGGTTCGGTGGCGAACCCCGGATTGTGCAATGCTGCCGCCAACGGCAGCGACGGGAACATGACACCGCCTTCAAATTGCCAAAGCAATGAGCGCCGGAGAACGTCGTCGCTGTCCGGATGCAGTACCAGGAATCCGCTCTTGGTCGCCAGTGGTGCGAGCGGGTGTCCGCGCGGCACGAATACCGGCGCACCACTGCCAAGCGTCGTCGCCCAGTCCGGCAATCCTGCGGCCGGATCGATTGCCGGAGGGCTTGCCAGTATCAGTCTAGCAACGCCCTGGCGATTCAATCTGCTGAGTAGCTCTCCATACCGGGCGAGGAGTTCTGCGTCCGTCTGGCGGGCGGGATTGATACTAACGATAACGCCGTTATCCAGCGGTGCATTGCCGACGTGGGTGGCCATGCGGTCATACAGAAGTCGATCCGCCCCAATAAACCAGGAGGCTGCCGGACCGTAGACGAGCAGAAGTAACACGCCAACGAATGCAAGCGTGACCAGGCGGTCCCGATACTCTTTTTTTAGTGTTTCCAACGGCAGGCATCTCTACATAACGCCGGTGAGTATAGAAAATTGCAAAGGTTTTTAGTGAGATAAGGTTGGCAGTTTTGGCGCGAGGGCTCGCCCTGGCGATGCTATGATGCGTTGGCCGTGCCCAGCCGGAACGGCCCTTATTGACCCCGATGACGACCGGACCCCCCATGGCGCGAACGAAAACGGCCTACATCTGCAGCGATTGCAGTGCGCACAGTGTGAAATGGCAGGGCCAGTGCCCGGAGTGCGAGGCCTGGAATACCCTCACGCCTACGACGTTGCAGGCCACGACGCCGGCCCCGGGAAGCGGCGCCCGACCGACGCTGCAAAGCGCCCTGACGGAGGGCTCCGGGCAGCGCTTTGCCACCGGCTTCACAGAGTTTGACCGGGTACTCGGCGGTGGTCTGGTGCCCGGCTCGGTGGTGCTGCTGGGCGGCGATCCGGGGGTCGGCAAGTCGACGCTGTTGCAGCAGGTAGCGGCTCAGTTGTCAGCGGATCTCAACACCTGTTATGCAAGCGGTGAGGAATCCTTGCGGCAGATCGCACAACGTGCGCAACGCCTGGGACTCGGCAACAGCCCACTGAATCTGCTCGCCGATACCTCGCTCGACAACATTCTCGCCCAGGCTGTAGCGATCGACGCTCGCGTTCTGGTGGTGGACTCCATCCAGACCACGGCTGTGCCGGACTTACCCTCGGCTCCCGGGTCGGTTGTGCAACTGCGCGAGTGCGTTAGTCGCATCGTGCAGTTTGCCAAGCAACGCGAGATTGCCGTTTTTCTGATCGGGCACGTCACCAAGGAAGGTGCGATTGCCGGTCCGCGTGTGGTCGAGCACATGGTTGACACGGTGCTGTATTTCGAAAGTGATCCCGGCAGTCGCTATACGATCGTCAGGGCCGTCAAGAATCGCTTTGGCGCCAGCAGCGAGATGGGCGTATTCTCGATGGCGGAGAACGGCTTTCGCGAAGTCCGTAACCCGTCGGCTATTTTCCTTTCGCAATCCGATGCGCACAGTTCCGGAAGTATCGTGTCTGTTGCGTGGGAGGGCAGCCGACCATTGCTGGTCGAGGTGCAGGCCCTGGTGGCGGAAGCGGGCGGCAACAACTCCAGGCGGCTGGCCCAGGGACTCGATGCCAACCGTTTGTCGCTGATACTTGCCGTGCTGCAACGACATGGCGGCATTTCGGTGACCGGCGAAGATGTCTTCGTGAACGTCGTCGGCGGATTGCGCATTGCGGAGACGTCACCTGATCTTCCGGTTTTGTTGGCAATCGTGTCGAGCCTGCGTGATCGCCCCTGCGGTGAAAGACTGATGAGTTTCGGCGAAATCGGACTGGCGGGCGAAGTACGACCGGTGCGATTCGGAACGGAGCGCATCGCTGAGGCTGCCAAGCAGGGATTTCGTCGCGCCATTGTGCCGGCGGCAAACGTTCCGAAAAATGCGTCGGCCGATATCGAGGTCGTGGGTGTCAGCCGTATTGGTGATGCACTGTCTGCAGTGTTCGGTTAGTACTGTTTCGAGCGCTAGCCGCGGCTCGCAGCCGAGCGTTCCTGCTGTTGCACCGCACGAATTCTGGCGCTGCGGACCCGGTTCCCGGTAGCTTCGAGAATCTCGATCGGATAGCCATCGATAGTCAGCGAGGTGCCGGGTTCGGGAATGGTTTCGAGGTACTCGAGAATCAGGCCATTCAGTGTCTTGGGCCCGTCCGTCGGCAGGTTCCAGTTCATGACACGGTTCATTTCGCGAATGTTCGCAGTACCGCGTACCAGCCAGGTAGTGTCTGTTTCCTTGACCATGTCATCGTCGTCGCCGGCCGGTGTGGCGGTAAACTCTCCGACAATTTCCTCGAGAATGTCCTCGAGCGTCACGACTCCCTGAATATCGCCGTACTCGTCAACCACCAGGGCGAATCGCTGCCGACTTTTCTGGAATTGCATCAACTGTGTGCTTAAAGGTGTTCCCTCCGGCACAAAGTACGGTTCATCCAGCATGTCTTGTAGCACTTCCTTGCTGAAAGTGTCATCGACCGCAAAACTGGCAAGGCGTCGAAGATGCAGGATGCCGACAACGTCATCGATAGTATCGCGATACACCGGCAAACGTGTGTGACTCGATTGCCTTATTACCGCAACAATATCCTGCATATTGTCATCGAGGTCGATGCCGACAATCTCATTGTGCGGCACCATTACGTCATCGACGGATACTTTCTCCAGATCGAGGATACTGAGGAGCATGCGGCGATAGCGCCGCGATATTCTTGCGCCTGCCTCGTACACGACGGTCCGTAATTCCTCACGAGTCAGCGCGTATCCTTCCGAATCCGGCTGGCGTACACCAAGCAGGTACAGCACACCATTCGACGCGACATTGACTGCCCACACGAACGGGTACACGATCTTGAGCAACGGGTAGTAAATAAAGGACGCAAAATATGCCATGGGTTCGGGTCGCATGGCGGCCAGGGTTTTAGGCGCCGTTTCGGAAAATATCAATACGACCAGCGTAAGGAGCAGCGTACCGACGGCAACAGCGGGCTCGCCGCCCAGTTCGAGGGCGATGACCGCGACCAGCGATGCCGCTGAGAAATTGACGAGATTGTTGCCAAGCAGAATTAGCCCGATAAGGCGATCCGGTCTTTGCAGCAACTTCTCCGCACGCCTCGCGCCCTTGTGTCCCTGGCGAGACTTGTGTCGCAGGCGGTACCGGTTGAGGCTCATCAGCGCCGTTTCCGAGCCGGAAAAGAACGCAGACAGTATCAGCAACACGGCCAGCAACCCGAGCAGAGCAGCTAGCGGAATGTCTTCGCCCAATTAATAAATACCCCGGAGGCCAAAAGCCACTTGCAGTTCAGCAAGACCGGCGCACGCTGTCAAGAAATGTGCCCTGCCTGATGCACCGGGCAGTGCGGCCGAACGGGATGCAGGATACCCGTCGCTGGCTCACCCCCAGCTGCGGCCGAGCAGCTGCTCGAGAACGAAGCGACTGCCGAAATACGCCAGGCCGAGGATCGCAAAGCCCCACAGGTAGAGGTACACAGCGTTGCGGCCCCGCCAGCCGGCGATCCAGCGCCCGACCAGCAATATGCCAAACAATGCCAGGGCCAGCAGGGACAGCGAGGTTTTATGGATCAGATGTTGCGCGAACAGGTTGTCCACAAACAGGAAACCCGAAAACACCGCGAGCAAAAGCGCAAAAAAACCCGCCGCAGCGATACCGTACAGCAGGTTTTCATTGGTTTCGAGGGGTGCAAACAGCGCACTCCATGACGATATCCGGCGCGTGCGCAGACGTTGGTCCTGAACGAGGGCGAAAACTGCGACAATTGCACCGATTGTCAGTAATCCGTAGGCAAACAGCGAGATCAGGATGTGCACCTGCAACTGCCACGTCATTACAATGCCGGTCGGCGATACGGACGGTTGTCCGGTCGCAATGGCAGCAAGGGCGGCAAGGCACAGCAGCCCGGATGCCAGCCCGCGCAGTGCGCCGTTATATGCGATCACGATGGCAGTCAGGGCAAGTTGCAAACCGATGAAGGATGCCGCATTGCCGAGCGACAGGGTCAAACCGGTGGGTGTCAATATTTCGAGTCGCAATACCAGGCTGTGCAACACGAGGCCCGACAGGCCACTTACGAGCCCACCCGTTACCAGCATTCGGACCCGCGCGGCAAATCGGGGCAATCGGGACGTGGCCAGCAGCGTGGCTGCAATTATGTACAAGAAAAGAATTGTGATTTGAAACACAGAATCCCGGTCGGCTATGCCCTAATTTTTCGCTGAGCGAATCATCCCATACGGTGCTGTTCAATAGAACCCTGGCCCGAACATTCCACTTGATGGCGTCGACGCACAAAAGTCGATGCACAAGACTCGATGCACAACAACAGAGCAGTCGCATGGCCTGCGCGAAGCAGGGCGGGGCATGAACCGCAAGAGTGCGAAGGCAGTAGCGTTATGCGCATAACAATATTGGGCTGCAGCGGCGGCATAGGTGCCGGAGCCCGGACGTCCGCAATGCTCATCGATGACGATGTGCTGCTGGATGCGGGCACCGGAATCGGCGAACTGAAACTCGAGCAATTGCACACTATCCGCCATGTGTTTCTGACGCACTCGCACCTCGACCATATTGCCGGTTTGCCGATGCTTATCGACAGCATCTTCACGGAAGATGTGGACGTTCCGGTTACCGTGTACGGTCGACGCGAAACCATCGAAGCCATCAAGACACATGTTTTTAACTGGGTGATCTGGCCGGATTTCGCCACGTTGCCGAGTGCAAGCAAACCGATGTTGCGATACGTCGAATGTAATCCCGGCACAACCGTAACAATCGGGCATCGGTCCTTTCATGCCGTCGACGTGACACACAGCGTTCCGTCCGTTGGTTATACGGTCCAGAACTCAGGTGGCGCGTTCGCAGTCAGCGGCGATACCAAGACTAACCGGACACTCTGGCCGGCTCTCAATGCCTGCAAGGATCTCAAGGTGCTGGTGATCGAGGTTTCCTTTCCCGATGAACTTGCAACGCTGGCGGCAACGGCCGGCCATTATTGCCCTCGCACGCTGGTCGACGATCTGGAACTCCTGCAACACGATCCGGATATCTGGCTCACAGGCATGAAGCCGGGCGAGGAGAAGCGCATTCTCCGGCAGGTCATTGACGCCTTACCCTACCGCAAGGTGCGTATGCTCGAACGCGGCACGATAATCAACGTCTGAATCAAAGTCCGACGATAGCTGCCTAGAAAAACTAACTCGGCGCCAGGCCTGCTTCTGCTGGTGCCGTACCGCGACTTCCGCAAGCAAGACCCTTTTCGCTAAAAAAACCTCGCTCCCCGGAAGATTGACGTCAGCGATCAGTTTACACTAGTGTTGTTTGTCGAATAGCGACTGCAACACACGTGTGATTGCATCCTGATGCGAGGCATTGCTCATGTTTGAAAATCTGTCGGATCGTTTGTCGCAGGCGGTTCGTAGCCTGACCGGCAAAGGCAGGCTGACCGAAGAAAATATAGGCGAGACCCTGCGGCAGGTTCGCCTTGCGCTGCTGGAAGCAGATGTAGCGTTGCCGGTTGTCAAGACGTTCATCGAGCGAATTCGCGCCAGCGCTATCGGTGAGGAAGTCGGCAAAAGCCTGACCCCGGGACAGGCGCTGATCAAGATTATTCATCGCGAACTGGTGGCGATTCTCGGCCGAAGTACCGTACCGCTCGACCTTCGCGCGCAACCACCGGTCGTCATTTTTCTTGCCGGTTTGCAGGGTGCTGGCAAGACGACAACAGCAGCCAAGCTGGCCCGCAGGCTGAGCGAGAAAGAACGAAAGCGGGTAATGCTGGTAAGCGTGGATGTTCACCGCCCGGCAGCAATGCTGCAGCTCGAACGCCTCGCGGACGAAGTCGGTGTGATGTTCAGCGCTGCCTCCGCGGACGAAAAGCCGGAAGCAATCATCGTTCGCGCGCTCGATGACAGCCGGCGCCGACACGCCGATGTACTGATCGTCGATACTGCGGGTCGCTTGCATGTGGATGGCGCCATGATGGACGAGGCAGTCCGGGTGCACACGGCTGCGGCGCCGCATGAAACACTTTTCGTGATCGATAGCATGGCCGGCCAGGACGCCGTTAATTCAGCGCGCGTATTTGCAGAGCGATTGCCTTTGACGGGCGTGATCCTGACGAAAGCCGATGGCGATGCGAAGGGCGGTGTAGCTCTGTCGGTCAGCGAGGTCACCGGCAAGCCTATTCGCTTCCTCGGCGTCGGCGAGAAATCGGATGCACTGGAAGTTTTTCATCCGGACCGCATGGCATCACGGATTTTGGGTATGGGCGACGTGTTGTCCCTGGTTGAGGAAATAGAAGGCAAGGTCAGCCGTGACCAGGCCGAGCGCCTTGCGAAAAAGCTGAAAAAGGGTAAGGGCTTCGATCTCTCCGACTTGCGCGACCAACTGGAGCAAATGCTGAACATGGGAGGCATCGGCGCGATGCTGGAGAAGCTGCCATTACCGGGTAATGTAAATCCGGCGGCCCTGAAGGATTCCGCCAACGAACAGCAACTGCGCTATCAGATCGCCATTATCAATTCTATGACGCCGGGAGAACGGCGATTTCCGAAGACCATCAACGGGTCGCGCAAGAAGCGCATTGCCAGCGGCAGCGGGCGCCAAATCCAGGACGTCAATCGTCTTCTGAAGCAGCATATGCAGATGGAGAAAATGATGAAGAAAATGTCGCGCGGCGGCATGAAAGGCATGCTGCGCGGCCTGCAGGGCGGGCGCCCGCCGCCCGATTTTCGCTAAGCGCCACGGGCATAGCCAGCCTGTCAAGTTACAGCGGATTGGAAGAATTGTCGCCAGATTACTGAATTATCACGATTAATGCGACAGAGGCGGAACGCGGGCGCACACATCGGCCGCTCATCGCCGGCTTGGGAACGCACCGCGACATTGCTTCACTTTTGTCGAGAAATCAGTAAAATGCGCCGCTTACTCGGGCCGGTACCCGCAACAAGGTGTGCCCGCCTGTCGCAACCCTACACGGTATAGCAATGGTCAGTATTCGTCTTTCGCGCGCTGGTGCGAAAAAGAGCCCCTTTTATCACCTGGTCGTTTCCGACAGTCGAAATCGGCGTGACGGGCGTTATATAGAGCGCCTTGGCTACTTCAATCCGCTGGGAAAAACACACGAGGAGAATCTCCGTGTTGACCTGCCACGTGTCGATTACTGGATCGAGCGCGGAGCGCAGCCGTCCGAACGGGTTGCTGCATTGCTGAAAGTTTCGCGCAAGGCAGCTCCGACAAACTGAAATCTGACTGCGGGTTTCGACCCCCCGGGTTACGACTTGTTGAATCGAACGCAGGCGCTTGGCACAGACCGATAACACGGCAACGCAGCAAACGTCGCCGGTCGTGCTGGGACGGATAAGCGGCCTTTATGGTGTGAAAGGCTGGCTGCGGCTTTACTCCTATACCGAGCCTCGCGAGGCATTGCTCGCGTATGAGAGCTGGTTGCTGCGAGTCGACACGGAATGGCTGTGGATGGCAGTCGCCGACGGCCGCAGACAGGGCAAGGCAGTGGTAGCACGGTTGGCAGGTATTGACGATCGCGATGCCGCGGCCCGCTTTATTGGCGCTGATGTAGCGGTACCACGCGCGGAACTGCCGGAAGCCGAAGTCGGCCGCTACTACTGGGCGGATCTGATCGGCCTCGAAGTCAGGAAAAGCAACGGTCAACGATTGGGGACTGTGGCGCATATGCTGGCAACCGGCGCGCACGACGTCATGGTTGTGCACGCAGCAGGCGAGGCTCCCGACGCGCCGCTGCGGGAGGTACTGATCCCGTTTGTGCTGGATCGCTACGTTCTGAAGGTCGATGGCGCTGCGCGCGTTATCGATGTGGACTGGGAATGGGACTGATCTGATGCAGATGCTGGTAGTCAGTCTCTTTCCGGCCATGGTGAATGCAGTCGCCCTGCACGGTGTAGTTGGACGTGCCGTCGAGGCAGGACTGTTGCGTTTGCAGTACCTGAATCCGCGAGATTTCACGGACGATGCGCACCGCACGGTAGATGACAGGCCCTACGGGGGCGGCCCGGGGATGGTCATGAAATACGCCCCGCTGGCGGCCGCAATCCACGCGGCACGAGCGGCGGCGCCTGAGGGCAGCCCGGTGGTCTGTTTATCGCCGCAGGGCCGGCGCTTCGACCAGTCGACAGCCCGGCGCTATGCGGCCCTGCCGGGACTGGTGTTGCTGGCCGGACGTTACGAAGGAATCGATGAGCGTTTGATCGAGTGCGAAGTCGATGAGGAGTTGTCGCTCGGCGATTTCGTGTTGAGCGGCGGAGAAATTGCCGCGATGGCAGTGATCGACGCGGTTGCCCGCTTGCAGCCGGGTGTGCTGGGCGATGAAACATCAGCCGAACAGGATTCGTTTTCTGAAGGACTGCTGGATCATCCACACTACACTCGGCCCGAGGTCATCGAC
The DNA here is from genome assembly GCA_041746375.1 of Woeseiaceae bacterium. Classification (GTDB taxonomy): domain Bacteria; phylum Pseudomonadota; class Gammaproteobacteria; order Steroidobacterales; family Woeseiaceae; genus IDS-8. Next base: position 9,960 of record JBGTHC010000118.1, read on the forward strand.
GGGCAACGGGTGCCGGAAGTTTTGTTGTCCGGCGATCACGCAAGAATTGCACGGTGGCGCCGCAAACAGGCGATCGGGCGCAGTTATACGAGGCGCCCTGATCTGGTGGGACAGGCGTTGCTCGATGAAGAGCAGAGGCGTTTGCTGCAGGAATACCTGGCGGATACGAATCCCGTCGGTAACATCGCAGTCGGCCACAAGGATCAATGAAACGGATTAATAAACCAGTGATTGAACTGGCAGGTAGGGAATGATGAGCAAAGTAATTGATGCGTTAGAGCAAGAGCAGATGGGCAAGGAAATTCCGGAGTTTGCGCCTGGTGATACTGTCGTTGTGCAAGTGAAAGTATCCGAAGGCGAACGTGACCGCCTGCAGGCATTCGAAGGAATCGTGATTGCGAAGCGGAATCGCGGTCTGAATTCGTCGTTCACGGTGCGCAAAATATCGCACGGTGAAGGAGTCGAGCGCGTGTTCCAGACTTACAGCCCGTCGGTAAGTGCAATCGAGGTCAAGCGACGTGGCGATGTTCGGCGCGCGAAGCTGTACTACCTTCGCGAGCGTACCGGCAAGTCGGCGCGGATCAAGGAAAAGATCTGACGGTTCTCAGGACCGCTGCGCCCACGGCAGTTGTTGCGCGATTTCTGCACGGCTGGCGGTTAACGCAGGGTGTTTTTCGACACCCTGCCAGGCAACCGGGCCGGAAATGTGCTGAAACCTGAACCAATGGCGTGCAGACCGGTCTGTCGACGCATGCAGTTTCCGGTCAGCATCTATCCCGCCGTAGCACGCGCCGATCACTTGCAAAGTACAGCAGGCGAGATCCGCCGTTGGAAGTCCGCGCTGGCGTTGTTTTTTTTCGCGCTCGCGTTGAGCACGGGCTGTGCGTCTTTGATGTCATCAGCGGCCAGTGGCCTGGCGGATAACCTGGCAATGGCAGTACTGAATCAGAACGACCCGGAAACTGTGCGTGACGGTGCGCCTGCCTACCTGCTTTTGCTCGACAGCTTCCTCGAGGGCAATCCGAACGATCCCGAGCTATTGGCTGCGGCCGCCAATCTGTATGCGGCCTATGGCAGTATTTTTGCCGATGAGCCCGAGCGCGCTGCGCGCCTGACCGAACGCGCGCGACTCTATGGCACTCGCGCTATTTGCGAGGGTTTTCGCCAGTCCTGCGGCTGGCAGGAAATGAACTTCGAGCAATTCGAGGCGACGCTGACCGACCTCGAACCTCGACACGCCGAGCTTGTATACAGTTATGCGGTGTCGTCGCTGGCCTGGATTCGCGCGCACAGTGACGACTGGAATGCCCTGGCCGAGCTGCCGCAAATGGAAGCACTGCTCGAACGCTACCTCGAGATCAGCGCCGGAGACAGGCAGGGTTCTGCTTATACGTTTCTCGGCGTGCTCTCAACACTGAGGCCCCCATCCATCGGTGGTGACCCGGAACAGGGCAGGGACTATTTCGAACGCGCGATCGAGTTGACCGAGGGACACGATCTCGCGGTCAAAGTCGAATATGCGCGAGGCTATGCGCGTATGCTTTATGAACGCGAATTGCACGATCGCCTCCTCAATGAGGTTCTCGCGGCCGAGCCACAGGTGCCTGGTTACACACTGACCAACGTACTCGCGCAACGCGATGCTGCCGAAATGCTGGCGAGCGCGGACGAATATTTCTGAGACGGGAGGACTGATGCGATTTTTAAACTACATGGCGACTGCGCTTCTTGCAGTGGCATTTGCGACCCCCGGGCATGCCATCGACCTGAAGATCGCAACAGTACTGCCCGAAAATACAGCATGGATGAAGGATATGCGCGCCGGCGTCGCCGAGATTCGCGAGCGCACCGATGGCCGCGTGGTATTCAGACTTTACTCAGGCGGCGTACAGGGGAGTCCCGACAAAGTTCTGCGCAAGATCAAGATCGGACAGTTGCATGGCGGCGCCTTCACGCCGACCGATTTGCAGCAGGAATACGCGGATCTCAATATTTATGGGTTGCCGTTCCTTTTTGCCTCCGAAGAGGAAGTCAACTTTGTGCGCGAACGGGTCGATCCGAAACTCGCAGAGGGACTCGAAGAGGCCGGTTTTGTCAGTTTCGGGTTCGCCAGCGGCGGCTTCGCGATCGTGTTGTCAAATTCCCCGGTGCGCAGCCATGACGACCTGAAGGGACAAAAAGTCTGGGTACCGGAAGGTGACCTGATCAGTTACGAAGCGATGCGTGCACTGCAGCTCTCGCCGGTCACGCTGCCATTGACCGACGTTCTCACAGGATTGCAGACCGGACTGATCGATATCGTGGCGATGTCGCCGGCGGGCGCGCTGGTGCTGCAATGGCATACCAAGGTCAAGTACCTCACCACGATGCCGATTCTCTATTCAATGGGGCTGCTGGCTATCGATGTGCGGGCTTTCGGGCGATTGGAACCGGCCGATCAGGCTGTTGTTCGCGATGTAATGTCCACAATGTACGCGAAGTGGGACCGAGCCAATCAGCAGGATGCCGCCAATGCCCTCGATGCGCTGGTTCGCTCCGGCATCGAACCGGTGGCGCCGAAGGCGGGTGAGCAAGAGAAACTGCAGCGCCTCATGAACGATAACAATCGCACCATGGCGCAAGCGGGCCTGTTCTCGATGGAATTGCTTGAGGAAATCCTGCAGCACATCGATGCCTACCGAGCAAACAACAATACCGGACAGCCGGCTGCCGGTCTGTGATCGAAAATCAGCCGCCGTCGACGGCTGACGGACTCCCCGTTCCACCGGGTCGCGATCGACCGGGTCGCGATCGACCGGGTAGCCTCGAACGTCTCGGCACGGCCCTGGAAAACGCATTGCTCGTCGTGTTGCTCGGCGCCATGGTGTTATTGGCAGTGGGCCAGATCGTGATGCGGATGTTTTTTCAGTCGGGACTGATCTGGGCCGACGAGCTCCTGAAAGTTATGGTGCTCTGGATCGCATTGATTGCCTCGGTGGCGGCGAGCCGCAATCAACGCCATTTGCGCATCGACATTCTTTCGCATTTTCTGCCACCGCGAATGGCTCAACTACCTGGCGTGATCGTCAGCGCTTTTGCGTCACTGGTGTGCGCCGTCATTGCCTGGCATTCCTGGCGATATATTGCCCTTACCGCGGAATTCAACGACACGGTGCTGTTGGATACTCCAGCCTGGATGGTGCAGGGTGTCTTGCCTGTCGCGTTCGTGCTGATGAGCTATCACTTTGCGGTCGATTGCATACGCAATCTGGCTGCTCTTGTGCGCGACCGGCAAGGATCGCGAGTGCTGCGATGATCGTGTTTGGTGCATTGCTGGTCCTGTTGGCGGTGTTCGGTGCGCCGCTATTCACAGTCATTGCGGCCAGCGCGATGCTCGGTTACCAGCGGGAAGGCATAGACCTGATGGCCATCAGCATCGAAATGCTGGGTCTGGCCGAAATGCCCTTCCTGTCGGCGATTCCTTTGTTCACGTTTGCCGGCTATTTGCTCAGCGCCAGCCAGGCGCCGAAGCGGCTGGTACGACTGACGGGTGCATTGCTCGGCTGGATGCCGGGCGGCCTGGCCTTGGTGGCGCTCGCGGCCTGCGCCTTTTTCACGGCGTTTACCGGCGCCTCCGGAGTGACGATCATTGCGCTCGGCGCGATCCTTTACCCGGCCCTGCAACACGATGGTTACCCGGCGCGCTTCAATCTCGGACTGGTAACGACCTCCGGAAGTCTTGGCCTGCTTTTCGCGCCTTCGCTGCCTCTCATACTCTATGGTGTGATCGCCGAAGTACCCATCGACGACCTTTTTCGTGCCGGCATCCTGCCGGGAATGCTGATGCTGGTGATGTTGGCCGGCTGGAGTCTCTGGGTCAATCGCGCTAATCGCAAGGCGTTGGGCGATTTTTCGCTGCGCGAGGTTGGTGCCGCGTTGCGCGAATCTGTCTGGGAATTGCCACTGCCGTTCGTCGTGCTGGGTGGCATTTACTCAGGTTTCTTTGCTGTGTCAGAGGCCGCCGCAGTCACCGCCGCGTATGTACTGCTGGTAGAAGTCGCGATACTCAGGGAGATTACGTGGCGGGAATTGCCGCGCATCATGCGTGAGTCGATGTTATTGGTTGGCGGAATCCTAATCATTCTCGGAGTTTCGCTTGCGTCGACCAACTACATGATTGACGCAGATATACCCCAGCAACTTCTGGCTTTCATCTCTGACCTGGTAACGAGCCAGGCAACTTTTTTGGTTTTGCTGCTTGTCTTCCTGCTAATCCTGGGGGCGATTCTCGACATTTTTTCGGCGATCGTCCTGGTTGTGCCACTCGTTTTGCCGATCGCCGCTCAGTACGGTGTCAATGAGGTTCATCTCGGCATCGTGTTTCTTGCAGCTATGCAGCTTGGCTACCTGACGCCTCCGGTCGGACTTAACCTGTTCATTGCCAGTTACCGTTTCAACACTCCGATCATGGAAGTTTATCGAGCAACCCTGCCGTTCTTGCTGATTCTGGCAGCCTCGGTCGTCATCATCACTTTCTGGCCGCACTTGTCGCTCTGGTTACTGGCAAGCTGACCGGTACACGCTTGTATAAGGCAACGCGAATTGCAAAGATTGGACCATGAAGATTGGCTTTAAATTTTTGGCAACCCGGGCGCACCAAGAGCGCAGGAGACCTGAATGAGTGTCCGTCAGACTACCGCCAGAGTTTTTCGTGCCATTTGGACGGGCGCGAACGGCGTGCGCAAGGTTCTGCACTTGCTGCTGTTGCTATTCATATTCGCAATCGTCCTTGCAGCAATGTCCGCCTCGGCACCCAAGCTACCATTGCAGGCAGCGCTTGTCATCCGGCCGGTAGGTGATCTCGTAGAACAACTACAGGGTGATCCGTTCGAACGGGCTATGGCCGAGTTGCTCGGTGATGCGCGACCTGAAACCCGCGTCCAGGATATCGTCGACGGTCTGGCGTTTGCGAAGGATGACCATCGAATCAAGGTCGTCTTGTTGCAACTCGACGGGCTGGGCGGCGCCGCACTCAGCAAGCTGCGGCAAATTGGTACGGCGATCGATGATTTTCGGGCAAGCGGCAAGCCAGTTATCGCAACCGCCGATTTTTACGGACAGGGATCCTATTATCTCGCGTCACGAGCGGATGAAGTTTACATGCATCCCGAGGGCCTGCTGCTGGTGCGCGGCTTCGGCGTTTACCAGAATTATTTCAAGGACGCGATCGACAAGCTGAAAATCGATTGGAACGTCTTCAAAGTCGGCACGCACAAGTCAGCGGTCGAGCCGTTCACTCGCAACGACATGTCAGACGAGGATCGCGAATCGTTGTCTGGTCTGCTCAACCAGTTGTGGACGCTCTATCTCAATGATGTGGAAACGGCGAGGGCGCTCGAGCGTGGCACCATCGACGATATGGTAGCGAACCTTCCTGCCGCTTTGCGGGCAAACGGAGGAAGTATGGGCGAACTGGCTCTTGAGCTCGGGCTGGTTGACGATCTCTTGACTCGCGAGCAACTGGCTCAGCGCGTCGCAGAATTTGCCGGTTCGGATACGGACAGCGAGGAGGGCTACCAGGCGGCGGAACTTGCGGATTACCTGCCACAGATGCGTTTGATGCGTGGTAATCCTGCGAGAGGCAGAAACGTCGCCGTCATCGTTGCGGCTGGCGAAATCATGGACGGAACGCAGCCGCCCGGTACGATCGGTGGCGATTCTACGGCTTGGTTGTTGCGCGAAGCACGCTACGACGAGTCTGTCGATGCCGTGGTTCTGCGCGTTGACAGCCCGGGCGGCAGCACGTTTGCCTCGGCAGTGATTGCAAACGAAGTAGTTGCTTTGCAGGATGCGGGGAAACCGGTTGTCGCATCGATGAGTGGTGTTGCAGCCTCCGGCGGTTACTGGATCTCCATGCCCGCCGACCGAATTATCGCGAGCCCGGCAACCATTACCGGTTCGATTGGTATTTTTGGCATGTTTCCAACGTTCCAGAGATCACTCGATGCGCTGGGCATATCGACGGATGGCATCGGCTCGACTGAGTGGGCGGGCCAGCTTCGCGTCGATCGTGCTCTGTCCGACGACGCGAAGGTAGTAATTCAGGCGATTGTCGAGGACGGCTACCACGACTTCATCAGCCAGGTTGCGCGGTATCGAGGCATGCCGGAGGAAGAAGTGGACGACATAGCACAAGGACAAGTCTGGACGGGAGCCGATGCACTGTCCAACGGTCTGGTGGACGAACTTGGCGAGCTGCAGGACGCGATCGAAGCCGCCGCAGAATTGGCCAATCTCGAAGAGGACGACTACGGACTCAAGTATTTCGACAAGGAATTGTCGCCGACCGAGCAGCTGGCGTTGCAGTTTCTGGGCAGCGTACGTCGTATAGGGTTAGCTGTCGGACCGCTGCGTTCGCGGCCGTCGTCACTCGAGCGTCTCGCGAATGGCATTGCCGATACCCTGGCGCCACTGGTTCGTTTCAACGATCCGAAGGGCATCTATTCCCACTGCTTTTGCGCGCTTGATTAGGCCGCTGCCGATTCGTCCCAGTTCAGCAGCACTTTGCCGGACTGCCCGGATTCCATCAGTTCGAATGCTTCACGGAAGTCGTCGACAAAAAACCGGTGGGTAATGATTGGTTCGATGTTCAGTCCGCTTTGCAGCATGCTGGCCATCTTGTACCAGGTCTCGAACATTTCGCGGCCGTAAATACCTTTTAAAATCAATCCCTTGAAGATCACCTCGGTCCAGTCGATCGCTGTATCGCCGGGCGGAATACCAAGCAGCGCCACCTTGCCCCCGTGGTGCATGGTTCTCAGCAGGTCACGAAAGGCCGACGGGTTGCCCGACATCTCCAGGCCGACGTCGAAGCCTTCTTCCATGCCAAGTTGCCGCATGGTGTCGTCGATCGATGCGCTTTTTACGTTGAGAGCCACCGAGGCACCCATTTTCCGCGCAAGTGCCAGGCGGTATTCATTGATATCAGTGACGACAATATGGCGGGCGCCGGCATAACGCGCCACCGCAATCGCCATGAGTCCGATCGGTCCGGCCCCGGTGATGAGAACATCCTCGCCGACCAGGTCAAACGATAAAGCCGTGTGGGTAGCGTTGCCCAGCGGATCGAGTATCGAGGCCATCTCGTCAGAGATGGAGTCCGGCAGGGGAAAAACGTTGAAAGCAGGTACCGCGATATATTCGGCGAATGAACCAGGACGACTGACGCCGATTCCGGCCGCGTTGCGGCAAAGATGGCGTCGCCCGGCGCGGCAATTGCGACATACCCCGCAGGTAATATGGCCTTCCGCCGAGACGCGGTCGCCCACTTCGAGTCCTTTGACCTCACTGCCAATCTCGGCAATCACGCCCGAGAACTCGTGCCCGACGGCGAGCGGTACCGGAATCGTACGGCGTGCCCAGTCGTCCCATTGGTAAATATGAATGTCGGTGCCGCAAATGGCGGTTCGACCGACCTTGATGACCACGTCGTTGTGGCCGGGCACAGGTTTGTCGATTTCCTGCAGCCACAAGCCGCGTTCCGCCTTCGCTTTTACCAGGGCTCGCATCATGCAAGCTGCTCCTTGTGGATGACACCGAGTTCAGCGCCAACTTCGCCAAATGCCGTGACCGCTCGTTGCAAGTGTTCGCGCGTCAGACCGGCCGACATTTGCGTGCGGATGCGCGCCTGGCCTTGCGGAACGACAGGATACGAAAAGCCAATGACGTAGATTCCATGCTCAAGCAGCCGATCGGCCATCGAACTCGCCAGTCTGGCGTCACCCAGCATGACCGGAATGATGGGATGCTGGCCGGGCCGCAGTTCGAAGCCCAGCCCTTCGAGTTGTGCGCGAAACCAGGCGGCATTTTCATGTAGCTTGTCGCGCCGGGCAGAGCTGGACTGCAGCAGCTCGAGAACAGCGATCGATGTTGCGACAATCACCGGCGCAACGGAATTGGAGAACAGGTACGGGCGCGAGCGCTGCCGCAACCATGCGACGATCTCCTTGCGGCCGCTGGTAAATCCGCCGGAAGCACCACCTAGGGCCTTGCCCAACGTGCTGGTGATGATGTCTATCTTTCCCATAACCTGCCGGAATTCGATCGTGCCGCGGCCATGGTCGCCAAGGAATCCGGTTGCATGGCAATCGTCGATCATCGTGAGTGCTTCATAGCGTTCAGCCAGTCCACAGATATCGGCAAGACTTGCGATGGTTCCGTCCATGGAAAAAACACCGTCGGTAACAATCAGGCGCGTCCGGCATCCCGAAGCTTTCCGCAGTTGCTCTTCGAGGTCGTCCATATCGTTATTGCGATAGCGAAAGCGCTGCGCTTTGGACAGCCGAACGCCGTCGATAATGCTGGCATGGTTCAATGCATCGCTGATGACGGCGTCTTTCTCGTCGAGCAAGGTTTCAAACAGGCCACCGTTCGCATCGAAACAGGACGGATACAATATCGTGTCTTCCGTTTCCAGGAAGCGACTGATGCGTTCTTCCAGTTCCTTGTGAATCGTCTGGGTGCCGCAAATGAAGCGAACCGAGGCCATGCCGTAGCCGAACTCGTCCAGTGCCTTGTGAGCCGCCTGCACGATTGCCGGGTCATTGGCCAGGCCCAGGTAATTGTTGGCACAAAGGTTGATGACTTCGCGGGCGGCACCGTTCCAGCGCACCTGGATGGCGGCCTGTTGAGGCCCGGCAATGAGCCGCTCCTGCTTGAACAGCCCCTCACCCTTCAGTGCCTCAGTCTGCGCCGCAAGCCGGTCCAGAAAGTCTCGGGGCACGGGATTGTTCTCCTCGCCAAAAGGTCGCAGAGTATATCAGGCGCCGCAATTCGCGGAGCACGCTAACAAACGGTCCGCCTGGACCCGAACTTCACCACCGAGGCTCTTGAATGAACCGCCCCGGGTTTACTGTAGGCTCCATTTCTTGAGAGGATGGAGCTATGAACAAGTCAACAAGATATTCACCGGAAGTTCGAGAGCGGGCGGTACGGCTGGTTTTCGAGCACGAGCGGGAGTACAGCTCGCAGTGGTCGGCGATAAAGTCGATCGCGGGGAGGTTGGGCTGTTCGGCGGAGACGCTGCGTAAATGGGTGCGTCGAACCGAGACGGACGCAGGCCGGCGCGAGGGTCTGACGACGGAGAATCGTGAGCGGATCAAGTCGCTGGAGCAAGAGGTTCGCGCGCTGCGCCGGGCGAACGAGATCCTTAAGACGGCGTTGGCTTTTTTTGCCCAGGCGAGGTCTGACCAGCCAGGATACACAGATCGTCCGAGCCGCCTATCTGGCGATGGATTTGACTGCCCGATTCGTCATCGTCCCGTTCGCCTTCGCCTCACTGCTAACCGGGATTATCCAGTCACTGGGTACGTCGTGGGGCTTGCAGACGCAACCGGCGCGATACTGGTGCCGGGCAGCTAAATCGCCAGACCTGACTTTCGGAGATGTGCGGTGAAAAGATGGATCGGTCGGTGGCTAATGGGCATTTCGCTGTTCCACACTGTCGTTGCCGGCCTGCTGTTTGGTAAAGACTTAGTGGCTGTAGCGAGTCGCGGCGCTTTCCACACGATCGGCACCGATCCACAATCGGGTGCCGCAATTTGGTTCTTTCTCTTCGGTACTCTGCTCTTCTTATGCGGCCTGGCGCTGGATTCCCTTGAGCGATCTTCGGTACGTCCGATACCAAAGGCCATAGGCTGGTCCTTGCTCACGTTGGGCGTTCTCGGCGTCACGCTCATGCCTGTGTCTGGATTTTGGCTGGCACTTCCGCCGGCCTGGGCAATACTCGTAGCAAAGACTTCCGAATCGGCGCGCTCCGCGGCCTGACAATTCACTCAAGTCGAACCCGCTTCGCGGCTCAGCTTAATTCAGGCGTTGCAAAATCGAGCGCTGCGCAAAGTAGAATCGATCGGCGCATCAACGACTGTCCAGGAAGCTCTTCAGATGATGAAGCGAACGCAAAAAAGCCCGCCGCGCAAGCGAAACGGCGCTCGAAAAGCTCGGAAACTGAGGATCTTGGAATCATTATCAGGAGGAGACGCCTTGGCGATTCTCGAGCTATTGGTTGAGCGCCAGAACAACTTGGCTCAAAAAATCGATGCTGCTGCTGAGAAACTACTACACGAGGTCGACGTTGAAGGTCTCGCAGCGGACGTGAAGGATGCGACGGATTTCTTGAAAGTCGAAGATGTCTGGGATAGGTCCGGCGCAAGCCGACACGGATATTTCCTTTCAATTTGCTCACCACTGGCACCGTGCACGATCGTCAATACAGAAAGCTGCTTACCTCTCCGCTCGATCTGAAGAAGGCGCTCATCGGGAAAATCGAGCGCGAGATACGGCTGCGCAATCAGGAAGTGCCTGGGGTAATTCAGTTGAAGATGAACGCGCTTGAAGACAAGGACGTGACCAGGGCGCTCTATCAGGCCTCCGGGGCCGGCGTGCATGTCGACCTGATCGTCCGCGATACCTGCAGGCTGCGTCCGGGAATTCCCGGGTTGTCGGAAAACATACGTGTTGTCAGTATTGTCGACCGGTTTCTCGAGCACAGTCGCATCTATTACTTTCGTAACGGCGGGAACGAAGAGTATTTCATCGATTCCGCCGACTCTATGACACGCAACCTTACGGGACGCCTGGAAGCAATGGCGCCGATCGAGCACCCCTCTTCGATGGCGGCACTACGGGCATACCTCGATTTGCAGCTTGCCGACCCCCGCAGCGCCTGGGACATGTAGCCGGATGGTTGCGACGCACAGCGCGTACCCGCGTAAGCGAATCAGATCTCCTCGCAGAATGCACTGATCGAGCGAGCGGCCGTCAGTGCAATGGAAGTACGATTTCCTGGCCAATGCCGCTGGAGCAACTCGCCCTTGCCCACCATCCGGTCGGGGTCCTCAATAAGATGCAGCAGCAGTTCGAGCACACGCGGCTCGACCGGTACAGTGTTGCCGGCCAGGGTCAATCGGGAGCATTTCCGACCTGCTCGATGAACGCAACGGTGTCGGCCAGAGTCTCTGCCAGAAAGCCGAATCGGGGCGCCAGCGCGGCGACGATGCGGCCGTGACCGACGCCCTCATAAAGTTTCAACGTAACCGGTACCCGGGCTTCCGAGAGCCTTGCCGCCAGCGAGCGACTGTTACCGGGCCGCGCGACATTGTCATCGAGTCCATGGATCAGGAGCGTACGCGGGGCGTTGCGGCTTACGAAATTGACCGGCTGACTCGCCTCCCGCGTTGAGGACGGAAACACCTCGCGCAGATAGCCCGGCTCGAGCGGCAGAAAATCGTAAGGTCCGGAGAGACCTATAAATCCGGCAATGTCGGACGGCGCGGCCCCGGCCCGACGGAGATACTGCCCGTTCAGCGCGAGCAACGCAGCGATGTGCGCGCCGGCCGAGTGTCCCATGAGATAGACCTCTTCAGGGTCGCCTCCGTAGCGATCGAGCCGATCGAGAACCCACGCCGCGGCCGCCGCGCCGTCCTCGACAAAGGCCGGAAAAACGTTGCCGGGGTACCGTCGATAATCCGGAATGACAACGACGAAACCCGCACGCGTCAACGACGAGGCGACGAATTCGTACCGCCCGCGTACGCCGCTGCGCCAGCCTCCACCGTAGAAAAAGACAATCGTCGGGCGCAGGCCGACAGCATCTTTCGGGACGTAAACATCCAGTCGCTGGCAATCGGCATCACCGTAGCTAAGGTCTGTCTCGCTGCGAAAGTGGGACGAGGGGCTGGTTGCGCTCAATATCGTCAGAGGACTGCAGCCGGCGACGGCAACCAGCAAAAGAACCTGCATCGCGCAGCCCGCGACGTTCAATGAGACCACCGTCAGATTCATTCTTCCCATGATCGCACAGCCCGACACCGCCCGGCGAGTCGTGTGGCTTCACTACTTCACCCCGGCGAGTTGCCCTCAGGAAGAAGGCCCGCTCAAGGCAGTGGCATTGCCATAGAAGAGCAGGATGCCGATGGCGATTGTGGCTATGCCCACCGTTCCCTTGAGCGCATGGTGCGGCCAGCTGACGCTCTTGGCCGACCAGCGAAGCGGTATGGCGATTGCCGCGGAAAGAAACGCCATGCCGGCCGTCGCGCCCAGGAGCCTGTCGGACTTAGGCTCATCTGCTGCGGCGGATGGGAATCGGTCCATATTTCCGTTCGTCCTCGTTAAATTGTCACCACTATTCGCCACGATCGAACGGAAATCTGTCCTTGATTCCCGCGCGCCTCGCGACGATGCCCTAAGTCCGACAGGCTCCTGGACGAACGGAACATGAACTTCGTTGATGCGTGCGCGCACGGCGCTCTCGCGAATTTTCTGGCTTTCCAGTTCGTACGGTGAGCCGTTGATGGCAATGATGACTTCCGCGCCCGCCGCGCGGCTGGCAGCCGCCGGTACGGATCGCCACACATCTTCACAGATGTCCAGGCCGATGTTGAAGGCATAGGTCAGGCATAGGGCCGCCGTTCAACGGCCCGACTGCCTTTGGCCGGCGACCGGATTGATACCTTCGAGACTGCCGTGAGCGCACGCGTCGAGGAGATGCCGATCGTTCGAGTATATGCGCGCGAAGCCTTCCGATCGGGCTGTGATCAAATGTAAAGCATCGATGGACCTCACGAAGACCGCTTCGTCCAAGCTCGCGACGAACGTACGAACTTGCCGAAAGAGTTCCTCCGAAGGCCCTGCCAGATGCCACAGGTGACATCGTCACGCATTGCCTGTCTCTCGTCAATGCGCTCGCGAGAATCCCAAGCGGCCCAGTGCCGGTAGAGGAAAAAGCGTTGCCCGGCTGGACTTGTCGCGAATGGGGGTAGCGGGGCAGGATTTGCATGCGGTATGCGTCCCCTTTCAGATCGCCGAACCGGACGCCTCGAGCATCCGGCTTAATTCTGAGCGGTCATTCACAAGCCCATCGGCCGTCTTCCGTTCAATAAGCGCCGGTTGCTCGATGCTGGCAATGACGTGCGTGGTGCCATCGCGATACGGCGTCTTCAGTGCATAGCGTACGTTCCCACCGGGGCTGGCCCCGATCTGGCTGCGCGGCTTCGGCGGCCCGGCGGGGTCTCGCCCGCGCGGGCCACTTCCTTTCTTGTTGCTTGATTCCACGGCAGAGATTACCGAACCATCAATGCTCAAGGGTAGTCGAATGGTCCCGTTGACAACCTGTCGCGGTCGCACCGATTCTGCCCTTCGCGAACAACTTTAAAAGCAAGAGAGGAATTAAGCGCAGAGCAACACAGAAATCACGATAATCTGAGCGGGAGCGTCAATCCCGCCTTCCGGCATTGAATCCTCTGTTCGCACAATTCACCAGCGGGACAAACAGAAAAGATCATGCCGGTGTCCAGCGATACAATCTGCAAGACAACAACAGGTTTGCTTGTAATGGACAGTACCGAACGACAAAGGCTCGATCGATGGCTGTGGCACACCCGATTCTTCAAGTCCCGGGCACTTGCTGCAGAGAGCGTTGTGGGCGGCCACGTCAAGGTCAACGGTGATCGGGCGAGGAGCGGACACCGAATCCGCGTAGGCGACCGCATCGATATAGTCAGGCTCCAGGAGCGCTTCGCGGTGCAGGTTACGGCGTTGCCGGAACGCCGCGGCCCCGCAAGCGAGGCACGGGCCTGCTACGTCGAGGAACCCGCAGCAGTGCAGGCACGCGAGGCCGCACGGCAGCGCTTGCGCCAGGACCGACTCATGATGCCGCTTACGGAGAGTCGACCGGACAAGCGTACCCGGCGCTTGTTGCGACAGCGAAACCGGGGCGAATAGTTCTATAATTGCCATCCCTCATGCCAGCCGAACAGACAGACAAACAATCAGACCTGCCAGTCTCCGTCAGCCGCCGTTACCTCGCCGATGAGCAGGCGCTGGTACGTGAACTGGCTGAAGTTGCAAACATTGACGATGCGCTGAACGAGAGGATTCGTAAACAGGCTGAAGCTTTCGTACAGACTGTGCGTCATCAGGAAGAGCCTGAAAGTGGCATAGACGCTTTCCTGCAGCAGTACGATCTGTCATCGGAAGAGGGCGTGCTGCTGATGTGCATCGCGGAAGCCCTGTTACGCATCCCGGATGCCGATACCGCTGACGAACTGATTGCTGACAAGATTTCCTCGGCAAACTGGCAGGAACACCTCGGCGCAAGCGATTCGTTGTTCGTCAACGCATCGACGTGGGGCCTGATGTTAACCGGCAGGCTCTTGAAAGTGGATGCGGAAATCAAGCGTAATCCCGGGCGAATTCTCAAGAAAATGGCAAGCCGTGCAGGCGAGCCCGTGGTGCGTGCCGCGATGCGGCAAGCCATGCGGATAATGGGCCACCAGTTCGTCATGGGCAGGACGATCGACGAGGCGATCGAACGTTCCGCTACGAAGAACGCTCGTGGATATCGATACTCTTTCGACATGCTCGGTGAAGCCGCGCTGACCCGGAGCGACGCCGGGCGCTATTTCGAGTCCTACGCTGCTGCGATCGACAGCATCGGCACCGCGGTGGTCGACGGACGTTCAGTGTTCGAGGTTCCCGGAATTTCGGTGAAGTTGTCGGCGTTGCATCCGCGTTACGCCTATACGCAAACAAAACGGGTCGTATACGACCTCGTGCCGCAGGTCACGGATCTGGTACTGCGTGCGCGCAGTGCCGGAATCGCGCTGACAGTCGACGCTGAAGAGAGCGAGCGGCTGGAGTTGTCCCTCGAGGTTTTTCGGGCCGTCTTCCGAGACCGCCGTTTGTCCGCTTACGAGGGGCTGGGACTTGCGGTGCAGGCCTACCAGCGCCGCGCGACGGACGTCATCCGCTTCCTGAGTGGCCTTGCGGCGGATGTCGGTCGACGGATCCCGGTTCGGCTCGTCAAGGGCGCTTACTGGGATACAGAGATCAAGCGTGGGCAGGAGCAGGGCCTCGACAGCTACCCGGTATTCACGCGCAAAGCGCATACCGATATTTCCTATCTCGCGTGCACGCGGCAGCTGCTGGCGGCAGGTCCGTTACTTTATGCGCAGTTCGCCACGCACAACGCGCATACGCTGGCGTGCATCCTGGAGTTTGCCGACGGCCGCGACGATTTCGAGTTTCAGCGGCTGCATGGTATGGGTGAGGCCCTCTACAGTGCTGTGATAGATCCACAGACGCATAACAGGCCTTGCCGCGTTTACGCGCCGGTTGGCAGTCACGAGGACCTGTTGCCGTATCTCGTGCGCCGCTTGCTGGAAAATGGCGCCAATACATCGTTCGTCAATCGCATCGTCGATGAGAGTATCGATATCGGCGACATCGTTGCCGATCCGGTTTCGATAGGCCGCAGGTCCGATTTCAGGCCACATCCTCGCATCCCCAGTCCACGCGATATCTTTCAACCCGAACGGACGAATTCGCGCGGTTTCAATCTGGCGGATCGCCGCGTGCGGCGGGATTTGTGGGCCGCAATGAACGCGGCCGTCAAGCAACCGGGATCGGCCCACGGAGCAGAGCATCGATCTGTCAATCCGGCCGATATATCGCGTGTTGTCGGCTCCTGGCAGAGCGCCGATTCGGCCGCGGTCGATCGAGCAATTTCGCTCGCGGTGGCGGCTCAGCCGTCCTGGGATCGTATCGTCGCGGCGGATCGTGCCATATTGCTGGGCAATGCAGCCGATCTCTTTGAGCAGCACGCACCCGAGTTAATTGCGTTGTGTGTCGCGGAGGGCGGCAGGACCGTACCCGACAGCCTTGCCGAGGTTCGCGAGGCGGTCGATTTTATCCGCTATTACGCTGCGCAAAGCGTGCGCACCTTCGGCGTGCCGCATCGCCTGCCGGGCCCGACCGGAGAACATAATGTACTTGGAATGCGCGGGCGCGGTGTCTTCGCCTGCATCAGTCCATGGAATTTTCCACTGGCAATTTTTACCGGGCAGGTAACGGCTGCGCTGGCTGCAGGTAACGCCGTGATAGCGAAACCGGCCGAGCAGACCCCGCTCGTCGCGCACCGCGCCGTAGAGTTACTGCTGGAAGCCGGGATTCCTCCGGATGTGCTGCACTTTCTGCCGGGGGACGGCGCGACTGTCGGCGCGCGCGTCGTTGCCGATCCGCGAATTGCCGGCGTGGCGTTCACCGGGTCCACCGGGACGGCGCGTGCGATTAATCGGGTCCTCGCAGCACGTGACGGCACCATCGCCCAGCTCATCGCCGAGACGGGTGGCCAGAACGCCATGTTTGTCGACAGCTCTGCGTTGCCGGAGCAAGTCGTTCTGGATGCGGCGTAGTCAGCGTTCAACAGCGCCGGACAGCGTTGCTCGGCGTGGCGCATTTTGTGCCTGCAGACGGATATCGCGCCACGGGTCCTCGAACTGCTGAAAGGCTATATGGAGGAGCTTACGATCGGCGATCCCGCTGAACTGGCGACCGATGTCGGCCCCGTCATCGATCGCGATGCACAGGACAAGCTGGCCGCGCATGTCGATCGACTGCGTGCCAAAGGCGCAAAAATGCATCAGTGCCGATTGCCGGAGGACACGTCAGTCGGCACCTTTTTCCCGCCGACGGTGATTGAGGTAAAGAACTTCGACGAATTGCAGCACGAGGTGTTCGGTCCGGTCCTGCACGTCGTCACCTTTCCGGCAAGCAAACTCGATGCGACGGTCGACGTCGTAAACAATCTCGGCTATGGTCTGACCATGGGCTTGCACAGCCGCATCGACAGCCGTGCCAGAGCCCTTGTGAGTCGCTCCGGCGCAGGCAATATCTATATCAATCGCAACATGATCGGCGCGGTTGTCGGCGTACAGCCTTTCGGAGGCCGGGGCCTGTCCGGCACCGGGCCCAAGGCGGGTGGCCCGCATTATTTGCCGCGTTTCGGCAGCGAATATTGTGTCAGCGATAACGTATCGGCGGTCGGTGGCAATGCCGGCCTGCTGTCATTAACCGACGACTGAGTCGAACTCACCGGCGCCAAAGTTCATTATGCCTGCAATCAGTATTTTCGATATTTTCAAGATCGGTGTCGGGCCGTCCAGCTCGCACACGGTCGGCCCGATGAAAGCGGCGCGCGAATTTGCATCCCGGCTGACCTCCGGCGTGCATCGCATTCAAGTGCGTTTGCACGGCTCGCTGGCTTACACCGGCAAGGGCCATGGCACCGATTCAGCCGTTCTCCTCGGCCTGAGCGGTTGCGAGCCTGCTACCCTCGATCCCGACAGCGTGGAGGGGCTCTTGCGCGCCATCCACAAGGAAAAGCGCCTGACAGTTCCTGATGTCGGCGCTATCGCATTCGATCCCGAAGCCGATTTGATTTTTGATTACGGAGACGAACTGCCCCGACATACCAATGGCATGCGCTACATCGCGTTCGACGAAGCCGGCACGGTGCTGCGGCAGGACGACTACTATTCGATCGGTGGCGGCTTCATCGTTCGCGGTGAAGAAGCGGAACCGCTGCCCCAGCAGGGAGAGCCGCCGTTCGCGTTTACCAGCGCAGCCCAGCTGCTGGAACTTGCGGATCGGAACCGGCTGACCATCGCCGAACTCGTGTGGCGCAACGAGACGCACTGGCGTTCGGACGACGAAGTCCGGCAGCGCATGGACGAACTCTGGCAAGCCATGCGTGCCTGCATGCAACGCGGCCTGCATACCGAAGGCGTGCTGCCCGGCCGCATGTCAGTGACCCGGCGCGCGCCGAAACTGTACAAGCGCCTGGTCGAAAAGGGCGAACGCCTGGGCCTCGATACGATGGACTGGGTAAACGCATTCGCCATCGCTGTTAACGAGGAAAACGCTGCGGGCGGAAGGGTGGTGACCTCGCCGACCAACGGTGCTGCCGGAATCATCCCTGCCGTCATGCATTATTACAGCGAACTTGTGCCGAGCTATGAACCGGACGGGATCCATCGATTCCTGCTGACTGCCGGTGCGATTGGCATCCTCTACAAGTTGAATGCCTCGATCTCCGGCGCCGAAATGGGTTGTCAGGGCGAAGTGGGTGTGGCCTGTTCGATGGCGGCAGCAGGACTTGCCGCAGCACTCGGCGGGAGCAACGGGCAAATCGAGAACGCCGCTGAAATCGGTATGGAACACAATCTCGGCCTTACCTGCGATCCTGTCGGCGGCCTTGTGCAGATACCGTGTATCGAGCGCAACGCCATGGGAGCCGTGAAGGCCATCAATGCAGCCCGCCTGGCGCTGCAGGGCGATGGCTCGCACAAGGTGTCGCTTGACCAGGTAATCAACACCATGCGCCAAACTGGCCTCGACATGTCGACGATCTACAAGGAAACGTCGCGCGGCGGGCTCGCGGTCAACGTACCGGAATGTTAGTGAGGCACGGTTCGGGCCGTTACGACTGTTCGCTTTTGGGGTAATCAAATACCAGCAGTTCCGCCGGCGTGCGTTGCCGCAGATTCCAGTCGTCCGTTTCGATAGTCAGTGAGACGACGCCGCCCGTCGGGATATTGTCCGTCAACTGCGGCAGCAGGTAGTTGGCGAATTCAGTCAGCCCGGGATTGTGACCGACGATCATGATGCTGTTGAACTTGTTATCCTGGCGTTCCAGTAACTCCAACAGCTGTTCGACGTCGGCGAGGTACAGGTCTCGCTCGCGTTGCAGAAACTCGATCGGGTAGGCAATTTCCTTCGCGATATATTTCGCCGTCGTCCAGGCGCGGTTTGCCGGACTGCTAAGGATCAGGGACGGCCGAATGCCGGCTTCGCGGATGCGCGTGGCCATGACCGGAGCGTCGTCTTTTCCCCGGCGACTCAAGGGCCGTTCGATATCCGGCACGTTCGCATCTTTCCAGCTTGATTTGAGGTGACGGAGAATCGTAAGCGTTTTCATCGATTGTCGTTGCGAATACTGATCCGGTCGGGAGTGCGATTTTCCCGGAGTTTACATCATTCCGGTTTGCAGCTTTGCCTCGTCGCTCATCATTCCCTGGTTCCACGGCGGATCGAATACCAGTTCCACGGTGACCTCACTGACGGTCGGCACAATCGAGATTTTTTCGCGGGCATCCTGCACCAATACATCGCCCATTCCACAGCCGGGTGCCGTCAAGGTCATGTCGACGCTGACCGCGCGGAAACCGTCCGGCTGCAGTGCAACGTCGCAGCGATACACCAAGCCAAGATCGACGATATTTATAGGAATTTCAGGATCAAAGCATGTACGGAGCTGCTGCCAGATTACCGCCTCGATATCCTTGTCGGTGGCGTTGTCGGGTATTGCAGGACGCGGCAGTGGCTCCTTGCCGAGCGCATCGGCATCCTGTCCGGTGACGCGAAAGAGATTGCCTTCGACGTAAACCGTAAAACTGCCGCCCAGCGCCTGGGTAATGAAACCGGCGGTTCCTTCCCGCAGCGTGACCGTTTCCCCCGCCGGAACGATCACGGCTTTGACGTCGCGCGCCAGTGAGAACGGTTCATTCGTATGGCCAAACATTCGAGTCCTACTCCGTAGAAACGGGTTGCGGTTTGCCTTGCAGCGCCGAGTTCAATGCATGCCACGCAAGGGTGGCACACTTCACCCGCGACGGAAATTCCTTGACTCCCTCGAGCGCGCGCAACTTGCCCAGATCGATTTCATCGAGCAAGTCCGGGCTTCCCTGCCGATGACTGTTGGCCCGTGCGAGTCGCTCCACCATTGTTGCGAAGTACTTCAGGGCCCGCTCAGTATCGAGACCGATGACGGTATCGGTGAGGAGCGATGCCGATGCAACTGAAATCGCGCACCCGGAGCCTTCGAAGCGTGCATCGGCTATTCGGCTGGCGTGGTCTACCGAGAAATACAATTTCAGTTTGTCACCGCACAGTGGATTGACCCCCTCGGCAACATGGGTTGCATCATCCAGTTTGCCGAAATGTCGGGGATTCTTCGCGTGATCGAGAATGAGCTCCCGATACAGCTCACCCAGTTCATCAGATCCGGTAATCTCGGCACTCACGCGAATATTTCCCGGGCCTTCTGCAAGCCTGCCACCAGTCGATCGACATCGTCGCGGTTGTTATACAGGGCCAGCGACGCGCGCGCAGTGCCCGGCACACCGAAGAAATCCATTACCGGCATCGCACAATGGTGGCCTGTCCGGATCGCTATGCCCTGATGATCGAGGATCGTTCCGAGATCGTGCGGGTGTATTTCGTCGAGCAGGAAAGACTGCACGCTGGCTTTATTGCGAGCCGTGCCGATGAGGCGTATGCCTTCGACGGCCGCCAGCCTTTCTGTCAGATAACCGAGCAGTTCGTGTTCGTGTCGGGCCACCCGCTCCATGCCGATTGCCTGCAAATAGGTCACCGCCGCGCCGAGACCGACGACACCGGAAATATTCGGCGTGCCCGCTTCAAACTTGTACGGCAGGTCGTTCCAGGTGGAGCCGTCCATGCGCACTTCGAGAATCATGTCGCCACCGCCCTGGTACGGCGGCATTTCTTCCAGCAACGACTCCCGGCCGTACAGCACGCCGGTGCCGGTCGGGCCGAACATCTTGTGTCCGGAGAAAGCAAAGAAATCGCAGTCCAGCGCCTGCACATCGACTGGTAAATGCGGGACGGCCTGCGCCCCGTCAACAAGTACCGGGATGCCCCGCTCATGTGCCGCGCCGATCAGATCGGCCACCGGCAGAATCGTACCGAGAGCGTTGGAGACATGTGCGATCGCCAGCATGAGCACGTTGCGGTCGAGCAACCCGATGAGTTCTTCGGTGTTGACTTCGCCTGACTCATCGATCGGGGCAACCAGCAGCTCTGCCCCGGTTTGCCGGCAGACCAGTTGCCAGGGAACGATATTCGAGTGATGTTCAAGGTGTGTAATGAGAATGGCATCGCCCGTCTGCAATCGCGGACGACAGTAACTTTGTGCAACGAGGTTAATCGCCCCGGTTGTGCCACTGGTCAGGACGACCTCGGTCCGGCTGTTGGCATTGATAAACCCAGCAATCGCATCGCGGCTGCCCTCATAAGCTTCGGTGGCGCGATGGCTCAGGGTATGCACACCGCGATGCACGTTGGCATGGCTGTGGCGCTGATAGGCAGCGACCGCATCGATAACGCACTCCGGCTGATGTGCCGATGCGGCACTGTCAAGATAGACCAACGGATGCCCGCTGATGTTCTGAGCCAGGGCCGGAAAATCCTCGCGACAATTCTCAACAGCGTCGGCATGCGGCGGGCGGTCGCTCAGCCTGTCGGTCGACGATGTCGTCATTCTGGTTCTCCGTCAATGAGAGATTGCAGTTTGCGATCGACAATGGTTTGTATGTAGGGGCGCACTTCCTCCACTGGTGTCCGTTCGACGATTGTTTCGGCGAACGCCCGGGTCAACGCGCGTGCTGCCTCACTCTGGTCCAGTCCCCGCGATCGCAAATAGAAAAGAGCCTTGGGGTCGAGCTGTCCCACCGTAGCGCCGTGACTGCATTTGACGTCGTCAGCGTAGATTTCCAGTTCCGGCTTGGTGTCGATTTCCGCACGGTCGGACAGGAGCAAATTGTGATTGGATTGCCTGGCGTCGGTGCCGTCGGCGCCGGCATGAACAATTGCCTTGCCGTTGAATACGCATCGCGCACGGTCGTTGAGAATACCGCGGTACTCTTCGCGACTCGTCGCCGGGCCGACACAATGATCGACGCGAGTGTGGTTGTCGATATGCTGACGACCACTGGCGAGGTACAAGCCGAGCAACTCTACGGAGGCGCCCGGTTCGCGGATATCGATATCGATATCGTTCCTGATCAACGCACCGCCCAGATCGAACGCGGCATGTTTGAGTTCGGAATTACGCTCGAGTTGTGCGGTGAGCCTGCCAACCTGGTATTGCTGCAACCCGCGATCCTGAACACGCACGTAGCGAGCCTTTGCACCCTGGGCCAGTCGCATGTTGCAGACGCAGTTGGCGAACTGCTGGTTGCTGCCGGCGGTGGCATGCAATTCGATGAAGTTTGCGCACGAATTTTCTTCGAGTTCGATGACGATGCGGGTCTGGGTGACGCTCGTCTCGTCACTCGCGTCGTCAATTACCAGAATTCCTATAGGCTCATCGATTTCCTGATTTGCGGCTACCTGAATGTGCAGCACGTCGCGAATCAGGGTGGCATTGAACCGACTCATCACGTCCTCGGTGACGACGGTTGGCAGGTGAGCCGACTCCGCGGCTGACCGGACCGTGAGTCCCGCTGGTTGTTGCGCTGCGAGATCCCGCAATGACCCGGTTTCAACAAAGCCGTTGGCTATCACGATCCATTTGGCCGGAATCTCTGCCACGGTTTGATCGATCTGTTGCTGCAGCAGCGCACTGGGCTGCGGCCCTGGCGCGGAAGAGCGTTTACGAAGCCAGGCGTTGCTGAGCGTCGCCGCCGGAGCAAGGTTCGTGTATTTCCAGTCTTCTTGTCGCTGGTCCGGAAATTCCGACTGCCCAAAAGCGGCGAGGGCATTTTCCCGCACGGGATGCAGCGCATCGCCCGGCAGATTGTGGACTGCCTGTTCGAGCAGGGCGAAATCGATCAGGTGCGAACTCATCCCGCAGCGGCCTCGCGAATCCAGTCGTAGCCCATGTCTTCAAGCTGGATCGCCAGTGACTTGTCACCTGAGCGCACGATCTGTCCTTTCGACAGGACGTGGACGAAATCCGGCTCAACGTAGCCGAGCAGGCGCTGGTAGTGTGTCACCAGGATGATTGCCCGGTCGGGATGACGCATCGCGTTCACGCCTTTGGATACCGCCTTCAGCGCGTCGATATCCAGCCCCGAGTCCGTCTCGTCCAGTATGGCAAGAAGTGGCTCCAGAACGGCCATCTGCAGTATCTCGTTGCGCTTCTTTTCACCGCCGGAGAAGCCTTCGTTAACCGAACGATTGAGCAACGCCGGATCCATGTCGAGCAGCGTCATTTTCTCGCGGGCGAGTTGCAGAAATTCAAATGCATCGATTTCCGTTTCACCGCGCTCCTTGCGCCGCGCGTTGAGAGCCGCCTTCAACAGGTAGGCGTTGTTCACGCCGGGAATTTCGACCGGGTACTGGAAGCCGAGAAACAGGCCGAGTCGTGCACGTTCCTCCGGGTCGAGTTCCAGCAGATTGCGCCCGAGGAAGGTCACAGAGCCACTGGTAACCAGGTAATCTTCATGACCGGCGATGACTTGCGCCAGCGTGCTTTTGCCCGAGCCGTTCGGGCCCATAATGGCGTGCACTTCGCCCGCATTCACCGTCAGTGTCAGCCCGGTCAGAATGTCTGTGGTGCCGATCCGCACGTGCAAATCCCTGATTTCCAGCATTGTCATGGTCCTTATCCGCCGCTCAGCCGACCGCGCCTTCAAGACTGACATTCATCAGGGCCTGTGCTTCGACTGCAAACTCCATCGGCAACTCACGAAACACCTGTTTGCAGAAGCCGTTCACAATCATGTTGACAGCGTCTTCTTCGGAAATTCCTCGCTGGCGGCAATAAAACAATTGATCGGCGGATATCTTCGAGGTCGTCGCCTCGTGTTCAATCTTTGCTGTCGGGTTGCGAATTTCCATGTAGGGAAAGGTGTGAGCGCCACACTCGTTGCCGATGAGCAATGAATCGCACTGGGTATGATTGCGCGCGTTGGCAGCTTGTGGCATGACGCGCACCAGTCCGCGATACGCATTCTGAGCGCGCCCGGCGGAAATTCCCTTGGAAACAATGGTACTTCTCGAGTTGCGTCCGATATGTATCATTTTCGTGCCGGTATCCGCCTGCTGCATATTGTTGGCCACTGCCACCGAGTAAAACTCACCGACAGAGTTTTCCCCACGCAGAATGCAACTCGGGTATTTCCACGTGATTGCGGAGCCGGTTTCCACCTGGGTCCAGGAGATTTTCGAGTTGTCGCCGCGACAATCACCGCGCTTGGTGACGAAGTTGTAAATGCCGCCTTTGCCGTTTTCGTCGCCCGGGTACCAGTTTTGAACCGTGGAGTACTTGATCTGGGCTCCTTCGAGTGCCACCAGTTCGACAACGGCGGCGTGCAACTGGTTTTCATCGCGCATCGGTGCCGTGCAACCTTCCAGGTAGCTGACGTGACTGTCTTCGTCGGCAATGATAAGCGTGCGTTCGAACTGCCCGGTGTTCGCAGCGTTGATACGAAAATAGGTAGACAGCTCCATGGGACAGCGCACGCCCTTAGGCACATAGACGAAAGAGCCGTCACTGAACACGGCCGAGTTGAGCGTGGCAAAAAAATTGTCGCGATACGGCACGACGCTGCCAAGGTACTTGCGAACCAGTTCAGGGTGCTTCGTTACCGCCTCGGAGAACGGACAGAAGATGACGCCGGCTTCGCTGAGCTTCGCCTTGAACGTTGTTGCCACAGAAACGCTGTCGAACACGGCATCGACGGCCACACCGGCCAGCCTGGCCCGCTCATGCAGCGGGATGCCCAGTTTGTCGTATGTTTCCAGCAGCTTCGGGTCGACTTCGTCGAGACTTTTCGGCCGGTCCTTGTCGGAACGGGGCGCCGAGAAGTAGGAGATGCTCTTGTAGTCGATTTTCGGGTAATGAACGTGAGCCCAATCCGGTTCCTGCATTGTCAGCCAGTGGCGATAGGCCTTGAGTCGCCACTGGAGCATGAATTCCGGTTCGTTCTTGCGCAGAGAGATTGCCCGTACGACTTCCTCGTCGAGGCCCGGTGGCAGGCTGTCCGAGTCGATGTCGGTGATGAACCCGTGCTTGTAGCGACGGTTTACCAGCGTTTCAATGTCATTCGGTTGAGTCGACATGCAAATGGTCCTATCTTTTGCGCTCGATACTGATCGGCGTTGATGCAAAGCGAAAACGCGGCAAGGGGCTCTTGGTTCGCAACAGGTCGGCCAGGCTTATTTCATCGAGTGCCTGGCGAATCGCCAGATTGATACGTTGCCAGGTCCCACCCACGCTGCAGGTTGCTTCGAGGTCGCAATGACGGTCGTGCGCGCTGCAGTCGGTGATTGAGACCGGCCCTTCGAGTGCATCGATCACCTGCGCAGCACTGATTTCGCGCGCATCGCGGGATAGTCGATAGCCGCCATGCGAACCGCGCGCCGAATCGACCAGGCCGGACCGGGTCAGGTTCTTCAGCAATTTACTGACCGTCGGCAGGCCGAGGCCGGTTGCCGCTGCCACTTCGGTGGCGCTGGCAAATCCGCTCCCGCTGGAAGCCAGCTGCGCCAGCACAACCGTTCCATAATCGGTCAAGCGGCTGATTCGCAACATTGATTCTCTCCGCGTGCTGAAAGAGGACTATTTTAGTACTATTTACCGTCGAAAACCAGCAGGGGCGGGGACTGGCGCCCACGGCAGCTCAGCAATTTTGCTATCCTACGCCGTCGTGCCCTGCGCCCGGGCTTCTGCGGTGTCGGATTTTCGCTGCGCGACCCGATTGCTTCAAACCGTGCACCTTTCCGGAGAAAGTTGAATGAACCTGAACCAATTGAAATCCGTGGCCAAGGCGATGGTAGCCGACGGCAAAGGAATCCTCGCTGCCGATGAAAGCTCGCCCACCATCAAGAAGCGTTTTGACAAGATCGACACACAGTCGACCGAGGAAAACCGGCGTCGCTATCGCGAAATGCTGTTCACCACGCCGGGCCTTGCTGACTATATCGGTGGTGTGATCCTGTACGACGAGACGATTCGCCAAAGTACAGCAGACGGTGTGCCGTTCGCGAAATATCTCGCCGATCTCGGCATGGTGCCGGGCATCAAGGTCGACACCGGCGCCAAATCGCTGGCGGGTTTTCCGGGGGAGAAGATTACCGAAGGTCTGGACGGCTTGCGCGAGCGCCTGAAGGAATACTACGAACTTGGCGCACGTTTCGCCAAATGGCGGGCTGTCATCGATATCGGCGACGGCATGCCGACGGACTTTTGCCTTAAAGCCAACGCGCACGCGCTCGCCCGTTATGCGGCGTTGTGTCAGGAAGCGAATATCGTGCCGATCGTGGAGCCTGAAGTCATTATGGATGGCGGACACAGCATCGATCGCTGTGCCGAGGCCACGTCCCGTGCCCTTGAGACCGTATTTGCGGAGCTGAAGGCACACCGGGTCGTGCTGGACGGCATCGTCCTGAAACCGAACATGGTGATTTCCGGCACAACGGCAAGTAAACGCGCCGGTCCGGAGGACGTCGCCAAGGCAACACTTAAAGTGTTGAAGGCGCATGTGCCGGCTGACGTTCCTGGCATCGCGTTTCTCTCGGGCGGCCAGTCTGCCGAAGAGGCAACCGAGCATCTCGCGATAATGAACCGCTTGGGCAGCTTGCCCTGGGAACTGTCGTTTTCCTACGGCCGGGCGTTGCAAGCTCCGGCGCTCGATGCCTGGCATGGCAAGGAGGCCCAGTTCGAGTCCGGACAACAGGCTCTCTTCAAGCGTGCGAAGCTCAACAGCATGGCGCACCTCGGCAAGTACGAATTGGCGATGGAATCAGCGGCATAACCCAACGGCCGGACCTGCTGTGCAAACGTATTGCGCAGCAGCCGGTGGCGGGCAACCAGCGGGTTCGGTAATGCCGGAGCCGATAAAGGCGTGAATGAACGACTCAGCCGACAAGTCTGAAAATATTATCGAGATCCGCGATCTTTGCTATTCGCGTGGCCAGAAGGAAATATTCAAGAACCTGAATATCGATATCGCGCGTGGGAAAATAACAGCCATTATGGGTCCGAGCGGCACCGGCAAGACGACCCTCTTGTGGCTCATCACGCGCCAGATAGTACCGGATCGTGGTCGCATTCTGGTCGACGGCACGGATATTGCTACCATGAACCAGAATGAACTGTATCGGTTGCGGCAACGCATGGGCATGTTGTTCCAGAATGGCGCTCTGCTCACTGACTACAGCGTTTTCGAGAACGTGGCATTCCCTCTGCGCGAGCACACGAAACTGCCGAATCGGCTGATTCGACACGTAGTCCTGACGAAATTGCACGCTGTCGGCCTGCGCGGTGCGGCAGACATGATGCCGGGTGAACTGTCCGGCGGAATGGCCCGGCGCGTGGCGCTGGCGCGCGCTATGGTTATGGATCCGGAAATCCTGATTTACGACGAACCTTTCGTTGGCCTCGATCCGATTTCGATGGGCGTTATCGTGAGGCTTGTGCGCAAAATGAACGATGCCTTGAACATCACCAGCATTATCGTCAGTCACGATGTTCAGGAAGTCGCGACAGTGGCCGATTGCAGCTACCTGATCTCCGATGGCCATGTCGCCGCCTCCGGCACACCAGACGACCTGCACAACACGACCTCGGACCTCGTAAGGCAATTCATGCATGGCATGGCGGACGGACCGGTGGCCTTTCATTACTCAGCGCCGGACTACGCCGAGCAACTGCTCGGGCGCGATACCGAGTAATTGCCGGTGCTCAAATATCTCTACTACGATTTCAAGGAGTTCCTGCGCCAGTTCGGCGCGCTGCAGATTTTTTTCCTGCGCCTGCTGAAAAACTCGCCGCGGGTTTTGTTCCGGCGCTTTGGCCTGGTCGTGCAACAGGTGTACAACGCCGGTGCCCTGTCGCTGGTCATTATCATGGTGTGTGGCGTTTTCGTCGGTGGCGTCCTCGGCCTGCAGGGTTATGCGAATCTCGCCAGATTCAATGCGGCAGATTCGGTCGGAGCATTCGCGGCGTTCTCCCTGCTGAAGGAACTGGGTCCGGTGATTACCGCTCTACTGTTCGCCGGGCGAGCAGGAACGGCACTGACATCCGAGATCGGGCTCATGAAAGCAACCGATCAGCTGGCGGCGATGGAGATGATGGCGATCAACCCGATTCGTCGCGTATTTGTGCCCCGGTTTCTCGGCGGCGCCTTTTCGATGCCGCTTCTTGCCGCCGTGTTTAGTGCAGTTGGGTTGTTCGGAGCGCACATCGTGGCGGTCAACCTGCTTGGCGTCGATTCAGGAGCATTCTGGCAACAGATGCAGGCAGGTCTGGATCCGAGCGATGTCTATGAAGGTATCGTCAAGAGTGTTGTGTTCGGTATCGTAGCCAGCCTGCTTGCAGTCTGGGAAGGTTATAATGCAATTCCGACGGCGGAAGGCGTGGGGCGTGCGACAACCCGTACTGTAGTAATTACAGCGATTTGCGTTTTAATTCTGGACTTCATGATTACCGCCGTCGCTATTTGAGGTGAAACAATGCAGCAAACACGGTCAGTAGAACTCGGCACGGGTCTGTTTGTATTCCTGGGCGTGGCCGCACTTTTTTTCCTGACGACCCAGACGACGGGATCCGATGGCTTCTCCGGAAGTGATTCCTACGTGGTCACGGCACGGTTCCAGAATATCGGCAGCCTGAAGAATCGTGCGCCGGTGGCCATGTCGGGGGTGACAATTGGCAGAGTTACCTCGATCGGCTTCGATCCGGAGCGACTGCAAGCTACTGTCTCTTTTGCGATTGACAACAAATACGCCAGGATCCCGGATGATTCCGACGCCAGCATTTTGACGTCCGGGCTGCTCGGCAGCCAGTACATCGGCCTGCAGGCGGGTGGCTCTGACATGTTTCTGCAGGAGGGCAGCGAAATCCAGTTTACGCAATCGGCCGTGGTGCTCGAGAACCTGATCAGCAAGTACCTGTTCAACAGCGGTTCAGGTAGCTCGGAGTAGTATGCCCGTTGCTCGATCCGTCAGGAGATCCTGACCAGGAGATAATGAATTGAAGTCTTTTATCGTCGCGCTCGTGATTGCACTATTGCCGGTCGTCGCACTGGCCCAATCCCCGAACGAGGTCGTGGAAGAGGCAGCACAGCTTCTCGACCAGAAATTGTCCGGGAACAAGGAAGAACTGGCGGCAGACAGGGAGGCCCTGTATGCACTGATCGATGAAATACTGTTGCCGCGGTTTGACCGCAAATATGCCGCACAACTGGTGCTCGGTCCTCACTGGCGGACCGCCAGCGACGAACAACGCGAGCAGTTTATCGACGCGTTCTATTCGCACCTGCTGCGACGCTATGCCGACGGCGTTCTCGAATTTGATCTCGGCATGATCGAAATCCTGCCCTTCCGGGGTAACACGGCCGACCCGCGCACAATGGTCCGAACGTCAGTGACTCTGGATGACGGCACGAAAGTTCCGGTGGACTACGGCCTGGTGAAGCGGGAGCAAGGTTGGTTGATGTTCGATGTGACCATCGAGGGCATCTCCTACGTGCGAAACTTTCGATCCGAAGTTAACTCGGAAATTCAGTCCAGCAGCCTCGATGCCGTGATCAAGCGCTTGCAGGGTGAAGCCACGAACAACGACAGCAACGAGTGAGTGAGTTTCAACTGACGGAGCTGGACGGCGGAAAATTTTCGCTGAGTGGCAGCATGACATTCACGACGGCGGGCGACATCCTGCGGGAGAGCGAAGAGCCGTTTCAGAAGCACACCCGTATCGAAGTCGACCTGTCCGAAATTACAGTAACCGATTCAGCGGGACTGGCCCTGCTGCTGGAATGGATTACCTGGGCCAATCACACTGTTCGCGAAATTCGCTTCACGGGTGTGCCGGACAAAGTGCATGCGATTGCCAAGGTCACCGAAGTCGAGCAACTGCTGAAGAAAGGCGAGCGCTGGTCCGGCTTCATCGAGGCCCCGCCACCTGCCTGAGAGCGGTTCCGTTTCGCGACCGACAGCTTCGTACTCCGATCGGTCAGGTATCAAGGCGATGTATCGTTCGCCCCATTCCCGCCGTCGTCCCCGTAATCGTCCTCGAAATCGTCGTAAAAATCATCGTCCATCGGCGGGTTGCCGTCGTAAATCTGGAAGCGACGATTCTGCAGGTACGCTTCGCGAAGCCGGATGTAGGGGTCCTGCGCATCATCGAGCAGTCGCCCGGTATCGAGGAAGCGTTCGCGGAGATTGACGATGCGCAGTATGTACAGCTTGTCCCGAATCGAGGAGTTGTCGTACCACACCAGCGGATCGGCAAAGAGATCAATCGGCAATGCCAGTGCATCGCGAAACGTTTGCGGGCCGAAAAAGGGTACTACGACGAACGGCCCGTCCGGTACGCCCCAGATTGCCAGCGTCTGGCCAAAGTCTTCCCGGCGCACTTCAAGCCCCATCTCGGTGGCAACATCGAGCAATCCCATTAACCCGAACGTACTGTTAACCAGGAAGCGACCGCCCTCTGACAAGCCTGCACCCGGTTTGCCTTGCAGGAAGTTATTGAGGCTATGCCAGGGACTGCGCAGGTTGGTGAAAAAGTTGTCGATCCCGGTGCGCACGACACTCGGTACTGCTTGCCGGTAGCCGGAGGCCAGCGGTTTGAGTGTGTACCGGTCGACCCTGGTGTTGCCACGATAAATTGCGCGATTCAGTGGTTCCCAAGGATCAGAGGTCGGATCAGCAGACGCCGCGTCGACGCCGCGCGGCGCGTTGCCGGCACAACCGGCCAGCAGAGTCATGGCCGCGAGCAGGGCAATTGCACGTGCTGTGTTGCGGGACACGCGATCAGGCATAAGGCGGGCTTTGCAGATGGAAGCTTCTTGACAGCATAGCAGAGTGCGGGGAAATCAGCCTGTCGTGCGGGTTCGTTGAGCCTGCTGCAATTGCTCCTCGGTCATGTACTCGCGGATGAAATCAATTCGGGCCTCAAAGCGGATTCTCTGGATTTCCTGAATTTCAGGAACCCGCAGAGCCTGTCGCAGAAAATTTACTCCCTGCACGAGATCGCCGATCATGAAATTGTACTCCGCCATGTAGTAATGCGCTTCCGCAACGTCGCCTTCCTCGATAGCTGCACGGGCAATCAGACGAACCTGCTCTGGCGTTGGCGGTACGTTGTTGAGCAGGTCGAGAAGCATGCGATGTGCGGGAGCCGGCTCGCCCAGTTGCAACAGGGCTTCCGCATAATGGACGGTCAGTGGCACGTTACGTGGGAAAAGTTTGCGCGCCCGATCGAACGTCGTTCGGGCGGGTTCGATTTGTTCGAGGGCTAACTGTGATTGAGCGAGCCCGATGTGATAGGCGATTATTTTCGGGTCCTTGTTGGCCAGTTCCTCGAAAATGCGATTCGCTTCATTGTTGCGGCCGGCGCGCAGGTAGGCGACAGCGCGGCCGTAACGCTCTACATCAGACTGCTGCTCGTAGCTTTGCCGTTCGTACAACGCAACGGCTTGCTCTGCGGAATCCTGGCCCGAGACTCTGAGTCGCGCCCGCGCAAGGCCGTACCCGGTGGAGTCTTCAGACGGCGCCGCGGTGTATTCTCGCGCGCGACCGCGCGCCTCCGCGATACGAGCGCTGCTAACGGGGTGAGTTCGGAGGAACTCCGGCAATCGATACTCATGCGGCCGTGTATCCCGTGAAATTACCTCGAAAAACGACGCCATACCGTTCGGGTCAAAACCCGCGTCGGCCAGCGCGGCAATACCGACCCGATCTGCTTCGTATTCATTACTGCGGGTGAAATTGATCTGTTGCTGGGCAGCCGTGCCCTGCGCGACAGCGATAGCGCCCTGCATGGCGTCGCCACCGGCACCGGCCGCGCCCGCAAGTATGGCACCGAGCATTATCGCCGTACTCAATATGCTCTGCCGCTGGTTGGCATGCACAGCCCGGGCAATGTGTCGTTGAGTTACGTGTGCGATTTCGTGGGCAAGTACGCCTGCCAGCTCGTCTTCGCTACGCGTGGCATCGAGAAGCCCGGTATGCACGCCGATGTATCCACCCGGCATGGCGAACGCGTTGATATTCGGGTCGTCTACCACGAAAAACGTGAACGAATAATCACCATCGTTGGTATACGCTGCAATGCGGTGACCGATCTCGCTAATGTATTCGTTTACCTGCGGATCCTCGACGAGCTGGCCGCTGGCACGAAGGCTGCGCATGATGGCCCGCCCGATGCTGGCCTCTTCGGACTTGGACAGGATAGCGTCTGCCGGGCTGCCGATATCGGGCAATTCGACCTGCGCTTGGGGTGACCCGACCGCGAAAGTCAGAAACGCCGCCGCAACTACAGCAAGGATGGGTCGTTTGAAAGTCGATGTCACAGAATCAGCCACTCTCCGGGGACTGCAAACTCCGACTGCCGCCAGGCAGTTGCGTTCCCGGATAATACTCTGTGTGCGCCCGGTCGATTGCAAATAAACGCACGGCAAGAAACGCGTCAAACCGCTGATCCTGTTGATTACATTGTGGAAAGAGTGCTGAATGCGCACCGCGCGCCATTCTGTGGCCGTAACAGGCGGCGGGGCCCGGGTTCCTGCCCGTCAGAGTGACCTGACAGCCTCCAATACCTCGGCCGCGTGTCCTTTTACCCTAACCTTCCGCCACTCCTGTTGCAGCTTGCCATGCTCGTCGAGCAAAAACGTGCTGCGTTCGATCCCCATGAACTTGCGTCCGTATAACGATTTTTCCTGGATGACGTCAAATTGCCGGCAGAGCTTTTCGTCCGGGTCCGACAGCAGGTCGAACGGCAACTTCAATTTCTTGCGAAAGCTCTCATGCGACTGGATGCTGTCGCGCGACACGCCAAAAATGACCGCGCCGGCACGCCGGAATTTGGCGTGCAGGTCACGAAACTGCTCGCTCTCCGTGGTGCAGCCGGGCGTATTGTCCTTCGGGTAGAAGTACAGCACGACTTTGTCGCCACGCAGGGCTTTCAATTGAATCGTCTGGTCGCCGGTCGCCACACACTTGAAATCGACAACCACCCGATTCGATGCTGGTCTGCTCAAGCTTCTGCTCCCGCTTTGCGCTGCTCAGGATTTGACCGGTTCGAGTATCGCATCGAGATTCAACTGGTCGCAAATTTCCATGAAGTCGTCGCGCAACTGGGATAGATGCAGCGAAGAAGGGATGTTGACGGTCATTTGCACAGCGAACATCGGTGCCCCGGTATGCGCTGCTGCATAACGTCGGGTGGCCAACTCGGCAATATCGATCTTTTGGCTCGCAAAAAAATTGGCGAGATTGAAGACGATACCGGGCTGATCCAGAGCGACTACATCCACTCCGTACGGCATGCAATCCACCTTGTCGGCGCGTTCGCCGGTCTTGCGAATGGTATAGGTGAGCGCGTGATCCTGGGTCAGTTTGTCCAGTTCGGTTTCGAGTCGCGTCAACGTGTGCCAGTTGCCGGAGATCAGAAGCAGCATGGCGAATTCGTTACCCAGGGCTGACATGCGGCTTTCCTCGATGTTGCCGCCACAATCGAGTATGACCTTGCTGATATCCTGAACGACCCCAGAACGGTCGTTTCCAATTGCTGATAAAACAATGAGTTGCTTCATTTAGTTAAATTCTTTTCGAGTAATAGGCGGAGGCTGCGGGGATGACAGTGCGGCCTTGTCACTCCCGGTCGTGAACAGTACCATCGCCGCCTTATTCGAGGCGAGGAGTTATTGTGTTTGCAGGTAGCCTGGTGGCTCTGGTAACTCCGTTTGACGAGCACAATCGCATCGACTATGCCGTCCTCGAGCGACTGATCGAGTTTCACGTGGCGCAAGGCAGCGATGGCCTGGTAGTCGCCGGCACGACAGGGGAGTCGGCCACGCTTGAGAAAGACGAGCATATCGAGTTGATTTTTCGCGCTGTCGAAATTGCGCGCGGGCGCTTGCCGATTATCGCAGGGACCGGATCGAATTCAACGAAGCAAACCATAGAACTGTCAGTTGCGGTTGGCCGGGTAGCAATCGACGCGTATTTGCTGGTTACGCCCTATTACAACAAGCCCGTGCAGGAAGGCATCTATCAGCACTTCATGGCCGTAGCCGACGCCGTCGAGAAGCCGGTAATGCTGTACAACGTACCTGGACGCACTGTCGCCGATACCTTGCCTGAGACAGTTGCCCGACTCTCGAAGCACCCGAAGATTTTCGGCATCAAGGAGGCGACCGGCGACATGCAACGTCTGCAAGCCATTCGCGGCCTGGTCAGTGACGCTTTCAGGCTTTACAGCGGCGATGATTTTACGGTTCGAGAGTTTATCGAGGGAGGCGGTCACGGGGTTGTGACGGTAACCGGCAACGTCGCACCAGCCCTGATGGCAGAACTGTGCCAGGCGCAAGCGGCTGGCGACAGTCGTCGCGCCATGGAACTCGACGAATCGTTACAACCGTTGAACGTGGCCATGTTCCTGGAGTCGAACCCGATACCGGTCAAGTGGGCGCTGGCTGAAATGGGTCTCATTTCGGGCGGCATTCGCTTACCATTGACCACTTTTTCCGACAGGTTTCACGAACAAATGAGAGACGCAATGAAGTCCGCAGGGCAGGGATCATGAAGCAACTGAAACTGATGGGGCTTGTCCTCGTGCCGTTTTTTCTGGACGCCTGCGGCGGCGCGTCTTCCGTCTGCGAAGAGCCGCGACGGTACCAGGCAAGCCAGCCTGGCAAGCGCATCGAAGCACCGGAAGGCCTGGATTCATTGCAGCCGCAAAGAGAGCTGACCATCCCGGATGCCTCGCCGCGACCACCGCGACCGGAAGGTGGTCCGTGTCTGGAAACACCGCCGGTTTATCGCGCAGGCGACAATTGACCCAACTGCCGTTCACGCAAGGCTTGAACGAATAGCCGTTCATTCGCCGTCAATTATCTCGATGGTTGTGGCAAGATTGCGGGGCAGGTGCAATAAGAATGTGGAGAGGTGGCCGAGCGGTCGAAGGCGCTTGCTTGGAAAGCAAGTGTACGGTAACGCCGTACCGCGGGTTCGACAAATCTGTGGGAACAGATTTGGACGCACGAAGTGCGCCCGAAGGGCGAGGGCCATGGATGGCCCGAGTCTATCCCGCCCGTGCCGAATCGATGGCATCGGCGTTTTAACGCTAAGTTGTGGAGAGGTGGCCGAGCGGTCGAAGGCGCTTGCTTGGAAAGCAAGTGTACGGTAACGCCGTACCGCGGGTTCGAATCCCGCCCTCTCCGCCATATGGTATTGTGTAAATTACTGAACAGCGTTCGCAAGCATTACGTCATCTGCGAAACCTGATATCCGCCCGCAACCTGCGCGACATCGACGCACCCTTCAATTATCCCGCCGCCACACCGGAATTTC
>JBGTHC010000119.1:0-1930 GCA_041746375.1 Woeseiaceae bacterium
CTTGAAGGGCGTTTCGCTCCGATTGTTTCGACCTGTGAATGTCGAGCCGTCGGACAATCGGCAGCACTCAGTCTGCGGCAAACGACACATCCTCATGCGAATCTTGATCATCAGCCAAGCGTCGAGCTGGATGCGCGGAGGGGTTCCTGCGGAAACGGCCGCACTTGTCCAGGGTTTGGCAGAACGGGGTCACGTCGTGGCGCTGGCCTGCGATGCGCCCCTTCGAGGCGCGGAGGCAGCCCGTCACGTTCCGATATCCGCCGTGGGAGGCTCGGAATTCGGTCACCAGATAGAGGCGGCGTTGGCGCAGTTCCGCCCAGACTTCGTGCACGTCATGTGCATGAGCTCCCGGGGGGTGCTCCAGCTCGAGCCCATCATTAGGGCGCATCCGTGGGCACTGACAGCGCACTCGATACCACCCTACGAGAACAAGCTTCTCGGATTGCACGACAGTGATGCGTGGCACTATCGGTTGCGCAATCTCAGGTACTTGCCGAACAGTCTGCTGTGGCGATATGTCTTCCTCCGGGGCAATATTCCCGAGGTGATCGTCCACAGTGCGTTTGTTCAGAGCATTGCGGTCGCTTATGGCTATCCGGCGAAACTCGTCGCCCAAATTCCCCTGTTCGTCCGCTTCGGGGAGCCTGTCCGGGATTCCGCGTCGGGCATGCGGAACCCAAGTGCGCCGTTGTTGCTTACTGTAGGCGGGCTCACGCACACGAAAGGGCAGCGGGACGTAATCGCCGCTTTACCGAAGGTGCTCGAGCGGTTCCCTGCCCTTTCCTACCAGATGGTCGGGGAAGTTCGGGACCAGAGCTACGTCAAAAGCCTGAGGGCGCTGGCAGATCGACTGGGCGTTGGTGGGAGTATCTCGATCACTCCCGGATTGGACAACGAGGCGCTGGAACATCTCCGGAAAACGGCCGATGTGTACATCCAGCCGTCGCACGAAGAAGGCTTCTGCCTGGCCTATGCGGAAGCGGCCTCACGCATACCCCGCCTTGTCGGCACGGCCAGCGGCGCAATCGCGGAGATGAGCGCGGACGACCCTGGTGCCAGCGTCGTCCCCGTCCGGGACCCTGGCGCCCTGTCGCAGGCGATCCTGTCTCAACTTGACAGGTCACTGCCCGACGGCCACATGGCCGACCGGATGCGGCGTTTGGCGGACAGGTTTTCCTTCGACGACTACATGTCCGCCCACGAGAACTTGTATCGAAGGGCGGCCGAACGCCTGCCGCAATGAAAAAGGCCGGGGAAACCCGGCCTTTTTCAGTGCCCGAGGGCGCTGTTATTTCTTGCGACGGCGGCTGATGAAGCCGAGTGCGCCCAGACCGGCAAGCATCAGAGCGTAGGTTTCGGGCTCAGGAATTGCGGACACTTTTAAACCCACGACCATATCGTCGTAGTCCGCGTCGACGCGCAACCCGTCGTTGAACCCAAGAATCAGGTCGTATGCGCCGCCGAGCGTGTAGGGCGTGAAGACCGCGTTTGAGAAGGAACCAAGAACCGCATAGGACGTAAACTGGCTCCCTGGGTTTCCGCCGTTGCCGACCATGGTGCCTTGTGTGACGTCCATGAACGTGAAGTTCAATCCTCCGGCCATAACCGGTCCGGAAATCATCGAGTTAAGCGCGCCTTTGTTGCTCAGGACCCCGCCGGACAATACGAAATTGAAGGTGTCGGTATCGAGCGCCTCGAAGCCGAGGAAGGTCGCCGTGAGGATACCGGCGCTGGTGTTGATTGTCGCGTCTTCCTTGCCGGCGGTCGGCACGAGCGAAGCGGCCTGTCCATTCGGGTTGTAGTTCGCGATGCTGTTGAGGTTCGTTCCGCCGGAGAACGTTACCTGGGCGCTTGCGCCGATGGCTACAACAGCCAATGCGACCGCGGTGAGAATTTTCTTCATGAATTCAACTCCAAGACTGTTGTGGCA
>JBGTHC010000120.1:0-2770 GCA_041746375.1 Woeseiaceae bacterium
AACGAGAGAGGGATAGACTCGGGCCATCCTGGCCCTCGCCCTTCGGGCGCACTGCGTGCGTCCAAATCGGCTGTCCTGCCGATTTGTCGAACCCTCGGTACAGCTTTACACTGTACAACGGTTTAGAGAACCGCCGCTTTCGACCACTCGGCCATCTCTCCTGCATTCCGCTATTCCCAAGCCCTGGCCGGATTGCGGGGCGGCCATGTTACTGACTGGCTTACGTCAGGTAAAGCCGCCTGATGGGGTTCAGCCCTCGTTCTCGCCGCCCTTTTCGCCGCCTGGCCCGCTCTTCTCGCTCTGAATCCGTTCGTAAATCTCCTCCCGATGAACGGCCACGTCCTTCGGGGCATTAATGCCGATGCGAACCTGATTCCCTTTTACGCCCAGAACAGTGATCGTTATCTCGCTCCCGATCATCACTGTCTCGCCGGCGCGTCGCGTAAGGATCAGCATGACTTCCTACTCCTGCCTTATTGGAATTGTTCCTTATTGGAATTGACCCCTGGTACTACGCCTGATCGTGTCCGTAAGGTTTTGTAATGGTAGACGATTTCGTGGCCGGATGCGCGACCCGGGCCCTCCGGGATGGCACATGTCCGTCAGGCGATGCGTTCGGCAACCCAGCCCGGTACCGACTTGAGAGCCGCATCGAGCGCAGCCGGGTTGTTGCCGCCCGCTTCCGCAAAGTCCGGTCGCCCGCCGCCCTTACCCCCGACCTGCTCCGCAACAGAACGTATTACGTCGCCGGCGCGGATCCGGTCGGTGTTGTTTCTGGTCACCCCTGCAGCAAGCCGGACTTTGTCGCCATCCACAGCACCGAGTACCACCACGGCATTCTGCAATTTGTCTTTGAACCGGTCGACGGCTGCACGCAAGGCCTTGGCGTCGGCGCCGTCCATCCGGGTTGTGAGAACTTTGATACCCCCTACATCGGCAATATCCTCGCTACTGCCGCCGGACACACCGCTCAACAGCTGCTGCCTGGCGGAGGCAAGCTCTTTTTCCAGTTCCTTGTTCCGTCGCAGCAATTGCTCGACTTTCGTCGCCGCCGGGCTACGCTGACTGCGGAGCAATGCCGCTACTGCGTCGAAGGCGCGCAAGTTGTCGTCAACCCACTCGAGCGCACCTTTGCCGGTTACCGCCTCGATGCGTCGAATACCGGAGGCCACGCCACCTTCCCCCGTGATCTTGAAGACGCCGATCTCGCCCGCGCTCCGCACATGCGTACCACCGCACAGCTCCGTCGAAAAATCTCCGAGGCTCAGCACACGCACGACATCGTCGTATTTCTCACCGAACAGCGCGATGGCGCCGGATGCCACCGCGTCGTCATAGGACATATGGCGGATATCGGCCGTCGCATTGCGACGTATTTGTTCGTTTACCAGGGCCTCTATTTCCTGCAGCTGCTCAGGTGTCACCGTCTCATAATGGGAAAAATCGAAGCGCAACCGATCCGGTGCCACCAGAGAGCCCTTCTGGGCAACATGGTTTCCCAGAACTTGGCGCAATGCCGCGTGCAGCAGATGCGTCGCGGAGTGATTGAGTACTATGCGACCGCGCCGTTCGCTATCGACCCGTGCGGAGAGTGGGTCGCCGATTCCGACTGAGCCGGACTGCACGACACCCAGATGCAGTATGGCTTTGCCGGATTTGCGTGTGTCGCTAACTGCAAAGGTCGCATTGTCCGACTGCAGTACCCCGGTATCGCCGACCTGTCCGCCGCTCTCAGCATAGAACGGCGTGGATGCCAGGATAATTGATCCCTTGTCGCCTTCCTTGAGCGCTTCCACTGCACTGCCGTCGCGGAACAAGCCGGCGACCATCGATTCTTCGTCCACGCGTTCATAGCCGCTGAACTCACTGCTTGCGTCGGTGTTGATCGCCTCGCGATCGTCATCACCAAAACGGCTGGCAGCTCTTGCGCGCTTCCGCTGTTCCGCCATTTCACTTTCGAATCCTTCCTGATCGATCGCGAGGCCGCGTTCGCGTGCAATGTCGGCCGTCAGATCGACGGGAAAACCGTAGGTATCGTAAAGCTTGAAAACGACGTCACCGGACAGTTCCGTGCCGGACATCTTAGAGATTGCTGTCTCGAGAATGTCCATACCCTGATCGAGCGTTTCGGCAAATCGTGCTTCTTCCTGCGCAAGTACCTTAATGACGTGTGCTTTCGCTTTCACCAACTCCGGATACGCAGCGCCCATCTCAACACACAGTGGTTCCACCAGCTTGTGGAAAAAGCTCGCATCCACACCCAGCTTTTTGCCATGGCGAATCGCGCGGCGAATGATGCGCCGCAGGACGTAGCCTCTGCCCTCATTGCCCGGCAATACACCGTCGACAATCAGGAACGCGCAGGCACGTATATGATCCGCAATGACGTTCAGCGAACTAGAGCCGTCGTTTGCCACACCCAGTGTCCGCGCGGCTGAGTCGATCAGCCGGGCAAACAGGTCGATTTCGTAGTTACTGTGTACGCCCTGCATGACCGCGGCCATGCGCTCGAGGCCCATGCCGGTATCCACGGACGGCTTTGGCAATGCGGTCATGTCGCCGTTTGCGGCGCGATCAAACTGCATGAAGACCAGGTTCCAGATCTCGACATAGCGATCGCCATCTTCATCAGGCGATCCCGGTGGACCTCCCTCCACATCCGCGCCGTGGTCGTAGAAAATTTCGCTGCAGGGACCGCAAGGACCCGTATCGCCCATCGCCCAGAAGTTATCTTTAGCGCCCATGCGTGAGAAACGCATCGGGTCGATTT
>JBGTHC010000121.1:0-6070 GCA_041746375.1 Woeseiaceae bacterium
TCGCCGCCGGAGCCCATGCGGGTAATAGCCGTCTCGATCTGGTCGAACGGATTCGCCGTCGACACCGACCAATCACTGCCGAAAGCAATCATGCCACCGCTGCTGTGCACGCTGGCAAGCGGGTAAAGCCACTGGCTGCGATCCGGCCCGATGAACGGTATGGTCAGCTCGGTAATGTACTCGTCCGCGAAAGCCCACAGTGGCTGGAAATTTGCCACGACATTCAATTCGCGGAAGCGCGGAATATCGTCGGGGTCGATGAGTTCCAGGTGCGAAATGTGATGACGGTTGCCGCGATTTCCGTTTTGCGTGAGTGCCTCTTCGACTGCATCGAGTGACTGGCGGATAGCGGCGTCACCGATCGCATGGAAATGCACCTGGAAGTCTGCCGCATCCAGCGCTGCAACGGCCGCTTTCAGCGCTTGCGGTTCCACCATCGGTATGCCGCGTTTGCCCCCCTGGCCCAGGTAAGGTTCCAACATGGCAGCGGTATAGTTCTCCATGACACCGTCCTGCATGATCTTCACGGTCGTCGCGCGCACACGGCCCTTGGTGTACTGGTCACGGAGCACCTTGAAGCCTTCGATCTGCTCGGTACCACCCTCGCGACTCCACCACTGCGAGCCAACCACGCGCAAACTCAGTTCGCCACGCTCATCGAGCGCGTGATAAGCCTTCAGGTCATCCTCGTCGACGTTCGCATCCTGGATGGACGTGATGCCATAGTCGTTCAACATGTTGATCGCAAACTGCAGGCCCGAAGTACGCGTTTCGAAATCGACCGCCGGTGCGTGCCGGCTGACCAGGTAGATGGCGCCCTCCTGCAGGCTGCCCATCGGGTCGCCGGTTTCGGGTTCGCGATCGATAACGCCGTCCGCCGGATTTTCGGTGTCTGCGGTGATGCCGGCAATCTCGAGAGCCTTGCTGTTAACCCACGCCGAGTGGCCGTCCGTCGACGTGAGGAACACCGGGCGGTCGGGAACGATTTCGTCCAGCAATTTGCGGCTGGCGTTGGCACCGGGTCCGAACGCCGACATGAGCCAACCGCCGCCGGTGATCCATTCCTTGTCCGGATTCTCACGCGCGCAGGTTTCGATTACCTTGAGGTATTCGTCAACCGTGGTCAGCCCGTTCAGGTTACAGCTCGCCGCTTCGATGCCACCGCCGATAGGATGAATGTGAATATCCTGGAATCCGGGCAACAGCATGCGGCCGTCAAGATCGACGACCTGGGTCGACGGACCAATGTGCGTTTGCGAATCCTCGTCGGAGCCGACATACACAATCCGCCCGTTGCTGATGGCGACTGCCTCGGCCCAGGACCGCGTCGCATCGACGGTGTAGACGCTGCCGTTCTGCAGCACGATGTCCGCCGCCCGCGACTCCGGTGGTTCGGCGGGGCGCTCGCTGCAGGCGGCGAGTGCAAGCGCGGCGGCAAGTGCGGTAGTCGTGCGAACGGGGCGGTAGCGGTCAGGCATGGCGGTCAACCTTGATTAGGGGGATCGATCCTGCGACGGCATTTTCTGCTCGTGTTTTGCGGGCATTCTAGCAAGTTGCCGGCCGGGAACTATGCGGTTTCCATATTCTGCGGCGCGCTTCGCTGCATTTCCCAGCAGCAGGCCCATGCCGCATACTTTGTAGCGCAGCAACGGAACGGTAGCAATGTCAGCATTATCCACGCCGAAAGGGCGCTTCAACGAAATCATGGAACTCGTCGATCGTGGCGACTATGCGCACGCCGAAGGCTTGTGCCGCGCGCTGCTGCAAAAGCATCCGAACGACGTCAACGTGCTGGGCCTCCGTGGTGCGGTGCTGATCAAGCTGAATCGTTTCGCTGAAGCCGAGAAAGCATTGCGGCAGACGATCCGGCTTGCACCGACTTTTGCGAAACCTCATGAAGATCTCGGCTTCGCACTGCTGGAACTCAACCGGCCGGCCGAGGCAGCGGACGCATTGCGCAATGCAGTACGCCTGGACCCGGAACTTGAATGGGCCCACCTGAATCTCGGTAAGGCGCTGGCGCGGCTGGGCTTCGGCAAGGAAGCCGACGATGCATTCGAGAAATCGTTTTCCCTGAACCCGGAGCGCAAGAAGGTGGCGCATGCTGCGGAGCATCACAAGGAAGGGCGTCTCGAGAAGGCCGAGCGGCTGTACCGGGAAGTGCTGCGCGACAACCCCAGGCATGTCGACGCTATGCGCATGCTCGGGCGCATTGCGTTGGCCGCCAAACGCAACGCGGATGCCGAGCGATTGCTGCGACGGGCTATCGAACTGGCGCCGGACTTCGGCGGCGCGCTCATTGACATGGCGCGTTTACTCAAGGAACAAAATCGGTTCGACGAAGCGGTGGAATACTGCAATCGCCTGATCAAGCTGGAACCGGACAATCCCCAGGCGTACTTTCAACTGGCCGGCACGTTGGCCCCGGCTGCATTAACCTGGCGCGCGATCGAGGCGTACAAAAAAGCACTGGAGTTACAGCCAAGATTTCCCGGAGCACACCTCGGGCTCGGTCATGTACTCAAAACCGTCGGGCGGCAGGAAGAAGCCATCGCCGAGTATCGTGAGTGCATACGGCTGAAGCCGGACAACGGAGAAAGTTACTGGAGCCTGGCCAATCTTAAAACGTACCGACTGACCGACGACGACATTGCGGCAATGGAGGCCGGCCTGCGGCGTGACGACCTGACTGATCAGTCACGGGTCAACTTTCTTTACGCCTTGGCGAAGGCATTCGAGGATCGCGGTGATTTCGATCGCGCCTGGAGCTATTACGAGAAAGGTAACGGCACGCAACGCCGGCTGGAGAAATACGATCCGGTGCAAACGGAAGTGATGCACGATGCCATTATCAAAGTGTTCGATGCGGAACTGTTGCGGAACAAGGCGGGCGGCGGCAACGCGGATGACTCGCCGATTTTTATCGTTGGCCTGCCGCGCTCCGGATCAACACTGATCGAACAGATTCTTGCGAGCCACAGCCAGGTCGAAGGCACGTCCGAATTGCCCTACCTGGGACGCGTTGCGACTTCGCTGAACCGCAACCGCGCGGACGGTATCAACTACCCGGAAGCTGTGCGCGAACTGTCGGCTGAGCATTTCGAGGCACTTGGGCGCGATTATCTCGGTCATGCACAGATGCACCGCTCGGAAGGGAAGCCGCGATTTATCGACAAGATGCCGAATAACTTTCCCGGCATCGGCTTTCTGCATCTCATTTTACCGAATGCGACCATCATCGACGCGCGCCGTCATCCGCTCGACTCCTGCCTGAGTTGTTTTCGACAGTTGTTCGCGAAAGGGCAGACGTTTACCTACGACCTCATCGATATCGGCGAGTACTTTCTCGAGTACGAGCGCTTGATGGATCACTGGCATGCGGTCCTGCCGGGTAAGGTGCTGACGGTGCAGTACGAGGTGCTCGTGAATAATTTCGACGTCGAAGTGCGGCGTTTGCTGGAGCACTGTGGGTTGCCTTTCGAGGAGGCCTGTCTAAAGTTTTACGAAACCGAGCGTCCGGTGCGCACGGCGAGCTCGGAGCAGGTGCGACAGCCGATCCATACGCGGTCGATCGGGTTCTGGCGGAATTACGACAATAAATTAGGCCAGTTGAAAGAGGTGCTGGAGCCGTCGCTTGAGCGTTATGCGGAGTACCTGCCGGATTGATCGCCCGTGATACGGGCTCCTACAAGCGACCGTTGGAGCCCGCCCTGCGGGCGAATGCGGTGCCGCCAAACCTTTTCCCGTTCGCGCGCAAGGCGCGCTCCTACAAGCGACCGTTGGAGCCCGCCCTGCGGGCGATCCCCGCCCAATTCGAGCCCCCTGCAGGAACCCGTATCACGGGCGATCAACTACCTCCGCGAACGGCCACACCTCGAGTCCATGTATCGCATTCCGTACATCCATCGACAGATTCACCATCATCGGCGACTTGCCGCTGTCGAGATCATGCACCGTAACGGTCGACGGTGACGAGCCGGCTGCGATCAAATGATCGTCAATGACACAAAGCCCGCGCCCGAATCCCTGGCGCGCAATTCGCGAATCGTCGAGATCCGTATTCGTCAGCCTGGCCGGATCGAAACGCGGTACC
Source organism: Woeseiaceae bacterium (assembly GCA_041746375.1). GTDB lineage: Bacteria > Pseudomonadota > Gammaproteobacteria > Steroidobacterales > Woeseiaceae > IDS-8. The sequence continues at coordinate 4,094 of JBGTHC010000121.1, forward strand.
GCAAATGCCCGTTGCCCCGTCGGCGTTGCAAAGCGCACGGCGTCCGCCTGGCTGTCGTTGAACAGGATGCCATCGCGATGCGGTCGCGCATTATGCGTGCCGGGCGGCAGTGTTGCGACCGTGACGATGTGCCGTCCGTCGAACTTCAGCAACCCGCGCGTGCGCAACCCGCCAAAGTACATGCCACGCTCGTGGCAGTACACATTATTGAGGTGTAGCACATTGCCCGGCGCGGGACCGTTCTGCGCGGCCGGATCGAAAGGCGTGCCCTGGAACACGCCATTGTTGCACTGGACGTGCAGCCCCCAAGCGAAGCGATTCTGGTCCAGGTCGAAGCCGAGCAGAGAATCGAAACCGGTCGAGGTCAGGTACAGTCGCCGCTGGAACGTGCTGATCTCGTGACAGTGTTTGAGATAGGGCGAGCGATACGAGGCCGTGCGCCGGAACAGGCGGTCGTATACAAACAGCTCGTCGCTGGCAGCAACGAATACGCGCTCGCCGTCGAAGGCAATGCCGCGCAGCCCCCGGTCCCAGCCACGCCCCTGCCAGTCGATATCGGCGGTATTCCAGTCGATCGGTTGCACAACCCGCGCATTGTCAAGATCAATCAGGTATATGCCGCCATGACTTTCTCCCTGTCGGCTGCCGCGTACCACGGAAGTTGCAACGAGAATCGTCATTAAGGGTTCATTCGTAACAGAATGTAACAATAAACAATATGCATACTGGCAATGCAATGGCCGGCAGGGCTAGAATGGCTAAGTCCACTGAATGGTCATTCATTCGCCCGTGCCGGGTTCACATGGTGAAGACGCACAGGGCACATCGAGGGAACACGATGTCCAGCAAGCCGTCCACATTCTCATTCAATCGCAGTGCATTGGCCGTTGCCGTCTCCGCCGCGTGCGGTGGAACCCAGGTCGCACAGGCACAGCAGGTGCTCGAAGAAATCATCGTTACCGCGACCAAGCGGCAGGCAAACATGCAGGACGTTCCGCTTGCGATTACGGCGTTCACAGAGCAGGACATCGTGCGGCAGGGCTTCAAGACACTGGACGATTACATCGGGCAGATACCCGGGCTGTCTTTCAGTCGTCGCGAACCCGGCGGAACCACGGTGCTCATGCGCGGTTGCACGATTTCCGGACTGTCATTTGGCGGCAGCACGACGACTTCAATTTATCTCGATGAGCAGCCGATCACTGCGGCCGGGCGCAATCCCGATGCACGGCTGATCGATATCGAGCGTGTCGAAGCGTTAAGCGGTCCGCAGGGAACGTTGTTCGGCGACGCTTCGCAATGCGGGTCCTTGCGCATCATTACCAACAAACCGGACTCGATGGACTTCAGTAGCTGGGTCGATCTCGGCCTCAACCAGGTGTCCGACGGCGATACCGGCTACGGCGTCAGCGCCATGGTCAACATGCCGCTGGTGGAAGGCAAGGTCGGACTGCGGCTGGTTGGCTTTGTCGAGGAGGATGCCGGTTACATCGACAATATCCTGTCGACGAGCCCGGGCGGCACCTTTGACAATTCCGCATTCGTTGGCGAAGACGTCAATTCATCGACCAGCAGCGGTGCTCGTATTGCATTGCGTTCCGTCTTCGATGACAACTGGGTGCTCGACGCCAGTGCGATTTACCAGGAAAAGGAACTGGATGGCTTCGGCGATCTCGATCTTGCCGACCAGTTCTACCAGGGGCGTGAGATCGGCGATCTCGAACAGGTCCGCTTCGGCACCGATAGCTGGAACGACGAGTGGTACCAACTGGCGCTGACTGTCGAGGGCAGCCTCGGCTTCGCGGACTTGCTGGTGACCGGCTCCTTTTTCAGTCGCGAAACCATCTACGAGGCCGATGCCACGTCATACCAATTTGCCTTCAATCAACTGTCCGACTATTTCGGACCGTACTATTCCGTTTACGACTTCGGCGGCGATCCACAAGCTTTTGCTTTCAACAACGAGAACGAGGATCG
>JBGTHC010000122.1:0-3653 GCA_041746375.1 Woeseiaceae bacterium
TTTCTGTATGCAGACACGGGCACGAGCTCAACGAGCCGGATTTTCTTGTCAACACCGGCCCACGCCAGCGCGTCTCGCTTGCGCAGTTCCTCGCGAAAGTCAGCTTGACGAACATGCCCAAGGATTGAGTCGGCGTTCTGCGGCCTGCGCCAGTAGTCTTGACCTTCGGCCGGGCAATGATCGAGAAACGCATGCCAGAGCGCGTCGACATCGTAAATCCGGTTTCCCAAACCGGCCAGACTGGCCAGGCCAAAGGCCAGTGTCAGAAGCGCATCCGCGCTGCTAAGCGCAACAGGCGGCGAAGGATTCTGAATGAGTCGCGTGACGTCGCGCAGCTTATCAACCTCGCCCTTAACTACCTGGAGGGACGATTCAATCCGAGCGATGAACGCGGCGTTCGCATTCATGAGCGCCATTTCCGCGCCACCCGCCATGATGACGTCCTCGAAATCGCTCAGGACCTTTCGCAGCCGCATATTGAGCGGCTGTTTCAATCCAACGGTCTGGCCGGTCAGCCAGGTCGTCGGCAACGGTTGTTCATTCGCCTGCCGTGCAATGTCTTCTTTCATGTTTCGCGCTTCGTTTTCCATTTTCATCTCCGTCTGTGACTTAAAATACCTGACCGTCGCGGGCCCATATTCACTTGCGGGCGCCGTTTTCTCCCGAACCCCGGTACCCGTTCATCGGGCAACCATTCCTGAATGTGCGTTATCGCCCGCGCGCCCTTGTACCAGGCGAGCACGACTGCATCGGCTCGATTCGACGGCCGGCGCAACTTCGCCTCGACTTTCTCTTTCGATTCGACCTTGATGCCGTTTGGCGACTGTTCCCAGCGAACGGCTTCGAGCTGCGCCACGAGCTCCGGGTCGTCCGGCAGTGATATCGGACTGCCGGAGTCATTGGCCGGGTCCAGGGCTTCACGGAACCGCCAGTAGACGGCGGCTCGCTTGTCGGCGAACTCCATTTGCTTTTCAGCCGTGCGCTCCATCACCTCATCGAGAGCCCGAAATGCATACGCCTTGACCTCGTTGTCCTTCAAGTGCGCGAATGCCTGTGCACCGAGAGATTCGCCCACGTCGATGACCGGCAATGCGTCGCCCTTGCGGAACCGCATTACCAGCGCCGCCAGGTCGCGACCGTGCGGAGTCTGGTATGAAGGAATGACGCCAAGCGGCGCGTACCAGCCGTCATGACGTACCGCGATGACCGGATCGAGGTAGCCACGAACACCGACACCGATTGCGCAAAGCGGAATGCCTCGTGGCGGTTCTGGCTTCCAGCGTTCTTGTGCTGCCCGTATCCAAGCAGACGGAATGACTTGCGCTGCATCCTCAGTCGCTTCTTGAGCAGCGAGCCAGAGTGATCCACAAGCCGCGTTCGCCGCATCGTCCGTGCCCCTGGGTGGATGGTCGACGACATCGCCTTTGCCACCCGGCCGCGGGCGTCGCTCGAGCAAACGCAGTTCCGTCGCCAGTTTCGGCACGTCCAGCAATTCGAGATTTCGCGCGGTGAAGTTCGGCAAACACTCGATGTAGATACCCGAGCGATCCTTGGCCGCCGTGACGTAGCTGATACCGTGCTTCGCAAACGACGCGGAAACCCACTCACCCGCGTAGGCGTCGCCGGTCACTGTCGCCAGCCCGTAGCTTTTCAGAACGTCGCAGTAACGCTCAACGACCTCATCAGGAACGAACGGCGGGCTTTGGCAAAGCAACTTGTCCTGAATGATGCGCTGGCCATCCCGGTGCGCGATCGACAGCGAGAACGAGTCATGCCGGCCACCAGACGGGTCCGCGAACGCAAAATATCTCTGTCCCGCGAATGGCAACTCACGCCGGCCCGGGACAATCGCCGCCTCGACCAGCTCGTCGTCCAGGAACACCGACAAGTCCTCGCGGAACTCGGCATCCCATTCGCTACGAGCCGCAACCGGATCTTCAGCGCGTGCCCTGTCGATGACTTTCTGGTCCAGCGTCGGATTCAGTATCGGACCACCGGCCTTGATGACCAGCACGTCGGATTCCTTGCCGTAATGCTTCCGATGCATGGTCCACAAGTGACCGCGACGTGAATGCGGCGAACTGAACCCGAGTAATCGTCCGCGCAGGTTCGTCAGACCGGGTCGTACCGCTCGCACCAGTTCAACGTCGGGAATGGCGCTCGTTTCGTCCCGGAGGTAAGCAATCTCATCGAGCAGCACACAGGCAAAGCTGTAACCGCGAGTCGCACGGAAGGAGCCCGTAAAGACCTCAATCACAGACCGGTGAGTAAACTCCACGACCTCCGTGTTGTTCTTTGTCACCTCCGCCGCAATGATCGGCGAGTCCTCAATCAGTCCGTTGATGTAATTCTTAAGTTGCCGTGCTTGTTTGCGATCGGATGCGACCAGCGCCACCGACGCGACCTCACCTGGACCCAGCAGCGGCCGGTAATCCGTCAACGCCGCATGCAATCCCAATGCTCCACCGAACAGCGTGCCGCCAGAGCGCCGCGGCTTGATCAGGTAGGCTTCGTCGAATCTCTCGTGAGGCGGCTCCGTGCGGCCAGTGATGTGTCGATAGAGCTGCAGTTCATCATCAGTCAACGGCAGACCGTCGAGGATCTTCGCAACCGTGCGCCAGGCAGTGAACGACTCATCGGCGAATGTATTGCCGAACAGCTCGGGGTCGAGCATGGCGTCATGGAGCGACTTCATTCCTTCGCCCCCATGTGCTCGTGCAGGCTTCGCACAGGACGCGCCACACGCTCAATGCCGAGCAGGCGATACAGGCCAAGCATCGAGTTCAGGGTTTGCGTGTAGGCGCCGACATCAATCTCACCGCCTGCAGCAAGCTTCAGTTCGTGGGACTCGCAAATGCATTCGAGGAAGGCAGCACGCTTCACCAGAGAGGTTTTGGCGTGACTGAGGTTCTCCATGCCGCCCGCATCGCTCGCAAGGGATTCGACGCGCTCGAGAATCGCCCGGGCGACCTTGGTACGCCGGTCCATCTTCTCCAACCAGCCGGCGCGGTAGCTGTCTGGCAACCCGGCCTTCAGTTTCGTGGAAACGCCGCGGGCCATCAGCGTAACTCCAGAACAGTTGATCCAGCGGTCATTTCAAGCCTTTTTGTTGGGATTGATGTTGGTAGCGGACGAATATACCCCTGAAAGCCTTTATTCATAAGGCCGTAATGCGGAGAAAGGCTCCGCCAAAGTCCCCAGGCGGCCATCGTGCAACAATGTTTCAAAAGTGCAGCACTGGCACCGAGCCCTACCCGGGGCTGCAGGTCGGTCGCAAAAGCATGCCCATCACCCCCAATAGAAGCGGCTTCGCCTTGGTAAACTATAAAGGTGTATCCATGGCGGGCTAATTGCATTTTGAAAATCACTCTGACTGGTACTCATGGCGGGCCAATAGGGTCACGACATTGCCCTTGCGCACCCTGATTGGTATCCGTGGCGGGCTAATGTGGTCCGTATACGGGGCACCGATTCTGTTTTTCCAATCGTTCGATGCAGTTCGCGTCTCTGGGATATCGAGCTTCCCTTTGCATTCGTCGACTGGCCACAGCGTGAGCACGTACAGGCTGCACTTGTGCTTGCCGCCCTGTCGTGACTTAGTGGCGAAGCCGGCGCCCATCAGCTCGTGCAATGCACTGTAGAGCTGTTGCTTG
>JBGTHC010000123.1:0-8887 GCA_041746375.1 Woeseiaceae bacterium
GGCGAGAACCCGGTGCAAATAGACGGTACTGGGCATAATGGGTTCCTCTCCGCGAGAGTTGATGCGTCCTTAGGACGAACCAAACCTGTCGCTTCCGACACGAGGCCGCATTTTTTTAAAGCCAAATCTCGCTGCATAAAGAGTCGGAGACTGGCCACTAGGGAACGAGCCAATATCGTGGGTCACGGCACGCGAACACATATCCGCGGGTCAGACCAACCCCCCTTTGACGCGTGCTAGTTCAGCTTAACCAAAACGACGCGACGATTTTTTGCCCGCCCAGCGTCATCATCGTTGCTTGCGATCGGCGCCATCATGCCCGCACCAGCGGCGGTAAGCCGGCCAGCATCGATACCGTATTTCGAGACCAACTCGGCCTTCACAGCCTGCGCTCGCCGCGATGAAAGGTCGAGATTGTAATCGAAGGCGCCCTGGCTGTCAGTATGGCCGACAACGATGACGGCTATTGTCGGCTGGTTGGAAAGCAGCGTCGCGATCTCCTTAAGCGTCGGTCCGGACTCAAGCTTGATGACCGCCTTGTCGGTATCGAACAAAATACCATAGAGTGAAATGCTGCCCTGAGCGGCAAGAGAATCCGCCATCTCCGCAGCAGCCACCACTACCATCTTCTTGTCGCGAGCCTTCGGCTCAAGTACCTGGACCAAGGCGATGGTGCGGCCGTTCAGTTCCTTGCAATACAGGTTGTCGATGATCGTGTAGGTGTGAACCGTAACGTAGGCATCGCCGGCGTCTTGCGGCACCTTCGCTGAAAAGTAGCGTTGATCGTTGATTGTGGATGTCAGCGCGCACGCGCCGTTCGAAAAGGCAGCATCCTTGAGGTCGGAGTCGTGAAAGAAATGCATCATCATGCTCATCTTTCCGCCGCCGCCACTCGACGACCGGTCGGCGGCACCGCCGCATTCCTCCTTCTTGCATTCGAATAGCACTTCACCACCAGCCGCCTCGATCACGTCCTGGTAATTGCGCAGCACTTCGAGTGGGGACCGCTCAGCTGGCGTTACATACGCGATTCGAGTTAGCGCACCCTCCACTTCGACGGATTTCTCCGGGGCGTAGACGTAGTTGTTGCTTGAGTCGCTGGCGTTGGGATCGGTGCTCAACACCAGGGGCGATAGAGGGACGTCAAAGTCGGTGTAGGAGAATTTCTCATACGAAACGATAAAGGAACCCTCGTAGCGTTTAACCAGCTGATTATCCGCAGCGCCTTCGATATCGGCCGTGGGAATTGTGGCGTCGGCGATTGCCAAACCAAGCATAGCAAACAGAGCAAACGCTGCCCATGCGCTACCGGATACAACTCGAAGAATGGTATGCATTGGCGTCCTCCCAGCATGCTGCGCTGATCACTAGCAGAGGAGAACGCTCAAGTCATGGGTGGGCATGCTCCCGGCTTCCAGACGATTTCCTAGCGGCCTCGTTGGTGGTGCAGCCCATTGGTGCGCACAAGCGCAATCTCCCATAGCTGCCAAATCAACGTGGCCCCGCTCCACGCCGTCAATCCGAAAGACCCATCTTGATGAGGTTCACGTGGCCTCCCTCCTTTTCGTCCAAATAAGCTCGAGATTGTCGCAATATGACGTCCCCGAGAGTCGAGCATACCAGAGCTCAATACGCTCATGAATGGTCAGTGCGAATGAGGTGACAGCAGCAAGCTCGGTTTGCTGGTGGTGCACACCATGGTGGGTGGCAATCTTGACTTTGGCGCGCATCTTCCCTGCGGCTGACTTCCGCTAGTTTACTGCCCCGGTTGGTTTACATCCGAAACGCTTGATCCCCCACCGGGTTAACTACTCGCACGTCGTCAAGTCCTCGCCTCCTGCGAAAAGGAACAAACGCATGTCACTTAATCTTCTCTTGGCCCCTACTGCTGAATTGGCGAGGAACAACGGTGTCCGCTTTCCCGGCGAAAGCCCGGAGTACCGGCAGGCGCGTGATGCGCTGCTGGCAGAAGAGATCGATCTGCGCCGCCAGATCGAGCGGGTGGCGGAGCTGCGGCGCGCCTTGCCGCAAGGGGGTACTGTGCCCCCTGACTATCAGTTTATTGGCGAGGACGGCCCTGCCAATTTTGCAGACCTCTTCGGCGACAAGCAGACCCTAGCGATTTATAGCTGGATGTTCGGCCCACAGCGCGCGCGTCCCTGCCCGATGTGTTCCTCGTTGCTCGCCGCTTGGGATGGGGAGGCGCTGGATTTGAACCAGCGCGTTAGTCTGGTGGCGACGGCACGGTCGCCGATCGAGCGCCTTGTGGCCTGTAAGCAGGAACGCGGCTGGCGAAGCCTGCGACTATATTCCGATTTAAGTGGCGATTTCACCCGCGATTACGTGAGCGCCGAGGACGACGACGTTCCGGCATTTAACGTTTTTTTTCCGTCGCGACGGAACGATCCGGCATTTCTGGAGTGTCGAGATGGGCGGCTCAACGGCTGACCCTGGGCAGGACCCGCGCGGGGCACCCGACTTAATGCCTCTGTGGAACATTCTAGATTCCACGCCGGAAGGTCGGGGCACGGATTGGTATCCAGAGCTGACCTACGACGTAAAGGCTCTGGGTACATGACGATCACTGGGAGTTGCCATTGCGGCAAGGTTGTATTCAGAATCGAAGGCGACATTCCTGCGGAACTGACGCGCTGCACCTGTTCGTTCTGTGCCAAGCGCGGCACGCTCTATGCCTACTTCGAGCCATCGCGCTCTCATCTGACAACTGCCGAGGCCGACAGCGCAACATACCGGTGGAACACACAACTGGTGGCTCACAATTTCTGCGCCAAATGCGGCTGCGGAACATTAGCGACAGCCCTGCGTTCGAACCCGATAGAGCCTGGGATGGCACCACCCGCCGCATCGGCGTCAATGCGCGCCTGTTCGACGTCTTCGATGCCGCTGTCGCGCCAGTGACGGTGATAGACGGCAAGAAAACCTCTGGTAGGCGGGACGGTAGTCCGAACAGAAAGAGGCCGAAACCATGCAGATCATGACCCAATTGGCGGCGAGTGCAGGTAGGCGTTCGAATTTTACGAGACAGTACTGGGTGGCCGCATTTCCGTAATGAACGCGTTTGGCGACAATGCCGCGGAACTGCCGCCGCAATCCACCGCATCGGCCCCTGATCAGATTCGATTCGCAGAGCTTCGTGTCGGTGACTTTGCCATCCTGGGCAACGACGTTCCGCAAAACGAGTTCGCGCCAATGCAGGGATTTCGCGTCGCACTTCATCTGAAGACAGGTGAAGCCCTGCGTGTGTTCGACGCATTTTCCGAAGGCGGCGAGGTTGAGACGCCCCTGAGCGAGGTGGCGTGGTCATCAGCCTTCGGGACCGTGACCGACCGGTTCGGCACGCCCTGGCTGATCCTGGCACTCGACAAGTGACGAACCCTGCAACGCCGCACTTTCTTTTTAATCCCCAACTGCCGAGGAGGCCGACATGACCACTGATACAAAACCAACTAAAAAAGACATCCTCGCCCTCGAGACATCCTATTGGGAGGCCCTGAAGGCAAAGGACGGCAAAGGAACCTCACGGCTTTCCGGCAAGATCAGCCTCGTGACCGGCGCGCAGGGCGTGATGACCATCGCCAAGAGTAAGATGGGGCAGATGACGAAGGACGGAAAGTGGACGCTTGAATCCTATGCGTTCCACGATGTCGAAGTAACCGTCCCGACGCCGGACGTGGCCATCATCGCCTACATCGTTACGCAGAAGGTCGTGATGGACGGCAAGTCACAGGAACTCCGGGCCGCCGACAGTTCCACTTGGATTCGCGGTGCGGACGGGTGGGAGTGCCACGCCCACAGCGAAACTTTCCTGAAGGATGATGACACTGCCAAATAAATCGTTGCTCTCATGATACATCGGAGACACGAGCTTGCTGGATGAGATGCAGGATACGCTGCTCGCCAACGTGGCAGTGCGACGGCCAAGTTAGGACGTCGCACCCGTGGCGAGCGAGACCCGCAATAGGTGATTAGCATCGCAGTTGCTAATCACCTATTCGACAAGGTTTTCGCTGCTAGTGATGCCGACAAGTGGTGCGTCCAGCGTCCACTTTAGACGCCCGGGGCCGGTTTCGATCGTGCCCTTGCCGGAAACTGCTTCGGGGGCAATACGCCGTAGTACGAGCGGCCCGAAGCCACTTTCCGCTAGATCAGTCACCTCAGGGCCGTCTTCCTCAATCCATTCCAGATGAAGCCATCTTCCTGCATCCATATTCTGAATGGACCAAACGATTACTACTCTCCCGCCATGCCCCGACATCGCCCCATGCGCCGCGGAGTTTGCTGCGAGTTCGTGGAAGGCCATACCTAAATACTGCGACGCAGCCGGGGAAAGGAGGATTGGCGGTCCTTCAAGGCTTGCTCGACCCCTCAGCGAGAATGGTTCGATTTGAGCGGCAATGAGGTCGGCAAGTGCCGCACCTTGCCAGTCATGATCCACGAGTAGGTCATGAGATCGGGAGAGCGCCATGATGCGCCCTCGGATACTATCTTCAAAGTCAGCCAGCGTTGTGGTCGTTCTGCTTGTCTGCCGCAGCATGGAGAGGATCACTGCGTATTGATTTTTTACACGATGATTCACCTCACGCATCAGCGAGTTGATCCGCTGCTCTTTGAGCTTACGGTCGGTAATGTCGCGAGCGATCTTCGAGGCACCGATGACACGACCCGCGTCATCCCATATTGGGGACACGGTGATTGAAATCGGGATGAGGTGCCCATCCTTGTGTCGACGAAGGGTTTCATAATGCTCGACGCGGTCACCTTTGGTCACGGAACCGAGGACGAAGTCTTCCTCACCGGCTCTGTCGTTGGGGATTATGCGGCGGATCGACGTCCCGATCATTTCCTGCGCAGAGTATCCGAAAAGCCGCTGCGCCGCCTCGTTCCAAGAGGTAACCATGCTGCCAAGGTCCTTGGTGACGATGGCGTCCTGTGAAGACTGCACCATCGCCGCCAGCAAGTGGCTTTGCTGTGACGCTTGCTGCGCAAGTTCCAGCGCTGAATTCTTCTCCAAAACCGCAGCTCGGGAAGCCAATCGCAGTTCCAACTGGTCTATCACCAGTGATGCCATGCCTTCGAGTATGGAGACTTCAGCGGGGGTGATCTCCCGGGGCTGCCGGTCGATCGCACAAAGAGTCCCAAGCTTGTGACCGTCGCGCGTCACAAGCGGTATGCCAGCGTAGAACCGAAGACCTAGTTCCCCGGCAATAAGTGGATTGTCGATCGTACGGATGTCGTGCGCGGCGTCGGCCACGAGCCACGGGCCGTCTTGTAGTATGGCAGAGGCACACAAGCCGGGTAGTCGCTTGATCTGCCTTACTTCCAATCCATGTCGAGCTTTGAACCATATCCTGTCATCATCGACGACGGTGACAAGAGAGATGGGCACCGACAGAAGCTGAGCTACCATGGCGACGACGCGGTCAAAAGCACCGTCTGGGGGCGTATCCAGGATGTTGTAACGCCTGACAGCGTCCATTCGGGCTCGTTCGGCGCTTTGCATCACATCCTCGACAGCAGCTCCCATCAATCGTTGCAATTGCACATAGTTCCCGTATACCTCACCGTCGAACTTGTGCGCGACCAGATCGAGCGGGCGTGTGCCTTCTAAATCAAGATGGGTTCTGCCAGGTCAAGCCTCACCCTTCTTCGAGTTTACGGGGGAAGAAATTCCCTGAGGCGAAGCACCGCTTACGCCGAGCGGCACGTCGTTTATGGCCATCGCTAACATCTGGCGAGGGGCCTAAGGCAATCACTCTCCATCGTTCACGATGCCAATTACCGAGCCAGGGCCGGATGTCGTTCCGATCCACAATGGCGCACTGGTCCGAAATCAGGCAGAACTACCCGCATGTCCGTCTCCCGCCGCCGTCTTGTCAGACTGACCTCCGCGTTCCTGCTCGTCGGCTTCGTCGCCCTCATGGCGATTGTCGCCATGAATTTCTGGTTGGGCGAACGAGCGCAATCTTATTTTGATGATGTAAACGCTGCACGCGACACCCGTGTCGCGGCGGTGGAACTCCGTAACGCAATGCTGACGGCCGAGTCCAGTCAACGGGGATTTGTCGTCACCGGCAATCAAATCTATCTCGCCCCCTATCAGTCTGCAAAAACCCAGGCGCAACGCCATCTTTCGGCGCTGCAAACGCTTTTGTCTGTCCGATCGGCATCCGACGTCAGTCTGCAGCGCTTGTCGACCATCCTTGCTGCCAAGTTCGACGAGCTGGATCGGACGATTGCGCTGAAGCGAATTGGCCGAGATGAGGAAATTCTGGCTATTTTTCGGACCAACACTGGCAAGGCTCTCACCGACGAAGCCAATGTATTCTTCTCGGGTATCATCGGACGTTCGGACAACCGGCTCACGACTGGAGTGTCAGAGCAGCGGGCCAACACGGCCTTGCTCCGACTCGTTTCGGCAATTGGCGCGCTAATTATCATCGCGGTTATTGGAGGCGCTACTTATGGTGTTGCGCGTTACACCAAGGAGTTGCGGGAAACGGGCGACGAGGTCACCAAACTCAACGAAGAACTCGAAGAGCGCGTAGTGACGCGCACGGCAGACTTGGCGCGCGCACGCGACCGGACGGAAGTGCTTCTGTCCGAAGTGAACCACAGGGTTGCCAATAGCCTTGCCCTTGTTTCGTCACTGGTGAACCTACAGTCGAAGTCGCTCGGTGACCGGGCGGCGAAGGATGCTCTGGCTGAAACACAGGATCGCATCTTTGCGATCTCGCTTGTCCACAAGCGGCTCTACAGCTCATCGAATGTACGAGCGGTAGCGCTCGACGAGTATCTCACGGGACTGCTCGAGCATCTCCGCACCTCGCTGCGCGGACTCGGTCACGGCGTGACATTGGCTTTTGACATTGAGCCAGTCGAACTTGAAACGGATACCAGCATCAACCTAGGCGTCGTCGTGACCGAACTCGTTACCAATGCCTTCAAATACGCATATACCGAGGGAATTGGGGAAATTCGGGTCCAGCTCAGAAAACTGCCCGACGAGCAGGTGGAGCTACTTGTCGAAGACGATGGTATTGGTCGAGCCGAAGGCGCGCCCGCGAAGGGAACAGGCGTGGGCACTCGGATCGTCAACGCCTTGTCTATGAGCTTGGGTGCGAAGGTCGAGTATAGAAACCGGCAGCCTGGCACGGCAGCCTATTTGGTGTTTTCGGCAAAGCCCCGTCGCACCACCACTGCGTAGTAGACCGCGAGTAAGGTTATGTGGAAAGGTCGTGCTGCTGACCGATATCGGCTAGCAATGGGGGCTCTCGCAATGTCATTGAGTGGAAACAGGCTCAAGGGTCGATGGCCCACCGTTCGACGCATGGTGTTTTTGGCGCTCGTGACGATGAACGGCATTGAGTGCGCCGGGGCACAGGAAGGCGCACAGGGCATCACCAAGATGACCGTGTTCCCAGCCTTCGACCCGAATGCGTCCGCCTGCAGCGCGCCGCCTGGTCTCTCCAAGGTTCTAGGTTTCGTGCAGGAGAACGAGCGCGAATTTCTGCAAGGGGTCGATCACGGGTTGGCCATGGCAGCGAAGGATCGTGGTTTGGAGTATCGCAGGACCCTCGCCGACAACAATGCGGCGAAGGCAGTGGAGCAGATAGAGTCCTTCCTCACTGCCAAGGTTGGCAGCTTGGTCGCGACATCTCCGGACCCCTTGGCCCTCGCCCCCATTCTTCAACAATATATCTGGTCGGGCGCCTTTGTCGGCACCATCGTGCCGCCGCCGGCGACGCTGCTTCTCAACGCTCCGCAATATGCGACAGGCAAAGCGCTCACCGATGCCGCGATTGCGCACATCGACGGTAAGCTCGGCGGCAAGGCCAATGTTGTCCTGCTGACCCAGGATACGATGGAGTTCCTGACACCTCGGTTTGAGGCAATGCGCGATGGGCTGAGCAAGCTGCCGGGCGTCACTATTGTTGCTGACATTGCACCCAAGCCGGTGAGCAAGGAGGGCGGCTTCGCTACTATGAACACTATTCTTCTCGCGACTTCCGATATCGACGTTGTGCTCGGAGGCGACGCAGTTGTGCTTGGCGCATTTGATGCGTTGCGCGCAGCCGGCAAAGACAGGCTCGACCAGTTCCTCGGCGGGATCGATGGCGAGCCGGAAGCTGTGGCTGAAATCAAGAAGGGCAGCGGCCCGTTCAAGGCGAGTATCTCTCTGTCATCCCCAGTTTTCGGCTATGCCATGGGCCACTATGCCGCTGACTGGTTGGAAGGCAGGAGCGTTCCGCAAGCGATGGACATCCTTCCGATTGCGCTTACCGTGGCCAACATGGCGCAATACGAGGCCGACCTCGCTAACCCGGCGGCGGCCTTTCTCGATCCCAAACGCCGGGCCGATTATCTGAAAATGTATGGGAATATCTGCTTCGACACGCGCGACCGGTATGTCAATTTTCCGTGGTCTTCGGAACAGAAGTAGTCCAATCAGTAATTGACATCACGCGTCTCAACCTTGTTCTGACCGATATGAAGGTAGAGTAGATAACGTTGCATCTGCATGCCGCTTGATCAGGTGTCGGACTGCCGTGTGCAACTCATCGGCGCGCCCAAGCGGCAGTGGTAGGATGGCATCCTACTCGCCCACGCCGGTGGTTCGTTCACGCCAACGTCGCGTTGGCAATCGACACCGTCGTCACCTTTGATGGAGATGCAAATGGTCCGTGATCCCCGAGACCTCGACAAAGACGAGGCCCCCCTGCTTGTTCCTTGTCCGGGATCAGCACCAATGAGACAGAATTGGGCTAATTGAGATAGGAGGTTTTCTGGGTCATCGTAGCGTTTCAAGGGAACGACGATGAGACAGAGAACAGACGTGACGAAGCCTTCTTCGGAGAAGGTCATCAAG
>JBGTHC010000124.1:0-1880 GCA_041746375.1 Woeseiaceae bacterium
CGCAACAGGTGTTCCGGGATGTACGGCAACTCATCGCCGACCTCCACGTCGCCCCAGGGTTCGAAATTGCTTTCGAACGCGTTGTCGAATTCCGCTTCCGTCGTCCACGTGTAGCGGACGCTGAGCGGAACATTCAGGCCAGCGGCGCCGAGGTCATTCCAGCCGTAGTCGGCGCTGAACTCGAGCCCCTGTACCACGACTTCACCGCCGTCAAACTGATCGCCGATCTGGCTGCTGCCGCCGGTGGACGCAGTGACTGTGCCGACAAGATTGTCGTAATCGTTAATGAAGTAAATGGATTCGACGCTGAGGCCTTCAGTGTTGAAGCGCGCACCGAATTCGACGTTCAGGCTGGTTTCCTCATCCGCTGTGCTGCCTGCATCGGGCGGGTTGAAACCCTTATGCACGCCGGCCAGTAAACGCCAGTTGTCGTTCAGGCGGTACAGTGCACCCATTCCCGGTATGAAAACCGACACGGAATCGCTGCGCACCTGGGTCGGACCCTGGCCACGCGCAGGATCTGCGGTCGAGTAATCGAGACGCTTGAGTTCGATATCTTCGAAGCGCACGCCGGGCGTCAGTATCCAGCCGCCGTAACGGATCTCGCTGGCGACGAACAGCGCACGCACGTCGGCCTGGCTGACGCGATTCGTTTGCGAACCCGGTGCGCCTTCACTGGTGAGGATCAGCTCCGAACTCTCCATGCGATAGCCGTCGTCGCGCTGCAACCGGTCTTCTTCGTCTTCGTGCACGCGAAAACCCGTGGTCAGTTCGACCGCCGCATCGCCAAGACCGAAGTCGAAAGACAGCGAACCCTGCAGGCCGGCGGAATAATACTCACGATTGTTGTGGCGCAATCGCAGCGAATCATCCGGGCTGTCACCGCCGTTGACCCAGCCGAATTCGTTGGCAAAAGTTGCCGGGTCGTCCAGGATGTTGGCGATGCCGACGCCACCCACGGCGTCCAGCTTGTACCAGTTGCGCGCAAAGTCGTTGCGATAGGCCGTTAACTCGCCGCGCCAGTTGCCCTCGGACTCAATTACATAGGTCGCCTGGTATTGCTCGTGCTCGCCGTTGAACACGTCGAGTGCCGAAGCGGCGTAACGTAAGTAAGGATCGACGGCGAAGTCCTCGTCCGTGAGCCCGAGGTAGGTCTCGTCGGACACCTGGTCGGTGTAACCGAGTTTGACGCGCAGACTCTGGTAGAGCCCGGCAGCCGGATCGCTGTCGAACTGCAGTTTGACCAGGTAATCCTCGATGTCGAAGCCCGTTTCCTGGCTGACCGGCGCGTTGATACTCTTGAAGCCGTCGCTCTGCGCCTGCACCGTTTCCACGAGCCAGGAGAAGCGCTCGCCACGGTTGCCGATATTCAGGTGCGCATCAGCGGTTTCGTGCTGGCCGACGCGCAAGTCGGCGTTCGCGCCGAAGGCGTCCGGGATCGGTGTCGAGATCAGGTTGATGGCGCCGCCCGTCGTGCGCGGACCGACCGAGATGGCTGCCGGACCTTTAAGCACTTCGAGGGCGTGCATACGACGCTGAGTCGGGAAATAGTAGGCGGCAGATGCAGAGTACGGGGCCGGCGCGATAAGCACGCCGTCTTCGAGTACGGCGATGCGCGAGCTCCTGTCGATTCCTGAGCCGCGTATGCCGATGTTGGGCCGCAAGCCGAAGCCTTCTTCTTCCTGAACGTAAACACCGGGTACGGTGCGTAAAACCCGCATGACGTCGGTCTGCATCAACGCACGCAATTCTTCGTTGGTGATCAGGTGCGCGGAGCCCGGTACATCGGCAACGCTGCGCCGGTGGCCGATGATGGTCACGGTGTCCAGAGCGTCGCTGCCGGTTGCAGCGGACTCACTGGATTGAGCGAAGAGGGAGGA
>JBGTHC010000125.1:0-23753 GCA_041746375.1 Woeseiaceae bacterium
CGCCGGAGGGGGCACATCGGCCACAGCGGGTGGCGCCGGTCCGGCAGCGGGCAGGCGTAAGCGCTGGCCGGCGCGGATGCGGTGGCTGCTGCTGAGGCTGTTCAATGCGACCAGCGTCGACACAGTGGTGCCGTACTCGCCCGCGATGCCCGAGAGCGTGTCGCCGCGATTGATAGTATGGAAAAGATCCGGCAACTGACGATCGAATCGCGCGTTGACCGGCACAGCCGCCAGCAGCTCTGTAATGGGCGAGTCGAGGGCGGCGGCCGGCAAGCGTATTGAAAAGCCATTGGGTACGTATTTGCTGCCCTGCCAGACACTCGCCTGCAAGGCCGGATTGTGCGTTGCCAGCTCGCGGGTGCTGACGCCCAGTGCATCGGCTAGTGCGTCCGCCGACATATAGTGGTCGAGTGAAATGATCGCATAGTCAACCGGGCTCTCTGGCACGAGGCCGGGAAAGTACCGATCGGGATCACGATCCACCTGCAGCGCCGCAAGAAAGGCGACGTAAAAGTTGCGTGATGCAAAGCCGAATGCGCGGCCTCGATACTCGCGCAGTATCTCGACGTACGCGGTGTCACCGTGTTCGCGCATTGCGCGTCGAGCGCCGGCAAGGCCGTGATTGTAAGCGGTAATGGCCATGGGCCAGTTGCCCGTTATGGAGTAGTTGTAGGCGAGCAGTTTCCCGGCGGCGATGGTCGCAATATACGGGTCATTGCGTTCATCCAGCACATGATCGACACGCATGAAACGGCGGCCGGTATCGCGCGTGAATTGCCAGATGCCGGAAGCCCCGACGTGCGAGCGCGCCTCGGGATTGTAGGAGGATTCGACGTGTGGCAACGCCGCAAGCTCGGCCGGCACCCCCAGTTTTGCCAACTCGGTGTGCACATGGGGCCGGTAGCGGCCGGCCCGCTTCAAACCTTCGGCGAAGCGGTCGGCAAGTCCCTGCTGAAAGCGAATGCTGTCGGCGGCATTGGCGAGCACGTCGCTGGTGACGCCGTCCGGCCACAGAGCCAGAACCCGGGCTTCCTCGGCGGTCAGCCCGGTCCGTGGACCTGAGGCCAGCGCCTGCAGGATCTCTCGGTAATAGTCACGGCGTTGCTGGATGCGGCGCTGGCGCTCGGCTCGCGGCGCCTTCGCAGGAATGTCGATCCGTTCATAGATTACCGCGAGTTTTCGCGTATCGTGCAAGATTCCCTGGTCGCTGTCGTGGTCGGTAAATACCTCAACCCAGAAGGCAACATCCGGCTCGAGTTCCGGAGGTCGCGGGAACAGTTCCTCGGCACTCACGTCCAAGACCAGGCAGGCAAGCGCCAGCACAGCGAACGGAATTCTCTTGCTTTTGAGACTTGTTATTTGCATCAAATAAGGCTTCAATCGAGGAATAATGCCTAAACGTTTGAATAATTGTAATAAAGGTCCATTGTTATAATGCATTATTGGGCGGGCTGGAAGGTTATCGCAAACATTCCGGGACTCCCGGCTCAGGCTACTACCCATTCATGAGACTATTTTTCACACATTCGACCTCTGTCACGCTCGCCGCGTTCCTCTGCCTGCTGTTTGCCGGCCACTGGACCGCGGCCGATGAGGCGGTCGAGGTGGAGGCAGACAGCGTAGCGCCTCTGACTGAAGTGCCAGCCCCGCAACCGACTCAGGAATCGACCCAGCAACCAACCCAGCAACCGTCCCAGGCTCCGCTACCGGTCAACGATACGTCTTCCGCAATTGTTTTCGACACCCTCGAGCCGCTCGACGAAGACCGCTACGAGGATCCCTATGGGGATGATCCGGCCGCCGACGAATCAGTCGGTAGCCCCTTGCAAGCGGATACCTTGCCCGTCCAACCACTCGCCACAGATTCAGCGATCGATCATTCCGAAAGCACCGGCGTTGCTATCGATTTGCTCGCCGACGATGCAACGGAGCAGGTTGCGACCGTACCACTCGCGGATGCGGTAACCATCGCGGATGCAGCGTCGGCCCGTACGATTTCCATGCTTAATACCGACGTGTTGCCCGGCACCTATCGGCGGCTGTCGTGGTCGGCTACGGAAATGTTCGAAGATCTGCCGGTGTCGACGCCGGTAATCGTTGTCAATGGCAATGCACCGGGACCAACGGTGTGCCTGACTGCCGCTATTCACGGCGACGAGCTGAACGGCATCGAAATGGTGCGCCGCGTAATGCACGACCTGAATCCACAGGAGCTCGCTGGCGCCGTGATCGGTGTGCCGATCGTCAATCTGCAGGGTTTTCGCCGGGCCTCGCGTTATTTGCCTGATCGTCGCGACCTGAATCGCTACTTTCCTGGCAATCCGCGCGGAAGTGCGGCGTCCAGAATCGCCCATTCATTTTTTGAAGAAGTTATCGAGCATTGCGATGCACTGATCGATCTGCATACCGGCTCATTCGATCGCGCCAACCTGCCGCAACTGCGCGCGGACTTACGCAATCCGGACGTAGTTACCCTCACTCATGGTTTCGGCGCTACGGTTGTTCTCCACAGTGAAGCTGCCGAAGGCACGTTGCGCCATGCTGCCGCCTATGCCGGCATACCTGCCGTCACGCTCGAGGCCGGCGGACCCTCGGAGCTCGAACTCAAGGAAGTCATGCACGGTGTGAAAGGCATCGAGACTCTTCTCAATACGCTCGGCATGGTCGACAAGATGCGCCATTGGGGCGAGCAGCAACCTGTCTATTACCGCTCAACCTGGGTACGGGCAAACCGTGGCGGCATACTCCTTGCCGACGTGAGTCTTGGCGGCACAGTGCGACGGGGCGACCTGCTCGGCACAATTACCGACCCTATGAACAATGCCAGTACCAATCTGTATTCGCCGTATACCGGGCGCGTCATTGGTATGGCGCGTAACCAGGTAGTCATGCCCGGATTCGCTGCGTTCCACGTAGGAATACAGGCAGTCGATGTCAGAACTGCCGACGTCACTCAGAAGAAACAACAGAAAGCTGCCGAATCCGACGCGGAGGTCGGTGACGAAGATTACGTCGACGGCATGTCGGAGTAGGTTTTCTTTCGGCGCAGTAATCATGCGTCGCATCAGCATACGCATCCACCTGAGCGCCAGGTTTGCGGCAGCTATGAGGCAGCCGCTACACTCAGTCCGCCATGACATCAACCGGGCGCAAACCCCTTTATCATTTCTGGACGCCGAAATACTGGCCCGCATGGGTCGGGCTTGCGCTTCTGCGAATGAGTTGCCTGTTGCCCTATTCCTGGCAGCTTGCGCTCGGCAAGTCTTTGGGCCGACTGGCGCACCGCGTTGCTACTGAACGGCGAGAAATTGCCCATCGCAATATCGAATTGTGTTTTCCGGAATGGACCGAGGACCAATGCGCTGCGATGGCCTTTGCCCATTTCGAAGCGCTCGGCGCGTCACTGATCGAACTTGCATTGGGACGCTGGGCGTCCGACCGCAAGTTGCTGGCGATGACGAGAATCGAGGGCGCGCACCACATCGAGGAAGCAATCGATCGTGGCTTCGGCGTCATCCTTCTCAGTGCACACTTCACGACCCTGGAGATCAGCGGTCGCGTTTTAAGCCTGCATTGTCCACCCTTTGACGCCGTCTTTCGCCGCAACCGCAGCGACTTCATGACGGAGATCCTGCGCAGCGGCAGGGAACGATCCGCACAGGGAACTATCGAGAAAAACGATATCAAGAGTATGATCCGCAGCCTGCGCGACGGGCGGCCCGTGTGGTACGCGCCCGACCAGAGCTACAATCAGAAGCAGTCTGCGCTGTTGCCTTTTTTCGGCGTGCCGTCGATGACAAATACCGCCACCGGCAACCTGGCAAGGCTCGGCAATGCCGTGGCCATCCCGTTTTTCCCGCGGCGCCTGCCCGAAGGCGGCTATGCGCTTAGCATCCTGCCGCCGCTCGAGGGCGTCCCGGGCGGCGAGCCCCTCGAGGTTACCCGCCGGTACATCGAGGTACTTGAGCGCCAGATTCGCATCTGCCCGGAGCAATACTACTGGGTTCACCGCAAGTTCAAGAACCGGCCGGAACCGTTGCCTGACGTCTACGCCAAGCCTGCTGCGTCGGAGTAGCCAGTCAGCAGCGCCTCCCAGGCGTCCGCCGAAAAATTGCTGCGCGGGTCCAGTCGTTTGACCTTTTCCAGCGAGCGTTGCAACCGGGCAAGATTGCTTCGCTGCCACGAGCCCGCCTGCATCAATCGACCGCGATCGAAGTCGAGCATCAGTATCTCGTCGTTGCGATCGAGCTGCACGTTGTAGGCATTGAGATCCGCATGATTGACACCTGCCCTGTGAAATCGGGCAATGCCTGCACCGATCCGTACCCAGAAGGCGTGGTCAACTTTCTCCAGTATACGCGCCGCCAACGGCTGGATGCCGGGGACCAGCGCCGTGATGATGTCGGCTGAATAGAAAATGCCGTTGCGCCGATAGCGCGCTGCGACGGGCGGCGGCACCGGCAGACCCATCCGGGCAAGCGCCGCAAGCAGCCTGAACTCCGTGAACGAGCGCGTGCGATTTTCGCCGAGCCAGAGATAAGAATCCTGACTGACACGCGCTGCCATTCCGCCGCGCCGGTAGTGGCGCAATACGAAATGCCGTTGGTCATCACTGAGGATGACGGTATCGCCACGCCCTGCCGATTGCAGGTATCCGCTCACCGGGGTCGCCGACATCCAGGTCGCGGGCGCGAAGGTCGCGTCGGATATCTGGTTGAGCTCGGCCCGATCGTATAGGATGGCGCCGGTTTCAGTCTTCTCGACGGTGTTGTCCATTGCGCATCCGTCCTCATCCAGTCGGGTCCATGAACGTTCAGCAGGCGCCACCCGAAAGCATCTGTGTCATACGGCTGTCAGCGATCGGCGATACCTGCCATGCGCTGGCAGTGGTACGGGCGATTCAGGACACCTGGCCGGAAACGCGACTCACATGGATCATTGGCAAGACAGAAGCAACGCTGTTGTCGGACATTCCCGACGTTGAGTTTATCATTTTCGACAAGGCGAAAGGACTGGATGCTTACCGCGAGGTACACGCAAAGCTGCGCACGCGCAGTTTTGACGTGACCTTGTGCATGCACGCCTCTATTCGAGCAAACCTGCTCTGTCGCCTGATCCGTTCATCGGTCCGGCTCGGCTACGACTATGCGCGAGCACGTGACTTTCAGTGGCTATTCACCAATCAGCGCATCCCGGCTGTTCCGCGGCAGCATGTACAGGATGCAATGCTCGCATTTGCACGAGCGATTGGCGTGCCACAACGGCCGCTGCGCTGGGATATACCCCTGTCGGCAGTGCATCGTGATTTTGCCAATCAATACGTTGCACCGAATCGGCCAATTTTCGTCATCAGTCCGTGCAGCAGCGACAGGCAGCGAAACTTTCGCAACTGGAGTGCGGAGAGCTATGCGGCAGCAGCAAACCACGCGCGCAAAAAGTATAACTGCAGGGTGATCATGACCGGCGGCAATTCCCCCAGCGAAATAGAATACGGTGCCACGATCAGCAAACTTTGCGGACCGAGCGTCGTCAATCTTATCGGTCAGACGAACCTGAAACAGTTGCTCGCCATACTGGAGCGCGCGGCATTGCTGCTGTGCCCGGACTCCGGCCCCGCCCACATGGCGACGACCGTGGGGACGCCGATCGTCGGCTTGTACGCTACGTCCAATCCAGACCGCAGCGGCCCGTATCTAAGCCGAAACCTGTCCGTGAATCTGTATGCGGATGCCGCGCAGCGTTTCCTCGGTAAAACCGTCGCAGAACTGAACTGGGGTGAGCGGGTGCGCGACCCGCGAGCCATGGGTTTGATCCGCCTGGCACAGGTGACGGCAAACATCGACCGCGTCCTGCGCCCGGCAATCGACAGGTTGCAGGCAAGTGCCGAAACACGCGAGGCTTTCCGGTAGATGTCCAATTTTTGCGATTTTTGTCGGCGTAATTGTCGACGATCTGCCATCGCCTCAGAATCGTTCGTCTGCGAGAATGTCGGCCAACACCGCCTTCGGCGTAATTTCATGCAGACAACGCAGGTGTCCCAGTGGACATTTGCGGGCGAAACACGGACTGCACTCGAGCCGCAGGTAGTGAATTTTGCGCCTGGCGGTCAGTGGCGGCGTGAACTCTGGCGTGGTGGAGCCGTACAACGCAACGATGCGTATACCCACGGCCGCCGCCACATGCATCAGTCCGGAGTCATTGCTGACTGCCTGCTCGCAGGCTGCGAGTAAGTCGATCGCCTCCTCGAGACTGGTCTGACCGCACAGGTTGCGGGCATTGCCACCGGCAGAAATAGCCGCACCGGCTTGCTCATCCCTGGCTGATCCCAACACCCAGACGCTGTAACCCGCAGCATCCAGCGTCTGTGCCAGAACGTGAAAATGCGCCAACGGCCAGCATTTGGCGGGACCGTATTCCGCGCCCGGCATCATGGCGATAACGGGTCGATCAACATCGAGGCCAAGCCGCGCAATGGTGCGTCGCTGCCGGCTTTCGTCGACTTCGAGGCTCGGTTCGGGTATTGCTGTAATGCGCTCGTCGCGTTCCAGTCCCAACGCCAGGAATCGTTTGACGGTCTGGTTGAGATGGCCGGCGTTGAATTGCCGCATGTCATTGATCAGACCGAACCGCATCTCGCCGCGAAAGCCCGTGCGGCGCGGGATTCCCGCGAGCCACGGTACAAGTGCGGCCTTCAGCGACCGTGGCAGCACAATGGCCTGCGAGTACCCGGCAGCTCGCAATCCGGATGCCAAGTGCCTGCGCTTGCCGAATGCGATTTCCCCATGCTCGCCGGCTGCCACTATGCCGCACCTCACCTGCGACATGCGCCCGATCATCGGCAATGACCAGGCAGGTGCCAGTACGTCCAGTGGCGTTTCCGGCCGGCGTTCTTTCAACAACATGAAGAGGGATTGCGCCATTACCATGTCGCCTACCCAGGACGGGCCGACAATCAGAACCGGCTGACACGACACGATGGTCAGCTCGCCAGCTGATCCAGGTAGTCGCGGACGCCAACTTCAACGCTGCGGAATGACACGTCGCAACCCGTACCTCGCAATCGAGTCACATCTGCTTGTGTAAAGCTCTGGTATGCGCTGCCCAATCCTTCCGGAAACGGGATGTAGCGAATGCGGCCGCCGCCGTGCCATGCGATAACCGAGTTGGCAACATCGTTGAAGCTCTGGGCACGGCCGGTTCCGACATTGAAGATCCCGGACACGCGCGGGTTTCCAAGGAACCACAGGTTGATTGAGCACACATCGTCAACATGGACGAAATCACGTCGTTGTTCGCCATCCGCAAATCCGCCGGAGCCTTCAAACAATCGTACCTCACCATCTTCCACAAGCTGGCGATTGAAATGAAACGCGACGCTGGCCATCGAGCCCTTGTGTTGTTCGCGCGGGCCGTAAACGTTGAAATAGCGCAAGCCGACCACTTGTTGGCCGGGCTTTAGTTTCAGGCGTCGAACGTAGCGATCGAACGCCAGTTTGGAATAGCCGTAAGCATTGAGTGGCGACTCGTTCTCGGGCGCTTCGCAGAACGCCTGCGCGCCACCGTAAACCGCGGCAGACGATGCATAGATGAAGGAGATATCGTGCGCAAGACAATGATGCAGCACAGTTTTTGAATAACTGTAGTTATTCTGCATCATGTAACGACCATCCCATTCTGTCGTTACCGAACACGCGCCCTGATGCAGGATCGACTGTACGCCGGAATCGAAGGTATTTCCGGACGACAGGTGGTGCAGAAATTCATCTTTGTCCAGGTAGTCCGCAATGTCGAGATCGGCAATATTTGCGAACTTGTGCCCGTCACTGAGATCGTCGACAACGACAACCTGTTCATCTGTTGACTCAATGAGCCGCCGCACCAGGTTGCTGCCGATGAAGCCTGCACCGCCGGTAACAATATGCATGTTGCGGCTCAGTCGGCGTCTTTGCCGAGGCTGTACTCCGCACCACAGTAAGGGCACTTTGCCTCGCCGGTTTCAGCAATCGACAAATAGACTTTGGGATGGGAATTCCATAGATACATGCCTGGCATGGGGCAGGACAAAGGCAGGTCTGCTTGCCGGACTACGTAGCGATG
Source organism: Woeseiaceae bacterium (assembly GCA_041746375.1). GTDB lineage: Bacteria > Pseudomonadota > Gammaproteobacteria > Steroidobacterales > Woeseiaceae > IDS-8. The sequence continues at coordinate 8,098 of JBGTHC010000125.1, forward strand.
CTGCGCGTTGGCCGGGATCAGGTTTTGTTCGACTGTGCCTGCTTTTGCGGCCACTTGCATCACCACCTGTCATTCACTTGGATCAATCGGCGCATTATAGCAACGAGGCGATCCTGCCAGCCAACGTCGTTGTGCAGCAATGTCACGCCACTTGTTGGAGCGGGGCCTGCGTGATCGCCATGGATCGCGGGAATACAGATTATGCAGGAGCAATGATCGGCCGCGAACAGGAAAAGGCTGATCGTCACCGCATTCGCCCGCGAGGCAGGTTCCTACAAAGGCTTGGCCGGCTTGCACCTTAGTTCTATTGTCATCCGAGTGTCCGCTTCCATAGCTCGATTACAAAACGCCGTTCGTCGACGAACTCCCGATTGGCAACTTCGGCCGGCTTCTCGTCCAGCGCCAGGCGGTGCAACTTGAGCCGGTACACCTTGTAGACCTCCTGCATACGCTGCACATCGGCATCTGCAAGGCAACCCGCAGCAGCAAGTGTACCCAGCTGACGTATGTTATCCGGGTAGTGGATCACAGCAGGGTGTCCTGCGGCGTTCGCCAAAACCAGGTATTGCACAATGAACTCGATATCGCCTATGCCGCCCTCGCCTTGTTTCAGATCGAAGATACCTTCCATACTCCGGTCCAGCTGCTGGCGCATGCGGTTGCGCATATCGACAACATCAGAGCTTAACCGGTCGCGCCGCACGCGGACTTTCAGGGTCTGGCTGCGTATGCGCTCGAACTCCCGAAGCACAGCCGGGCTGCCGGCAACCGGACGACTCCGCAGTAGGGCCTGGTGCTCCCAGGTCCACGCATTCTCCTCCTGATAGCGCTCGAAGCCCTCGACGCTGATCACCAGCAAACCGGAACGACCGCTGGGGCGCAGTCGGGTATCGATCTGGTACAGGGCGCCGGATGCCGTGCGCGTGGTAAGAAAGTGCACCAGCCGGCGTACCAGCCGGGCAAAGAAAATGCTGTTGTCGAGTGGCTTGTTGCCGTCCGTCTGCTGCTCAGTACCGGCGGAATCATGCAGAAAGACCAGGTCCAGGTCAGAACGATAGGACAACTCCATGCCGCCAAATTTGCCATAAGCGATGACGCCGAGACCGGGTTTATACGCTGTGCCGGCTTCACCGGCCCGCGGAGTCCCGTGTTTCGCGGTCAGGTCCCTCCAAGCGATATCCATCGCCTTGTTCAATACTATCTCTGCCAGTTCGGTCAGGCGATCACTCACTTTCATAATAGGCAAGCTGCCAGCGATATCGGCAACTGCAATGCGGAAAATGGTCGCTCGCTGGAACTGTCCCAGGGTCTCGATTTGCCCCTCGCTGTCATTGTCGGCAAGTCCATCGAGGCGCTGAATAAGGTCTGCCTGCATTTCCTCGCGCGTGACAAGCGTGGAGTAAATTCGCGGATCCAGCAATTCATCCAGCAAGAGCGGATATCGACCAATCTCTTCCGTCAGCCACTCGCTGCGGCCACAAAGGTTAACCAGCCGCTCCAGTACGACCGGGTTCTCATTGAGCAGGGCTACATAGGCACTTCGCCGGAGCACGCGCTCGACGATGCTCAGCACCCTCTTCAAAACCAGTGCCGGAACGTCTTTATCTTTCATTGTCAGCAACAGGTCGGGGATGAACTGAGCGAGCCGTTTGCTGCCAGTTTTGCCTACCTGCCCGATCGCAGCACTGCGCTGAAACTCGACCAGCTGCCGGGCGATCTCACCAGCATCGGGAATGCCCTGTGACGCGAGAGCCGCCTTCCAGTCGTCTTCACCGGCATCGGAATTCCATGCAGTCGCGACCTCACTGGCCGCTTCTGTGAGCGTCGGCTCCCCACTGCCGCGAAATACTATGGCTGCGAATTGTTCGCCGACGTTGTAGCGATGCCGCTCCAGTTCCGCAGTCAACAGATCCCAATTCGCGTACCCCATGCCCAGCGCCAGGCGCGCCTGGTCCAGGCTGTTCTCCGGCAAATCATGGACCTGTTGGTCGCGAATGGCCTGCAAGAAATTTTCCAGGCGCCGCAAAAAGCGATATGCCTCCCCGAGTACTGACTTCGCTGCCGCCGTCAGGTTACGAGTCTGCGCCAGTCTGGCCAATGCTCCCTGAAGTCCGGTTGTACGCAGCTTGCCGTCGTTACCGCCGCGCACGAGCTGCAGTGATTGCACGATAAACTCGATTTCGCGAATGCCCCCCGGGCCGAGCTTCAGGTTTGTCATCACCTGGCGCTTCTTTGCCTCGGCGGAAATTCGCGCTTTTATGTCGCGTAACGACTCGAATACCCCGTAGTCGAGGTACTGGCGATAAACGAACGGTTCGATCGTTTCGCTCAAAAGCTCGCGCACCAGGTGCACGTCCGCTCCGGTATCAATCACACGCGCCTTGACATAGGCATAGCGCTCCCAACCGCGACCGTGCCGCAACAGATAGGCCTCGAGCGCTGCAAAACTGAGAACAGGCGGCCCACTGTCTCCGAACGGCCGCAAGCGCGTGTCGACGCGGTACACGAATCCGTCTTCAGTAACTTCATCCAGAAGTGCAACGACATGTCGGGTCAGTCGCGTAAAATATTCTTGCGCGCTCAATCGGCGCGCGCCATCTGACTCACCGTTTCCCGAGTACAGGAAAATCAGGTCGATATCAGAGGAAAAGTTCAGTTCTCCTCCACCCAGCTTACCCATGGCCAGCACGACGAGACGAGGCTCGTTGCCCTCCTCGCCTCGCAGCCGACCGAAGTCCTGCTGCAGGCACTCCTCGGCGTAACGAGTGGCATCGCGTACCAGCCTGTCAGCCAGCTCGGAGAGAGAACGCAAGGTTTCTTCCACGCCTGCCAGGCCCGCCATGTCTCGCCAGAGGATCCATAACATGTTCTGATTGCGGTAACGACGCCATTGCGCTTTGACGCCACGATCACTCGCATCCCTGCTCGCATTACTTACCGGAGCAGCAGCCATTTCAGGTCCGCTTGGAATTTCTGCATGGCCAGCCAAAGCGCAGTCGCGAAACCAGGCCCACTCGCGCATAAGCACCTTGCCCGCGAACTCGCTGCATGCGACCAGTGTCAGGAGTGTGGGCGATTGATTCGCCGCAGCGAGAAATTCCGCGGCCTGTTCTTTCTGACGCTCCGCGAAGCGATCGATCCACAAGGAAACGGGTGCTCGCAGTGCTTCGGGGAGGACTTCGATTACGGCGCTCGTCCCTTTTCCAGACCTGGCCTTCATCCGGCAAGTCTATCAGGGAGCGGATGTCGCTCCGGGCTCGGGAAGCCGTCGAAGGCGAATTGCCTGGGACAAGGTGCGTGCAGAAATTGTGCCTTGGCAGCCTGGTCAGGCGGTGGACCGGCGCGTAGAGGTACCGAATCGGGCGAGCACTTCTTCGAGCGGCACCGGTACACCAACGGCGTGTCCCTGTGCATAGTCGACACCCAATTTTGCGACCAGCGCCTTGGTTTCCTTGCTTTCGACATACTCAGCAACAGTGTCGAGCTCCATCACCTTGGCCACTTGGGTGATTGCGGCGACCATCGATTCCGAAATCCTGTTCTCAGTAATATCACGGATAAAACTGCCATCGATTTTCAGCGTGTCTACCTTGAAGTTCTTGAGGTATGCGAAAGAGCTCAGCCCCGCTCCGAAGTCGTCAAGTGAGAACTTGCAGCCACGCTTGCGCAGCTCGTCAATAAATGCCTGCGCATTGGCACGGTTGGATACCGCTGCCGATTCAGTGACCTCAAAACAGATAGACGTCGCGGGTACGCCGCTCGATTCGATTTCACCCTCGATAAATCGCTGTATTTGATTATCGCCGAGCGACTGTCCGGAAAGGTTTATGGCAAATACCGTTGCGCTTTCTTTCAAAAAGCGCGCGTGCCGGCCGATTCGCTCGAGCGTTTCCGAAACCACCCATCGATCGATCGCAGGCATCATCTGATAGCGCTCAGCGGCTGAAAAGAAGGCGTTAGACGAGATCTTGTTGCCCTGACTGTCTTTCATCCGCAACAGAATTTCGTAACGCTCGGACTTCAACCGCTTCTTCAAAGCAACAATCGGCTGCGCCATCAGCTCGAATCCGTCGGCATCAAGCATCTTCTGAATTTCGGCCACCAGATTCATGTCGTCAAAGCGACGCACGATACTTTGGTCACACTGATCGTAGACTTCGACCCGATCCCGACCGTGGTCTTTCGCGGCATCACAAGCGATTCTCGCTGTTGTCATTACATCCAGTTCGTTGGTCATTCGGGAATCGAATGCGGCGATGCCGATACTGACGGTAACCTGTAGCGACTTGTCGCCTTGCAGGTACCTTAACTTGTCACCGTCGTCCCGAATCCGCGCCGTCAGGTCGAGTGCCTCCTCGACACTACTGTGAGTCAGCAGCACGGCGAAATCGTCGCCGGTCAAGCGTGTCGCTACTGCGTTGCGCGGCAGGTGCTCCTCGATGATCTGGGAAAAGCGCGTAATAACTTCGTCACCAGCCTCGTGACCGAACGTATCGTTGACCAGTTGCAAATTGTCCAGGTCCAGATAAATAACCTGGTGAGCATCGCCATTGTTGCTCAGGGCTTTCATTGATTCGTTCAATTGTGCTTCGAAACCCGAGCGGTTCATCAGCCCTGTCATCGAATCGAAGGACTGCTCAATGACATACTCCACTTTACGCACGATATGCGACATGAAACGGAGATGTGACGCGCGAAATGCTTCACGACTTACCCGGCCGAACTGCGCGAGAATGCCCTCCACATTCCCCATCCGATCGAGCAGCGGACAAACCATGATCTGGTATCCCTGGTCGGCAATATTGTCAGAGCCTGGCACCGGCGGTATTTCGAAAATGACCGGCGTCCTCTGTCCTTCGAGTTTCGGGAAAATCGTTTCGATCAGGTACTTGTCGAGCACCTTGCGATTGACGTTCTTCCAGCTGGAATGGGTTGCGCTGATTCGAATACGTTTCGAAGGCATCAGCAAGACACTATACGCAATGCCCAGAAAGCGCCCGCTATTGCCAATCAACTGCGCAAGGCTGGCGTGACTGCGCGATGTCCCGTGTATCTTTTCGTCTACCTGATAAACAAGTTTCAGTTCCTGCTCGGCTTCTTCGGCCCGAGCCTGCGCAACGACTGCGTTTTGCGAGAGCTGAAAGTTTGCGCCGATCAACTGAATGATTGACAACAGTCTGGACTGCAGCGCTTCCGGGTCGAAAGCAGAGGATTTTCCGGCGTTCTTTGAGAATACTGTAACGAATAGTCCCAGCGTTGTGCGAGTTTCACCCGGAACCGTCAAGACCAGAAGCGTACGGCCCGACGCGAGGGTACGGCGCAGAATGCCGGGATCGGACTTATTTTCAGCAACCACAGATGCGTGAACTTCGGCAATGTAATTGTCGATCTCAAAATCGACCGATCCAGCGCTGGACCACACGCAGGTTTGCTGCACATCGTAGTAATAGAATCCCTGCGCGCTGGGCACAAGTAACTGCAGAACGGCGCCGACATTGCCGAATCCCTCGCGCGTCACGCCATTGTGCAAGTCATCTGTCATTGGCGCTTATTGATTGCGAGTTCCGAACCGTGATGATTCCTGTTGCAGAGTGCCATGAACGGCACTGATCTGACTGTGATTTGCGTCTCGCGGGGCGCGGCCGGGTGGCTCGAATCGGTCTCGACCGGTAGGGGGGAACCCATTGGCGGAAATAAAGCGAACCGCAGGCAGCCATTCCGTCAAAGGACCTCCCGAAGACCAGGCCCTTCCGCAACCGTGGGATCTACTTGCCTGAACGAAGTGCGAACGCCCCTAACTGAGACTTTGCAACCACTCGTCGTCAGACCCTTCGTTCACGCCTTCGAACAGGGGTGTGCTGAGGTAGCGCTCACCCGTGTCCGGCAGCATGGCCAGGATGACGGATCCTTTCTTTGCCTTGCCGGCGATCTCCAGTGCCGCAGCCAGGGTCGCTCCGGACGATATCCCTGTGAAAATGCCTTCTTCCTTCGCCAGCCTTTTTGCGATCTCGATTGCACGCTCGTCACTGACGGGAACAAGTTCATCATAGATGTCGCGATTCAGGACGTCTGGAATGAAATCGGGGGTCCAACCCTGAATCTTGTGGGGATGCCAATCGCCACCGGCGAGGAGCGAGGCCCCGGCCGGCTCGGTTGCGACGATCGTGATGTCGGGGCGGGCGCACTTGAGCACCTCGCCCGCACCGGTCATCGTGCCGCCGGTGCCGTAGCCGGTCACCCAATAGTCCAGTTGCCGACCGGCGAAGTCCCTGAGAATCTCCGGGCCTGTTGTGTTGCGGTGATATTCCGGATTCGCGGGGTTCTCAAATTGCCTGGCCAGAAACCAGCCGTGTTCTTTTGCGAGTTCCTCGGCACGCCGCACCATGCCACTGCCACGTTCGGCCGCCGGCGTAAGTATTACTTTCGCGCCCAGCGCCCGCATTATTTTGCGGCGTTCGACTGAAAATGATTCAGCCATGGTTGCGACAAAGGGATAGCCTTTGGCGGCGCACACCATCGCAAGCGCGATTCCTGTATTGCCGGAAGTTGCCTCGACGACAGTCTGCCCCGGTTTCAACAAACCTTTATTTTCAGCATCATTGATGATCGCAAAGGCAAGTCGATCCTTGACGGACGCCATAGGATTGAACGCTTCCACCTTTACGTACATCTGCACATCGTCAGGCGCAATTCGATTCAGACGCACTACCGGTGTATTGCCAATGGTGTCGAGAATACTGTCGTAGATCATGGCTTTCTTTCCTTTGTTTCAGGTTCGAATCGCCAATGGGCGAACTGGCGTGCGTATCATTTCCGGCCCGCGCAACCCCCCCTGGGCGCCGGGTTTTCTCATAACACAAAAATATAACGATTGCGCATGCAAATCGTAATTTATTGAAACTGACCTGCCAGATGCCGGTCTATTGCTTGGCAAGGTTGTACCGGGGCGGGGCCAAATGAAACTACAGCAACTAAAATACCTGATTGCGATCGTTGACAACGGGCTCAACATTACAGCCGCGGCTGAGCGACTCTATACGTCGCAACCCGGGGTCAGCAAGCAATTGAAACTTCTCGAGGAAGAATTAGGCTTGCAACTCTTTATTCGTAAAGGAAAAAGCCTTAACGGAATTACGGCGGCGGGCCAACAGGTGATCGTTCGCGCGCGGCTGATCATGCAGGAGGTCGAGAATATAAGGGTAGTGGTAAACAACCATTATCCTGAGGAGACCGGCCGCGTACGGATGATTGCGAATCATTGAAAGGCGCGACGTTTTCAGTACGCCCAGGCAACGGATACGCCGCGACGTTGTCAGGAGAACTTTAGAACAGGTCTAAAGCGTTGACCTTGCTCAGTAGACCCGGATGCCACCGTGACGCTTGCGACTGCGGTAATCGATCCACCATATCCCACCGAGAATTCCGGCAATCAGACAGACGATCATTGCGCCCGTGACCCATATCAGGGGCAGGCTGTATTGATATTGTGCCTGTCGGCTGAGGTAGCGATCATTCGCCGCAGCCAGTTCCTCAATTCGTGCATTGCTTTGATCGAGTAGCGCGGCCTGTTCGCCGACTTGTCGCTCGAGATCTGCAATCGCCGCAGCCGGCGCCGCGAATTGTTCCCGCGCGCGGGTTAGCTCATTGCTAAGGCGCTCATTCTCCGCACGTGTCTCGGCGACGACCAGTGCTGCCGGCTTCTCCGTGACGGTATATGCGACCTTTACGTAGCCGACTGTGCCGTCGGGCAGGCGTACCTGCGCATAATTCCTGTTCTGAGAAAGTATTTCGAGTTCCTGGCCGCTGTCGAGTGTACGAAAGGCACGATCGCTCGTATCAGCAGCCCGGTGTAATCCGAGCCGCAGCTGGTCAGTGACGTAGGCAGTTTGCGCCAATGCAGTGGACGATACGATACACAGCAGCAGTATCCCGATTGTAGAACGCAACATAGCCATCACCCGATCATGAGAATCACAGCGCATGCACCCAGCGCAAGAGCGCAGTATGCACTTCGTCGCCGGGTCCGCGATGGACATTGTGGTAATTCTGCAGAGCAACAACAACGAAACGATCTCCGGACTGTGCCTGCACGTAACCGGCAATGCCGGAGACATGGTCCATGGATCCGGTCTTCATATGTGCAATTCCTGTCAGGGAGTCGTCGCGAAATCGCCGAGCGAGAGTCCCGTCGACACCGGACAGTGACATTGAGGCTACAAATTCCGGCATCAAGGGGCTGTGCCATGCGTAACGCAACAGATCACCCATATGCCTTGCGGTAAGTCTCGATATCCTTGAAAGTCCGGCACCGTTATCGAAAATTAGTTCCGGGAAATCCAATTGTCGTTTGGCAAGCCAGCTACTTACTACCTCTTTGCCCTTGTCACTGGTTCCGGGCGGGCCCAGCTGTTCCGCAGCGAGCGTGTAAACGAGCTGCCGAGCCATGACGTTGTTACTGTGTTTGTTGACCCTGGTGATTATTTCGGTCAACGGCGGCGATTCAAACGAAACAAATGGCTCTGCATCCTCCGCTACGATGACGTTCCGCCAATTGCCGGTGATCTCGCCACCCATATCCCGCCATAATGACTTGATCAGTCCGAACGCAAATGCGTTGTGGCCGAGAACTGCGCGATCCATAGCATAGGCTCTGCAACCGGACGGGAAAGCGCCACTGAATATCATGCGGTCTACACTGTCATTGGGAGTAATGGTAATGCCACGCTGGAATCCGCCGCAGCGTCCATTCCGCAGCGACAGCCTGTTGACGACTTGCAGATTGTCGAGATCAGGGTCCAGCCGCAGCTTGATCATGGCATTCGAAACGTCCGGCTCAAACTGAAAACGGACGACCTGGAAATTCATCAACAGGGCATTGGGCGCAACGTTGTAGGCCCTTAGCGGCTGATTGTCGAACGCGCCTGGATCGTAGTTTTCGACGTCGAAGAAGCTGTCATCCAGCAACAGATCGCCATCGATTTTTTTGATTCCCGCCAGACGCAGACTGCGTAGCAGACTCCACAAGCGTTCGGTAACGAGAAACGGGTCACCATAGCCCTTCAACAGCAAATCGCCCTTTAGCGTATCGCCTTCAATTTCCCCCTGTAGATACATTTCTGTTTTCCATGTATAGGTGGGGCCGAGATCCTCGAGAGCGATCAGGGTTGTCAGCAATTTCAGGACGGACGCCGGGTTGCGTGCTTCATCCTCGTTCCAGGCGAGGGCAATCTTGCCTGTACTTAGATTCTCCACGTAAAGACTGAGGCTGTCGTCAGGTAGCTGACGATGATTTAACACATTCTTCACGCCCAGCGGAACGCTGTGCTGTGACATTGCCGCTGCAGGAAGCAGGCAGCCGATCAGACAGAGAAAAAGGCCGGCGCAGCTTTTCATTTCAAGTCACGAGTATTATCTGAAACCGAGGATTCGATGGTTGTTGGCCTTTGCCCATAAATTCAGTTCATGGTCAGGACAGACTGCCACCGGCTCACCAACCCGCTTCAGCATTGGAATATCGTAACGTGAATCGGCGTAGGAGCACACCTCGGAATTCTGAGCCTGGTACTTGTTTATGATCTCTTGTTGCAAGACTGCCTTTTCTTCGAAGAACGGATGTTGCGGAGCTGGCGAGGCCGTGTACCGGCCATCTTCAACATGACAACGTGTACCGACGGCGTTGTCGGTGCCCAGGTGCACGCCCAGCGCCGTGATTATGGGTTGCAGGCTGCCGGAAAGCAGCACGACAACGCAACTCTGCTGTTTTTTGAGCCGCAGTTCAGTGACGGCCGTTTGGTTCCATGCTTCCTCAGGAAAGGCTTCAATAAAACTCTTTGCCTCTTCGGCGATCGTCGATTCTGGCAACCCGCTCAGGTAGGCCTTGTTCTTGCGAAAAACATGTCGGCCAAAGGTTGGGAAGCGCCGCACAATGAACCAGCTGGCGGCGAACATTTGCCGCGGCCCGATGTAGCCACGTCGAAACAACCAGGCGATGAATCGCTTTTCCGTGCTGTAGCCGGATACCAGCGTGCCATCGACATCAAAAATTGCAAGCCGCATCAGCGCTCGTTGACATGCGGGTCCGTTCGCCGCCCTTGCCCGAATTCATGGTATGCGATTACTTTCCCCTTGATCGCCTTGGTACGAGGCTGTCACGTTCCTGATAAACGAACTCCCAGATCACGGGAAGCCCGCGTGCTATACAGGTAAATACCGACAGGTAGACAAGCAGGATACCTGTTATCTCGAAAAGTGTTGCCCATGGGCCAAAAATGTCTGGCCAAAGTGCCAGCAACGCCCGCGTCAGCAAAAGCCAGCAAAAGGTGGTTGCTTTGAGAGCGGCGTAAAAGATACGCATGAATTTGCCGGCTACAAGCCACTTGGCCAGGGGCGACTTCTGCATTGCAAAAGGAGTCTGACCAGCAGTCGAAACCTGATTGGCCCTGATCGTATCGACAATGGTCCCGCGAATGATAAATACCAGGGGCACCCAAACCGGTACGATTGCAAGATCGACCAGAACGATCCACATTGCCAGCTCGACTATCCGGTCGCTCGCGATATCGAACATCGCACCGAAGACGCTCGTTTCATTGCGTTTCCTGGCGACGTATCCGTCCAGGCCGTCGCTGACGAACACCAGAATAAGGAGTGCAACATTGAGAATGTGCCACCAGGAAAAAGGCAGATAGGCAGCGTAAATGACGACGATCAGCAAGATCAGCCTGGAGAGCGTAATCAGGTTCGCCATTACTGTGTTCCTCTGCGGTTGTCACGCCAAGTACGAGTTGCAGCGAGAATTGTCTGAACGGGATCCAACTCAGTGCGGCCGTCTTATACCCAAGGAGCGAATTCGATCCGTCAATGTCGTCGGCCGTATACCGAGAAGTTCAGCGGCCCCGCCTTTCCCTGACACCCGCCAGTTTGACTGTTTCAAGGCTGAAACAAGATTCCTTTTCTGCAAGGCCTTCATCTCTCGCTCCGTGAGTACCTGATCCTTTGCCTGCCCTGTCTCTGTCACGCCGACGGTATCCTGCCCTGGTTCCGATTCAGGCAACGATAAATCCAGTCGCAGGACGCTGCCCTGCGAAAGTATGACAGCGCGCTCAATGACGTTCTTGAGCTCTCGCACATTCCCGGGCCATTCGTACTCCCGAATAGCAGCTGCCTGGCTGCTGGTAAGCTTCATCGGCTGCCGACCGAAATCCTGACACGTAGCTTCGAGAAAATGCTGTGCCAGCTGTACAATATCTTCGCGTCGCTGACGAAGGGGCGGCACTTCAATTGGAAAAACGCTTAGACGATAGAAAAGATCTTCGCGAAAGTTGCCGGCTACCACCAGTTTCTCGAGATCGCGATTCGTCGCCGCGATCACGCGGACGTCGACCGTTTTCGTGATGTCATCGCCAACCCGCTCGAACTCGCTTTCCTGCAGCACTCGCAATAGTTTGCTCTGCAGGTCCAGCGGAATCTCGCCGACTTCATCCAGGAACAAGGTACCGCCATCTGCCAACTGGAATCGACCCACACGATCACGGTGCGCTCCCGTAAATGCCCCTTTCACATGCCCGAAAAATTCGCTTTCAAACAGTTCTTTCGGAATAGATGCGCAGTTTACCTTTACGAGCGGCCCGTCCGCGCGCGAACTACGCGAGTGGATAGCCCGCGCGACCAGCTCCTTGCCCACACCCGATTCACCGAGGATAAGTACGTTGGCAGGCGTCTGGGCAACAGCCTCGACCTGCGACAACATATGCTTCAGCGCAGGGCTTTGACCGACGATCCGCCCGAAATTCATCGCCACATTTACTTCTTCGCGGAGGTAATCGCGCTCCCGTTCGAGCTCTTCGCGCAATTGCGCATTCTCTGCGAGAGTACTGCGCAGCGCGCGCTCAGCCCGGTTTCGCTCGGTTACATCCTTGGACGCGACCAGCATGCGATGCACCTTGGCCGCAGAATCGCGCTCTGAAATGGCCGATTGAACGACGTCAATGAACTTGCCGTCTTTGGTCACCAGTTGTCGTTCTTCGTTGCTGAATTCTCCCCCGCTGATAATCTCCTGAAGCCGGCCGCTTGAGAAGCGCTTCCGATCCGCGTTGCTGTAGAACTCGACAATCGACCGTCCGACGACCTCCTCTCGCGTGTAACCCATTTTTTGCAGCCAGTGGTCGGTGACAGTGACAATGTTACCGTCCGCGTCCACCGTATGCAGCATGGCTGGTGTCGCCCGATATAGCTGTCGGTATTTCCAATCGGCGCGCGCCTGGTCGGCAGCTTCAGTGTACATGGCGATGGTACGTATAAAGTGGCCGTCGGGATCGTGTTCGACGCGCGAGTTGGTCAGGCATTCGACCACTTCGCCACTTTTCGAAACGAATGCAATCGGCTTGTTTTCCAGTCGACCCGTGCGACGCAGCGTCGGCATGAACTCCTTCTCGATGCGCTGCGCGCTTTCCTCTGTAACGAAATCCGCAGGCCGGCGCCCGATCATTTCCTCGCGCGAGTAGCCGAGCCTCAGCAGAAACGCATCGTTGACATCGAGGTAATGCCCGTCACTGCCGATCGAAGTCGCCATGGCCGGCGCCTTGCGAAAAAGCCACTCGTAATCGTTGCTTGTCTGCATCGCCACAGTGTACACGGAATTCCGTAAGTAACGTTACGGAATTCCGTGTATTACGGAATTCCGTTATGCGCGTTATGTTGTTAAGTAATTGTTTTATTTGGTATTTGTAAGTTGGCACGAGTCCTGCAATAGCTGGTAGCAAATTCACTGGCGAATTTTGCAAATTACTCGTACGGCTCGATGAAGACGCCGTTGACACGGAAAGGACTCAGAAATGAAACGTTCGAATTATGGCGCGCTGGCTGCCCTCATGCTGATGACAGGAACGATCGGCGCTGCTCCGGGTGCGCTGGCCGATGACCGGGCGCAGGCCGCAAGCACAGTTTCGGCCACCGACGCGGAAGAGACCAGCCTGAACCACGCAGCTGATGCGCAGGTGGAAACAGTGGCACAAGCCGCGGATGCAGTTCGTTCAGCGACCAAGCTCGACCTTGATATTCGCCTGGTCGCAGAAAAATCAGTATTGGTGGCGTCCGACCTGCTTTAAGTCGCTGCCAACAGATCCGGCAGGCCCTGGCGGGCACGCCGATCTCACACTCCGCTGGCATGCCGCGGTTTGGGCCTCCTCCCCCTGGGCCCGGATCGCGGCGCCCGGAACGACGCTGGTTCGGATACTGGCGAGAACGGACCATGAAGGTTCGGCGGCAGACCCCCCTTTGCCGTGCCTCTTGGGGAGCCGGGGCCCGCTCCGTGTCGGAACGGCCCGCTGATAGATCATCGAATTCAGCTGTCCCGGCTCCTGTCTTTTTCCGCCTTGTCTTTCTCATCTCTGTCGTTTGCGGACTGGGGGGATTCGGACTGTTGACGTTTTTCGGCACGCCGGCGCCGGTTGTGCGAATTCTGCGAGCGAATCGTATAACGAGCTCGCCTGAGCCAGTAGCGCGCCCAGGCAAACTCGAGTCCCAATATGGCAAGCCCGGCAGGAATGAATACGATTGCCGGCCCCGGCGTGACAAGCATGATTACGCCCAGCAGCAGCACAGTGGCACCCACAACACCGATGACAATCCGCCGCACTGCCTTGTAGGTCATGTCCAGAAAACGTCTCATACGCCGATTCTGCCTCAAAAGCCGGGCGACGCCGATCGTGCTTGTATTTTCTTGCGCCTGACGTAGCCTTTAGCGGATGAGACCATGCCATGCCCTGCTTGTTCTGCCGTTTGTGCTGTGCCAGTCAGCTCTGACTGAAGCGGACACGCAACCGCGCATTGCACTAAACGCCAATGCACCCTTGGTCAGTGTGTCGCCGCGACCCGCCGGCCGGCACTTGGTCGACCTGCCCGAACTTGAATTTTCCTTCGATATCGATGCCCAATGCAGTGATGAATGGGTCGCCGAATCGCTATTCCTGAATGTTGCCGACACAAGGCTCACGTTCAATACTGAACAACTGGCTGGCAGTGAGCATGATCGTATCGTTCTGCGGGTATCCGAGCGTCAGCTTGCGCCGATTGCCGTGCATGACTTCTGCGCCACCGAGAGTGTCGACAGGATTGCCGGCGGCGGCGCCTCGGGCAGCTCGCCGACAGAAGGTCCTGTACTCCTTGACGTCATGGAAGTCACGATAAGTGCCGCTCTGTCGGCCCACGCTTCTTTACGTTGCGCAAGTGACGGCCAGCATAGGGTTGCTTATGTTTCGCAGCCGTTGGACCTGACCCTGGCCTGCGAAGACACAGGTCCTTCGGAGGTCGCTGACTGAAGACGGCACTGAAGCGTGCGTGAGCCGGTCCGGGCGCTGCACTCGTAATCGGCTGCAATCACTCCGCGGGCGTCGTCGCGGTTCCGAGCCCCAGATGAAAGTCCAGAAACGTCAGGGTCTTCTCCCAGGCCAGTTGCGCCACTTCAGGGTTGTAGTTATTTCCGCTCGGATTCGCGAACGCATGACCGACATCCGGATAAATAATTATTTCGTGGTTTTTGTCGAGCGAGCCCAACGCATCTTCGAAACCTTCTACAGTACTTACCGGAATACCACGGTCGCTGCCGGCGAACAGGCCGAGTATCGGTGCGTCGATCGGCGCCAGCATCTCCTGATCGTCCGTCACCTGGCCGTAATAGATCACAAGCGCATCGAGCTCGCCCGGCAATAACATGCCTGCGTTTAGCGCCCAGCCGCCACCGAAGCACCAACCCAGCACACCTATCCTCGGCGCGCCGGCGGTTTCCTTGACGAAGTTAAATGCCTGGCGAATGTTCTCATTGGCGCGTTCGGGGTTCTCTACAACTTCGAGCATCAACTGTCGCGCATCCGGCGAAAACTCCGCCGTCTTGCCGTTGAAAAGGTCTACCGCGAGAACGATATAGCCCGCTCCGGCGAGTCTGTCCGCCATTGCGCGTACACCCTCATTCAGGCCCCACCACTCGTGCACGACAATGAGCGCCGGCAATGGATCGACCATATCGGAGGGGAACACAAAGTGTCCGTAGACCAGCTCGTCCTCTACTTCAGCATACGGCAATGTCTCAGCGACTATGCTGCGTTCCGGTTCGATTCCGGCTGCAGCACTCGGTGAGCCAAGATCCCCTGCATGCTCGCGGGACATCGCGTCGACGTGCTGGCGTTCCGCCGACTTATCGGTCGAGTCACTGCCGGGCTGACAGGCTGCCAATCCGAATAACATGCTCAATATCGCGCCCCATATCGCGACCCGTACCCCGCCGACAGGGCTTTCGATCAGCGACGTTCGCCCATGATTCTCGCCACGCATTGCCTGACTCCGATTACCCCGGCCAACAGCGTAAAGTGTAAAGCAAAACGGCATTGTGTGTCGCCGGAACGCGGGACCCGGAATGCCGGCCCCCTTGTCAGTCTTCATCATCCTCCCACTCGCGCAACTTGCTGCGATCGACCTGTTGCCACTGCTGCCGGCTCTTGCGCATGTAGAAAACGACCTTTGCTCCGACGTAAATAACGATACCCCCGACGATGAGTATCACAACCCAGAATCCTTCGGACATAACAGCACCGTAGAAAAGACCTTGTCAGGATGAGTCTAGCAGTGATCGACGGCGATGCCTGAGAATTGCCACGCTCGGC
>JBGTHC010000126.1:0-7570 GCA_041746375.1 Woeseiaceae bacterium
GCCGGCGATTTCCATAGCCTGCCGATCGATCCGGCGCACCGCATCGGCTGTATATATTTCGACGGGCAGGTTCAATGCATTTTCCTAGCCGGTGTTGGGTCAGGCGCCGCCGCGACGATTGCCAAGGTTCGCCAAGGTTCTTCAGGGGTCGCGATCGTTGCGACACCTTGTCAATTATACTGGGTCGCTATGTCCGGACGCCCCAGCATTCCTCTCCCCCCAGAACCTCACGCACTCGCCGCGCACATTCGCGAGTGGAGCCGCGAACTGGGCTTTCAGCAAACCGGCATCAGCAACATCGAACTCGATGCTGCCGAACGGCGCCTGGCGTCGTGGCTGGAACTGGGCTTTCACGGGACGATGCATTACATGTCGCGACACGGCAAGAAACGCAGTCGCCCGGACCTGCTGGTCCCCGGTACGCTGCGTGTCATAGCGGTGCGCATGGATTACCTGCCGGAAGATCAGGCCACGGCCGAAGCGCTCCTCGATCACCCCAGCAAAGCCTATGTGTCGCGCTATGCGCTCGGCCGGGACTATCACAAGGTCCTGCGCAGTCGCCTGCGCTCGTTGGCGACCCGTATTCAGGCGGCGATCGGCCCGTTCGGTCACCGGGTCTTTGTCGACAGCGCACCTGTACTCGAGAAGCCGCTCGCGGAAAAGGCCGGTCTCGGCTGGATCGGCAAGCACACCAACCTCCTGAACCGGCGGGCCGGCTCCTGGTTCTTTCTCGGCGAGTTGTATACCGACCTTGAACTGCCGACGGACCAGCCCGAGCAGTCGCACTGCGGCAGTTGCCGCGCCTGCATTGACGTGTGTCCGACCGCCGCGATCGTTGCGCCCTACCAGCTCGATGCGCGTCGTTGCATTTCATACCTGACCATCGAACTTGACGGCGCGATTCCAGAGGCCCTGCGGCCGCTGATCGGCAATCGTATCTACGGCTGTGACGATTGCCAGATATTCTGTCCCTGGAACAAGTTTGCGCAACGCAGCGACGAAGCCGATTTCGCCCCACGCCACGATCTTGACAGCGCGGAACTCGTTGACCTCTTTCTTTGGAGCGAGTCGACCTGGAACGAGAAAACCCGGGGCAGCGCGATACGCCGCATCGGCTACGAGCGCTGGCTGAGGAACATTGCCGTCGCGCTCGGCAACGCCAAAAGCAGCTCGTCGGTAATCGACGCACTGACAGCCCGGCGCCTGCATGACTCGGCAATGATCCGGGAACATGTGCAGTGGGCCTTGCAACGCCATGCCCGGCGCCCGAATGGTCGCCCGTCCGTCAGCCAGGGCCTGTTAACATTTGCCCGATCCGACAATAGATCCGATCCGATAACAAAGAAGAGTACGATGTTCAAACCGCCCGACTCGCCGTTTCTCGTTCCCTTTGACGGCAGCTTTCGCGTTGCCGACACCTTGACGCGGCACGCACACGCCGACCTTGCAACTGCCAGAGCGCGGCTCATAGCAACCGGTCGTCGATTGCGCAACCAGCAACGTCGCCTGACGGCCAACGACACCTGGTCTCTGTTGCTTGTATTCCAGGGAATGGATGCGGCGGGCAAGGACGGCACCATTCGCGCCGTACTCAGGGAAGCCGATCCCTCATCTTTCGTCGTGCACAATTTTCGCAGGCCTACGCTGCATGAGCTGGACCGCGACTTTCTCTGGAGAACCACCCGCTGCCTGCCGGAGCGCGGCCGCATCGGCGTGTTCAACCGGAGTCAGTACGAAGAGGTGCTGATCGTGCGCGTGCATCCGGAAATTCTCGACGGACAGCAGTTGCCGCCGACCATCGACCGGAATGCGATCTGGGATCAGCGCCTGGAATCGATACGCAACCAGGAACTGCACCTGGCGAACAACGGCATGATCATCCTCAAGTTCTGGTTGAACGTGTCGCGCGATGAACAAAAGGAGCGATTCCTTGCCCGCATCAATACTGCCGAAAACAACTGGAAGTTCAATCCCGCTGACATCGACGAACGGCAGTTCTGGGACGAGTACATGCGTTGCTATGAAGACGCTCTGAATGCTACCTCCCGGCCCTGGGCACCGTGGTATGCGATACCGGCGGACGACAAACCCTTCATGCGGGCGACTGTTGCCGAAATCGTCGTGAACGCCCTTGCCTCCCTGAACATGAAATATCCAGTAGCGACGCCGGATGACCGTGCTCACTTCGCTGCCGCCCGCAAAGCGTTGGCGAAAGCGGAGGAGCCGCGCTGATATAGCCGAGACGGAGACGCCAGGTTGCGACAATTGTCGTTGTCATTGCACGGCAAATCACGTAAATAACCTTATTGGGGACTAGCGGAACAACCATGAAAATAGCCCGCCCGGACTCCCGGCAGAGTCGTTCGGGAGCGGGCGTGTCGGATGCGCAAGCGACCGCCCCGCACGAACACACGTAATAATAGCAGCAAAGGATTCTTGTGGCGGCCGAGTCGCACAGCATCAACTCTGATTACCAGCGTTCACTTCTTGCCGGGTTGGAATTGTTCCAGGGCGTCTGCCCGGACGATGTACAACTGCTGCTGCAAAAGTGCGACCGGCAGGACGTTGCCGCTGGTGACCTGTTGCTGTCTCCGGGTTCGAAAAATGAAAGCGTTTACTTGGTCCTGTCCGGGAAGCTGAACGTACATATCGGCTCAGTGGATGCGCCGGTTGTCGCCATCCTGGATGCGGGTGCGTGCGCGGGCGAAATGTCGATCATTGAAGATCGCGATCCGTCCGCCTACGTGGTCGCCGCCGAACCGACGCATCTGCTGGTCATTCATCAGTCGATCCTTTGGGACATGGTTAACGCCTCGCACGCATTTTCCAAGAACTTGCTGGTGGTACTGTCAGAAAGAGTGCGCAGTCACAACCACGTCATTGCCGCAAACTACGGCGACCTGCGGAAGTTCCAGCGGCATGCGACCACTGATGCACTCACCGGGCTCAGCAACCGGCATTCGATGGAGGAGACGTTTCCCAGGGAGGTAAGCCGCTGCAAACAGAACGGTCAGCCGGTCTCGCTGGTCATGATCGACATCGACCGTTTCAAGACCTTTAACGACCAGTTTGGCCATGTTGCGGGTGACCGGGCCTTGTCGGCGGTGAGTCACGTGCTGCGCAACCAGTTCCGGCCGCGCGACTATCTCGTGCGCTTCGGCGGTGACGAGTTCGCAGTACTGTTGCCAGGCATGGGCAAGGTGGAAGCAATGGCGATCGCCGAGCGGGTTCGCGATTCCGTGTCGGGCAGCATGAAAACCAGCAGCGATTCGCTGATACAGATACCGGTGGAAATTTCGATGGGCGTTGCCGAACTCGCGGACGAGGGCAATTTCGAGTCCCTGCTGCGCGCTGCCGACGAAGCGCTCTATCGTGCCAAGGATGCCGGCCGCAATACGGTTTCTGGCTAACCGTTACCGTCAGATCTCTGCAAGGATGTTGTCGATCAGGCGTGCCTTGCCGAGCCTGGCCGCCGCCAGCACCACGAGTTCATCCGTATCCCGATCGGGTAACTGCAGATTCTCGGCGCGTCGAATGCTGACGTACTCGGGTACGAACCCGGCGTCAGTGAGTGCCGACACGGCGTTGGATTCCATTTCCGCGAAGTTGCGTTTACCGGCCTGCAGGTCACGAACAATATTCTGCAAGGTGCCGTACAACAGCGGCGCGATCCGTCGTTCCGCATCCGTCAGGTACTGATTTCGTGAACTGAGTGCCAGGCCATCTTCCGCGCGACGCGTTGGCGCGGAAATAATCTGTATAGGCATATTCAGGTCGGCTGCCATGCGCCGGATGACAAGCTGTTGCTGAAAATCTTTCTGGCCGAAAACTGCTACGTCCGGCAGGACGAGACCGAAGAGTCGTGCAACCACGGATGTGACACCGTCAAAATGACCGGGACGGAACGTGCCACACAGGTCCTTGGTCAGGGCCGGCACCGACACGACCGTGGCGTTTTCGGTGCCGAAGGGGTACATCGTGTCGACCTCCGGCACAAAGAGGAGATCTGCAGCAGCCAGTTTGAGTCGCCGTTTGTCCATTTGCAGCGTGCGCGGGTACTCCGCGAAATCCGTGCCCGGTTCAAACTGGGTGGGATTAATAAAGTTGGAGACGACCACGCGTTGAGCGTGCTGACGCGCGAGCTCCACGAGACCGCGATGGCCATCGTGCAAGTTGCCCATGGTGGCAACCAGTCCGATGTGTTCGCCGCTGTGCCGCCATTCGGACAAATGCTCGCGAAGCTCGGCTGCCTTCGCGATGACCTTCACGCAAAACCCAATGAGCGGTCGATGATCCGCATGAGTAGTCGCGTCATGAGAAACAGTGCTCGGGAGCCGGGTAGGTCCGATCGCGAGTCGCCTGCACGTACGCCTTGATACCGTCAAGCGGTGCGTCAAGGTTCATCATGAAGTTTCTGACGAATCTCGGCGTTCGGCCCTGCGTTATCGCGAGAATGTCGTACAGCACCAGGAT
The DNA here is from genome assembly GCA_041746375.1 of Woeseiaceae bacterium. Classification (GTDB taxonomy): domain Bacteria; phylum Pseudomonadota; class Gammaproteobacteria; order Steroidobacterales; family Woeseiaceae; genus IDS-8. Next base: position 4,474 of record JBGTHC010000126.1, read on the forward strand.
CTGGCCGTCGACGTCCGGGCCCGCGCCGATACCGATTACGGGAATCGTCAATGCTTCTGTCACAGCCTTGCCCAACTCGCTTGGCACGCACTCGAGCAACACGATGTCGGCCCCTGAATCCTGAAGTCGGCGCGCGGCATCCACCATGCGTTGTGCTTCTCCGGTTCCGCGCCCCTGCACTTTGAACCCGCCTATTTTGTGCACCGATTGCGGCTTCAGGCCGAGGTGCGCACAAACTGGAATGTCGTGTCGCGCCAGGTGCTGCACGATTTCGAGCTGACCTTCACCGCCCTCCAGCTTGATCATCATCGCGCCCCCGTCCTGCATCAATTGCACCGCGTTTTTCAGCGCCTGCTCCGGGTTGGTGTAGCTCATGAACGGCATATCGGATACAAGGAAGGCACGTTGCAACCCGCGCGCTACATTTCGAGTGTGGTAAATGATGTCGGCGACGGTTACCGGCACGGTGGTGTCGTGACCCTGGATGACCATGCCAAGCGAATCGCCGACAAGCACGAGGTCGGTGCCGGCAGCGTCAACGAGCGCCGCAAAACTTGCGTCATACGCTGTCAGGCAGGCAATAGGCTGCCGGACCGCTTTCATTTTGGCGAGTGTTGCGACATTTACGGGCGGCTCTGCCATGCCGCGCTGTTCAAGCTGTGTGTACATGCATTCCTCGTAAGTCCGGTGCGTCAGTCTCAGGCGAGCGCGACGGCGGCAGCCGGATTGAAGAAGTGCCGGCCACCGTTCGTGCGTTCGATCTGCCGGAACAGCTGCTCGTAGTCGGCGTCGTTGTGGATCGGGTCGATGGTGGATGCATTGACAATCAACAACGGGCCATCATCGTAGCTGTGGAAGTAGCGGGCATAGGCATCGGTTAGTTTTTCCAGGTAACTGCGATCGATCATGCGCTCGTAGGCGATGCCGCGGCGGCCAATGCGCTGCAACAGCGCGTCGACAGAGGCTTGCAGGTAAACAACGAGATCCGGGACCGGCGACTCGACCTGAAGCCGGTCGCTGATTTGCTCGTATAAAGACATCTCCTCGCGATCCAGGTTAATTTCGGCAAAAAGCCGGTCTTTCGCAAAATGGAAATCAGCCACTCGCACCCGCGAGAACAGGTCCGACTGCCGCAGTTCTTCAAGTTGTCGTGCACGCTGGAAAAGGAAAAAAAGCTGGGCAGGTAACGCTGCGCTGCGGCCATTGCGGTAAAACCGCTCCAGAAACGGATTGGCTTCGACATGCTCCAGCATGACCTCACCGCCGAAACTTTCCGCAAGGCGCTGCGCGAGACTGGTTTTGCCGACGCCGATCGGTCCTTCGACCACCACGAAGCGCGGACGGTTACCACCTTTCTGCAATTTTTCAGCCATCACGTCCTGCGCCTTACTCCAGCCTTTCGATGCGCGGTTCGCTGCCCGCGATCGCCGCGACCATCCTGACCACGCTGCCGCGACCGGGTACAAGCAGGTGCGGCGCAATTTCAGCGAGCGGCAACAATACAAAATTTCGCTCATGCATGCGCGGGTGCGGAACAATGAGATCAGGTTCGGCAATGACGTCCTGCCCCAGCACAAGGAGATCCAGATCGAGCGTTCTCGGACCCCAGCGCCTGGCACCTCGTTGCCTGTCCTGAGCGTACTCTAAAGCCTGCAGTTCGTGCAGCAGCTGCCGCGCATCGAGGCGTGTCAGACAGGCGGCGACCGCGTTGACAAAGTCGGGCTGGTCGCCGGGACCCATTGGCGCTGACCGATAAAGTCCGGAATGCGCAAAGGCCGCGCATTGTGGCAATGCACGAAGCGAATCGACGGCCCGCCGGACCCTGGCTGACGGATCGTCGAGATTACTGCCGATTCCAATATACGCCGGACACCAGGCCTGGCCGCTGGTCACGAATCGCCGGCCTGTGGCGGTCGACGTCGGCGCGTCCGCCGGCGCCGTCCGGTCGTCTTTTTGCTGGCCGGCTTGTTGGCGGTCATGGCGAAGCTCGACAGCCGCTGCCCGGCGTTCTGCGTCTGGACGTCGGTCCAGAAGGTCGCAAGCTCGGGCGCCACCGCGCCGACTTCGGCGCGTAACAGCATGAAGTCATAAGCCGCGCGAAAGGACCGGTGTTCGAGCAGGTTCAGTCCACGTTTGCCGCTTGTCACCGAGAAACGAGGCTGCAATGCGAGCATATCTCGCATGGGCGCCGTAAATCGCCTCGGCAACGACACGCGTGACTGTTGCATGCTGGCCAGTTCCTGCGATGCAATGGCCAGGGCTTGCGACTCCGACAGCTTTTCCTGCGCTTGCAACTGTCTCGCAAACTGCTGCACCGGCGCCCAGAGAAACACGCCGAGCAGAAACATCGGCGTCACGGACTTGCCGGAAGCAACACGCCTGTCTGTATTCTTCAAGGCAGCGGTCACGAACTGCCGGAACTGGCTGTCCGAATCCAGTGCTTCCTGGGTTTCCGGAAACAGGTGTTCGAACAGGCGGTGTTGCTGCAGCAGGTCAAAAGTGCGCTCGGCGAATCCCGCCTGGAACATTTTCATGAATTCATCAAAGAGCCGGGCCGGCGGCATGTTGCGCAGCAAATCGCGATGTCCGGCGATCGCTCGTGAGACGGTCTCGTCGAGCGTAAAATCCAGCTTTGCCGCAAATCGGATGGCGCGCAGCATGCGTACCGGATCCTCGCGCAAACGCTTGTCCGGGTCGCCGATCAGGCGTATGTGCCGGGCACGCATGTCGTCCATGCCACCGACGTAGTCCCAGATGCTGAAGTCAGCGATGTTGTAATAAAGGGCGTTGCAGGTGAAATCACGGCGCCACACGTCTTCCTCGATCTTGCCGTAGACGTTGTCGCGCAGGATCCGACCCTCACGGTCCTGTACGGCGCCCGGGTCGTCGTCGCTGCCAGCTGCGGCGCGGAAGGTTGCGACCTCGATGATTTCACGACCAAAACGCACGTGCGCCAAACGAAAGCGCCGACCGATCAGGCGACAATTGCCGAACAGCGCCTTGACCTCTTCCGGCAGGGCGTTGGTCGCAATATCGAAGTCTTTCGGGTGCAGGCCGAGCAGCGCATCGCGCACGCTGCCGCCCACCAGAAACGCCT